>CAZSEZ010000141.1:0-9467 GCA_964606015.1 uncultured bacterium
TTTAGCTTTTGCTCTCTGTGCTGCAATTTCTAGCTGAGCGCAGGGAAAATCTAAGCCTACTACTTTACCTTGTTTTCCCACTTGTTTGGCCATCATTAGAGCCAAGTCCCCACTACCACAACAAAGATCTAGGGCTGTATCTCCCACTTGGGGTTTGCTCCATTTGATACTCATCAGCTTCCAAATCCGATGCTGACCAAGACTCAAGCGATCATTAAGGTCATCATATTCAGTAGCAATGTTATTAAAAATATTGCGGATTGCTGCGGCGTCAGTAGTAAGGCGATCGCTCATGGGTAAATAAAGTCGGCTAGGTACTAATGCCAACTTATCATTTAGCTAGTCCAATCTAGAAAACTGCGTCAAATATTCAAACTAATATTCAAAACTTTCGCTAATACTACCTTCATGAACTGTTTTGACCCATTTGAGCTTCTTAGGACGAATGGACATTCTGACGGTGATTCCAGTCATGACTAATTGCCAGTGAAGCATGTATATCATCCCTCTAATAGTTTGCCCTGCTATAGCAAACCAACTGAGAGGCTTTTGCTGAGTGCGTTGTACTTGAGCGATCCCCAAAAACATATTGAATGAACCGTATAGGAAAATCAATAAACTAAGAGGTGCAATAACTGGTGCTTCGTGACGCAGTAAAACCATCAGTAAATCAGGGATATTAGCTGCCGGTAGAATGTACTGTAACAAGACAAAACAGACTAGATCAAAGCGTTTGACAAACCCAAAGCGATCGCGAAAGATATAACGCCAATAGTCGAGGTATCTTTGGTAACCTCCCTCTGCCCAACGATTACGTTGATGCCAAAGAGCAATAGCTGTAGTTACCGCTTCCTCTGTGACGGCAGGATTAAGCAATAAGCCAATTTTCCAATTATCTAGGTGCAAGCGAATTGTTAGGTCGAGGTCGTCAGTGATGGTTTCTTCATTCCAACCACCACAACTATGTAAAGCAGAACGGCGCACAAATTGACCGTTACCTCTAAGTTCTCCAACACCGCCAAGAGCAATTCTGGTTTGTTGGACTCTGGCATCGAGGAGCATTTCTGCTGCCTGACCCTTTGTCCAAAAGTTATCTGTATCGTTTGCGATCGCTTTTCGGACTTGGACTGCACCCATGTCAGGTTGTGCAAACATTGGCGCTACTTTTCTTAGGAGGTCTGGTTCGACTCCTGCATCAGCATCAAAGACCCCAACAATTTCTCCTTTGGTCAGAGTTAAAACCTGATTCAAAGCTCCAGACTTGCCACCTCCTGCATTGGCTGGGCGATGAACCACTTTTAATTGAGGATACTGAGTTGCCAAGTGGTCTAAGATTTCTCCAGTGCTATCGCTACTGTGATCATCGATGGCCCACACTTCATACTTATCCAAGGGATAATCAAGACTACAAAGCATTTCGACGGAATTAGCAATTACAGCCTCTTCGTTTTTGGCAGCTACCATCAGAGAAACCGTAGGAGCTAAGTCTAAATTGCGATCACTTAAAGGTTGAGGTGCAGGTTTGCGTCGAGCTAAGACGAGACGTAGTAAATGAATTGCCACTAGTCCGGTAATTGACAAGACTAAAGTGTAGCCCCAGGAAACGTAATGCAGACCAATAGTGCTTAGCCAAATAAGCATCAAAACAAAAGCTGCCTTTTTCCTTCTGCCCGCTGTTCCCTGGAAAAATTCATCATTCCATTCTGCTGTTTCAGCTTCAGGATCGATCCATTCCGATAAAAAAGACCCTATAAGGTCTTGCTCTTGGTTTTGGGGCAACTTCTCCGCCATAGCTTATGTAATCTCTGCTTCTAGTGAGGATCATGAAGGACTTAGTAGTAACTATTGTATCTAAGATTGTTGTTTATTAATTTTTTTGAGATTTTGTAAAGTAAGAATGGGCTAAAAGCCAGCCCCAAAAAATATTTTTGTTGTCAATTAAGCAAAATTAGGCAGATTTATCCCAGAAATTAGTCCAAAATAGGAAATGGACTCAAACTTTAATTTATCTAAAGTAATAAAAAATAACTTTAAGTATGCCTGGTTTAACCCCAACTTTAGCGATCGCATTTGTATCTATTCTCTGGGTAGAATTGGTTCGAGATGTTTATCATGCTCTATCTCACGTCTGGCAACCTCTGTATAAGCTCCATGTTTGGCATCACAAGGTTTTTAAGCGGGATTTAACCCCTGTTAACGAAACAATTTATCGTCAGGCTCATTGGTATAACGACGTGCCAGAGGCATTGGTAATGCTCGCTTTTAGCTTATTACCTTGGAGTGTGGCTTATAGCTATCATTTGCCCTATGGTTGGCTCGGTGGGGCTGGTTCTGCCTATACTGTCATGTTTTTAGCTGGAGCAGTTGCCAGGGGGATGGGGGTTCCTGGTGTTCATGAGTTAACTGATATTACTCACAGTCCAGGAGAATTTGAAGCGTTACCAGCATCTTGGTTTGTCAACCGTCCTTACCACTGGCGACATCATTTCGATGATCAGAATGCTTATTTTTCAGGTACTTTTACTTTGGTAGATAAAGTTATGGGGACGGCTCTCTCGCTTAAAGGGAAAAAAGTCGCAGTTACAGGAGCATCAGGTACTTTAGGTAAAGCTTTACTTAAAGAATTAAAGCTTGCAGGTGCTAGAGTTACCGCCTTGACTACTTCAGGATCAGAGATTTTCCTTGATGGTGAAACTAAGCCAGTTAAGACCCAATCTTGGACAACGGGACAAGAACAAGAATTAGCAGATCTCCTGGAAAAAATTGATATTCTAATCCTCAATCATGGTGTCAATGTTGGCAATGCCAGAAATGACCAAGCAATTAATCAATCCTATGAGGTTAATGCTTTTTCGCAGTTGCGTCTAATGGAACTCTTTTTCCAAACCATACGTAATAATCAAGACGTTGCTACCAAAGAAATCTGGCTCAATACCTCAGAAGCAGAATCGAATCCTGCTTTTAGCCCTCTCTACGAACTCAGTAAAAGGACTCTAGGCGATCTAATTACCTTGCGTCGTCTGGATGCACCATGTATTGTGCGGAAGTTGATCTTAGGGCCTTTTAAGAGTAATCTAAACCCCATTGGCATCATGTCTGCTGAAAAAGTAGCTAAGAGCATTGTCAAACAAGCCAAGCAAGATAATCGCAATATTATCGTGACTATCAATCCCCTAACTTTTATTACTTTTCCGATTAAAGAGTTTTGTAATTCTCTTTATTTCAGATTGTTTAGTGAGTAGTTAGCCTAGTGGTTTCGTAATTAACTCTGAGATATTGGGTTGGCTGCTTTACTCAAAACTCAAACCTTGTTTTATCTCTTATCGGAGCTTCTTAGGTTGCAAGTGATACTTCATGGAACTAGGGTTTTGTTTTGGTTTAGTGATCGATCAGTTAATTAGTTAGGTGATTCTCAACTAGTCACACTATCGTCCCTCAACCCATAAAGTATGCGTATATTTATTAGTACAGGAGAAGTTTCAGGTGATTTGCAAGGGGCGATTTTAACCGAAGCTCTTAGGAAACGGGCCGCTGAATTAAATCTGGAATTGGAAGTTCTGGCTTTAGGTGGCGATCGCATGGAACAAGCTGGGGCGACGCTGTTAGGCAACACAACTGGAATTGGTTCGGTAGGAATTTTAGAAGCTTTGCCTTTTATTCTGCCGACTATCAAACTACAAAATTACGCTAAGCAGTATCTTCAGCAGAACCCTCCCGATGCTGTGGTTCTCATTGACTATGCTGCACCGAATATTGCCATTGGCAATCACGTCAAAAAATACTTACCTTCAGTGCCGATTGTTTACTATATTGCTCCTCAGGATTGGGCTGTACCAAAATTGGGTCATGCACCAAAATTAGTTGAGTTTGTGGATAAATTGTTGGCTGTATTTCCTCAAGAAGCAACGTATTATCAGCAAAAAGGCATTGATGTTACCTGGGTAGGTCATCCTATGTTGGATAAGCTAGACGGGAAGGGCGATCGCACAGTTGCTCGTCAACATCTCAATTTAGCTCCAGAACGGCCTATCGTTACTTTACTTCCTGCATCTCGCCGTCAAGAGATCCAAAGATTACTACCAATTATTGCCAAAGCTGCCCAGATTATTCAGCAACAAATCCCAGATATTCATTTTCTGATCCCTCTTTCTCTGCCTAAGTATCGTGCAGATATTCAAACAGCTATCGAACAATACAAGCTATCCGCAACCATTATCGAACAGGAACGTTATCTTGCGATCGCAGCAGCAGATTTAGCTATAACCAAGTCGGGCACGGTTAACCTAGAAATTGCTTTGCTCGATACCCCACAGGTAGTTTTATATAAAGTACATCCTTTTACTGCCTGGGTAGGACGCAAACTACTCAAAATAGATGTGCCTTTAATGTCTCCTGTAAATTTATTGCTTAATGAAGAAATAACCCCCGAACTTCAGCAGGAAAAGGCGATTCCCGAAAATGTCGCTGAAAGGGCTTTAGCGATTCTCAATAGTCAAGAGCGATCGCAAAAAATCCTTGAAGGCTATCAGCAGATGCGTTCTCGTTTGGGTGAAATAGGGGTAACCACTAGAGCAGCAAACGAGATTATTAACTTGGCTCAAGCATGAAATTTATTGGGATAGATTTTGGTTGGGTCTCTGGTGCCAGTGGGTTGTGTTGTTTACAGTGGCAAAATCAACAGCTAGACATCGTTGAGATTGATATCCAAACTGAGCTTGAAGATGTGCTGGCCTGGTTGGATAGGTTAGTTTCTGCTCAGGAATCCGCCATAGTCGCTGTTGATGCCCCAACTCTAATCCCCAATCAGATAGGGACCAGGGTTCCAGATCGCTTAAGTCATAAGTACTTTGGCAAGTACCATGCTGGTTGTTATCCTGCTAATCTCAACCGTCCTTTTGCAGAAAGAACTGTGGGTTTTGGTAAAAGTCTTGAAAAAAGAGGTTTTGCCCATGCTGCTAATATCACTCCCCAAAAACTAGGTAGGTATCAAATAGAAGTTTTTCCTCATCCAGCGATCGTTCATTTGTTTGATCTTGATCGTATTCTTAAGTACAAAAAAGGCAAACTTAGCGATAAGAAAAGAGAACTAAAGCGTTTGCGTAGTTACATAGTGGAACTCTTACCTAAATTGACACCTGTTTTAAATGTTGATTCGCCAGTGGTAATTCCTAAGATTGCTAACCAATTCACAGGCAGGCAATTAAAGGTAGTCGAGGATCGATTGGATGCCATTATTTGTGCCTACACCGCAGCCTACTGGTGGTATTGGGGTCAAAGTAACGATAAAAATATAGTTCTAGGAGATGAAACTACTGGCTATATAGTGGTTCCTAACAGGGTTGTTCTTCCCCAGAAAGATGGAATTTTGTGAGAATTGTCTCTGATCCAGAATATTTCTACTTATCAGACTCTGCTTTTGGCATTCAGTTCTGACAGTTTCAATTGGTTGGCTCACGACTACCTAATTAGTCATGCAAACCTTTGTATTGTTCGATTAAGTTGATAATCTCTTCATCTTGAAAATTTTCTGCCAATTCTCTAAGTTGATTAGCTAGAGGAGAATATTTAGAGTCTAATTGTTCGAGACAACACGCTCTTTCTTTGATTTTTTGCATGCTTCCTAACATTGCTAGCTCGTAAAGAATTTCTATTTCTTCTGGAGGTGGTGCCATTTCAGTCTGACTCAAACCGAGAGTACAATCTTTTTCTAAGATATTGTCTTTTAGTTCTATGTGTGAACTTGAAATCAATACTTCTGATGTCTTTTCAAGCTCTGAGGAGCAAGGAAAAGTAACCTCAAACCAGAATTTTGAGCCTTGATCTAGCGTGCTTTCAACCTGTAACTTACCACCCATCTTCGCTACTAATTTTTGGGTTATATTTAATCCTAAACCAGTTCCTCCTACTTGTTTCTGTTTGTTGCCAACTTGTTCAAAGGGCTTAAATATTTTTTTGAGCTGTTCTGAGTTGATGCCGACACCAGAGTCTTCAACTGTGAAACAAATTGTGGAGTAATTTTTAGTATTAGGCAGGTTTTCTTTGCCCAAAATTTTTGTTTGAATGTTCAAACTTACCTGCCCTCGGTCGGTAAATTTAATAGCATTACTTAATAAATTTAGTAAGGATTGACGTAGTATTTTTTCGTCAGCATGTATATAACTTGGTAAATAAGATTCGGCAGAATATAGAAAAGTGATATTTTTTGTTTTGGCCTGAATATTTATCATATCGACGATATCTTGCAAGAAACTAGATAGATGAATATTTTCTGGAATTAATTCTAGTTTTCCAGCCTCTATTTTTGCATGGTCGAGAACTTCGTTAATTAGAGCTAATAAATGGTTGCCGCTATTGTAGATAATGTTCAAGCCTTTAGCTTGTTTGGGAGTGAGGGTGTTGTTATTTTGGAGTAGGATATGAGCATAGCCCAAAATGCCATTAAGAGGAGTTCTCAATTCGTGACTCATGTTGGCTAAAAACTCACTTTTGGCTCGGTTTGCGCTATCTGCTTGTTCCTTGGCTTTTTCCAGATCTTGATTAGTCTTCGCTAGAGCAGATGTTCGTTCTTGAACTCGTTTTTCTAAATCTTCATTGATTTGTTTGAGAGTTTGTTCGGCTTCTTTTTTCTCTGTAATGTCTTGATAAATTCCTAAGATTCCCATTACCTCACCTTGCTCGTTATGTAAGGGAACTTTATTCGTTTCGCTCCAAGTTACTTTATCTTGTGCATTTTTGTGCGACTCAACAATACCCATTTCTGCTTGATCGCTCGACATTATTCTGCGATCGCAATCACGATAAAATTCGATTTCCTCTGGCTTCCAAGGTAAGTCACAATCACTCTTGCCAATTATTTCCTCGGGACTTGCTAAGCCTGAATCTTTGGCAAAACTGAGGTTACAGCCAAGAAAAACTGAATCACGATCTTTCCAAAAGACGGATTGAGGGATTGTATTGAGTACTAATTCTAATAGTTCTTTGGATTGATAAAGTTCTTGTGCTGCTTTGCGTCTTTCCGTCACATCTACTGCCATCGAGATAACTACTCGACGGCCATCGGGTAGCTGTCCCAAAGGTGCAGAACTAAATTGCCAGAGACATTGAAGTTGATCTTTAGTTTTAATAGAAACCTCACCTTCTTCCCAACGAGAAGTTAAGGTGTATTTTTTGGCCATGACTTTTTTCATGATTTTTATGGCATCTTTTCCATAAGCTTTTTCTATCCATGCTTTGGTCGTCGGGATTTCTGCATGGCTGTATCCAGTAAGTTCTGTCCAGGTAGAGCTAATTTGCAAGACTTCTCCATCTTCAGCGTGAATCATAATCGGGAATGGGGCATTTTCTATTGCTCTGCGGAACCTGCGTTCGCTTTCCCGGAGATTGCTTTCAACTTTTTTGCGATCGCTAATATCTTTAATGATGCCAAATATAGTTTTAACCGATTCGCCTTCAATTTCAATGGGATAGGCAGTGGTTTCACTCCAGAAGTAATAACCATCTTTATGTAAAAAGCGTTTTTCAGTAAAGAATTGATCTATCTCACCTGAAATAAGTTGGTGGATGAGTTCTTGACTCTTATTGAGGTCTTCAGGATTAGTTAGTTCTGGAAATGTTATTTCTCGTAATTCTGCTGCTGAGTATCCAACCATTTGGCAGAATACTTTGTTAGCACGGGTGAATTTTTGGGTTGCAACGTCTACCTCAATAAATCCGACTGAAGCTTTGTCGAAGATCGTTTGATCTCGGATTGCACTTATCTTTAGAGCTTGTTCGTTAGCTTTGCGATCGCTAATATCAAAAACAACTCCTTCCGAAAATTGTAATTTTCCTTGGGCATCGAAGATAAATTTGGTTTTTTCTTCTACATAACGAATGCTGCCATCACGATGGATAATGCGATATTCCATCACAATTGGTTTTTTGGCTGCTACAGCTTCTCCCACATTTTGAAAAACGAAGTCTACGTCGTCAGGATGGATGATTTTTTTGTAATTTTCGATGGAAGAACCAACGAAGTGTTCTGGAGGATAACCAGTTAATTCTAGGCAAGCCGGACTACAATAATCAGTTCTCCAACTGTCCCCTTCACTCAGACAACGATAAACAAGTCCATTGAGATTGGAGACTAAAGTGCGGAACTTTCTTTCGTTTTCTTTTATTGCTTGTTCATTAGCTTTGCGATCGCTAATATCATAAATAACGCCCTCAAAAAAAGGTAGAGTTTCTTGGTCATCGAAAAATGCTTTGCCTTGTTCTTCTACATAGCGGATACTGCCATCACGATGAATGATCCGGTATTCGAGGAGATACGGTTCATTATTTGCTAAAGCAATTTCTGTACTTTGAAGAATGTAATCTACATCCTCGGGATGAACAATGTTATAAAAGGCTTCTATCGATTTTCCAATAAAGTGAGCTGGAGGATAACCAGAAACCTCTAAACTAGCAGGACTTACATAGTCGATAGTTGAACTTTCATCATTGCGAGAGCGGTACACTACACCACGAAGATTGGAGACTAAAGTGCGGAACTTTCTTTCATTTTCTTTTATTGCTTGTTCGGCTAGTTTGCGATCGCTAATATCAAAAATGATCCCTTCATGTGATCTAAGATTTCCCTGGGAATCGTAAACCCCTTTTCCTTTATCTTCTACATAACGAATGCTGCCATTGCGATGAATGAGTCGGTATTCTAGGCGATAAGGCATAATACTCGCCAAAGCCATTTCTACATTTTGTAAAACATTATCTAGATCTTCGGGGTGGATCATGTTGAAGAAAGCTTCCGCTGATTTTCCTTCAAAATGTTCTGGTGGATAACCAGATAGTTTTAGAATAGCTGGGCTAAGGTAGTTTATGGTCGAATTTTCGTCTCCTGAACAGCGGTAAACAACTCCCTCAAAATTAGATACTAGAGTGCGGAACTTTTCCTCACTTTCTTGCAACTGTTGTGCGGCAAGTTTGCGATCGCTAATATTTTTAATAATGCCAAATATGGTCTTGAGAGATGTGCCTTCAAATTCAATGGGATAGATAGTGCTCTCGCACCAAAAGTAATGACCTTCTTGATGCAGAAGACGTTTTTCGATGAAAAATTTATCTGTTTCACCCGAGATCAGCTGCTGAACAAGTTCCAAACAATATCCTAAATCTTCTGGATTAGTCAGATCTTGAAACGTCATCTGATACAGTTCTTCGGCCGAATATCCAGTCATTTGACAGAACACATCATTGGCACGAGTAAACTTTTGGGTTGCAACGTCTATTTCGATAAATCCGACTGAAGATCTTTCAAAGATAGTTCGATCTCTTACCGCGCTGACTGCTAAAGCGTGTTCATTAGCTTTGCGATCGCTTATATCTCTAATTACACCATGAAGTATTCTTTGGTTTCCGTAGGGAATAGCTGTCAATAGAACCTCAGCCCAGAATTCCTCCCCGTTAGAACGTTTATGTATCCACTCAAA
>CAZSEZ010000141.1:9491-10537 GCA_964606015.1 uncultured bacterium
TGATAGCTACCGAGATCGTAGGCATTTTGAATCATTGTCTCAGCTTTGCTAGCTGATAATTGACCATCGGGCTGAAATTCGGGAGAAATTGTCGAGGGCGTAGCTGCCATCATTTCGGATTTCTGGTCGTATCCAAATAAATCCAATGATGCTTGATTACAGTCGACAACTCCCTCTGAACCGTACAAGATAATACAATCTGCTGCATCGTTAAATAAAGTCTTAAAACGCTGCTCTGAGTCTGCAAGTTGGATTGTGCGATCTTGCACCCTTGTTTCTAATTCACGATTGAGTTGGGCTAAAGCTTGTTGTGCTTGCTGTCGTTCTAGCTCTGCTGCTGCTCTTTCTCCTGAGATTTGGAGCAGCCTAATTGCAAATTCTCGATTTCGTAGAGGTTTGTTATCCAAAACACAGAGCACTCCTAATATCTCTCCTGTACGATTTTTTAGCGCTACTCCCACATAACTATGGGCACCCATGCTTACAAGATCGGTGTCTAAAGGATAGGCTTGCTGAACTCCCTTGGAACAAACGTAATTGCCTTGTTCTATGGCTGTCTCACAAGGAGTATGGGCTAATGGATAGAAGAGTTTTTGTTGTAATTGGTTGTTGGCATACCAAGCCAAGGTTTCTAACTGTTCTTCTTTTATCTGAGAGATCAAAACATTGGAACATTGAAGTGAATTAGCAATTTGTTCTACCAGAGCAGGAAAAAATTCTTCTCCTGTTACTGAAGCTGTAGCTGCTAGGAGATTCTGTAAAGTACTTCGGCTGTACTGAAGTTCTTTAGTTCTTTCTTCAACTCTTTGCTCTAGAGTCTGGTAAAGTTGTGCATTATTTAAAGCGATCGCAGCTTGAGAAGAGAGAAATTTGAGAACAGTGATCCGCTCGGGACTAAATAAATTTTGGATACTAGAAGAATGAAGGTATAAAACCCCTATTAGTTTTTCTTGATATTCCAGAGGTAAAGCCACAATACTTTTAGGCTTTTGCTCGATCAAATAATCATCGATAACTGGTAAGTCGGTTTCGAGATTATTGATTAA
>CAZSEZ010000142.1:0-10303 GCA_964606015.1 uncultured bacterium
AGAGATGGCTAGAAGCTCGCAATACTCTCTGGAGTTCTTACCCTACTAACCGTCAGGTAGCTAGCTCAGAGATCAGAGCTATTTGGCTAGATAGAGGAACAATCGTCAAAGCTAGATCAGAGAAGGATTTAGTTGATTTGTTTGATCGTTTGGCAACAGCAGGCATCAACACTGTCTTCTTTGAGACTTTAAATTCTGGCTACACAATTCATCCTAGTCGCATTGCTCCTGAGCAAAACCCGCTAGTTAGAGGTTGGGATCCTTTAAGAGTAGCAGTCAAACTTGCTCATGAACGCAACATGGAGTTGCATGCCTGGGTATGGACTTTTGCAACGGTTAATCAGCGTCACAATACAATAGTTAACTTACCTCAAGAGCACTTGGGTCCTGTCCTATCTCGCTATCCTGAGTGGGCTTTGACCGATAAGAAAGGCAATAAGTTCCACTACACATCAAAAAAAGCCTTTCTCGATCCTGCTAATCCTGGAGTGCAACGTTATTTAACTTTGTTACTGGAAGAAATTGCTACGGAGTACGGCGTCGATGGAATTCACCTTGATTACATACGTTATCCGTTTCAAAGTCCTACTGCAGAACACACTTATGGATACGGGACAGCCGCTAGACAAAAATTCAAGGAACTCACAGGGATAGATCCAATTGAGCTAACGGTTGGGGATCGACTGTGGAATCAATGGACTGGTTTCCGAATGCAACAAGTTAGTGACTTTGTTGCTTCGGCTTCGATGAAACTCAAGCAACAAAGGCCAGACTTAGTTCTCTCTACAGCCGTCTTTCCTATGCCTAGGCAGGAAAGGTTAAATAAAATTCAACAGTACTGGGAAGAGTGGGTTAGAGAAGGTTGGATCGATATGCTAGTTCCAATGACCTATGCGACGGATAGTGAGCAGCTGAAAACTCTTACTCGTCCTCTACTAGAAGCTTTTGATGAAGGTAACGCACTTTTGCTACCAGGAATTCGCCTACTTAACGTCCCAGACATAGTAGCCGTGGATCAAATGCAACTTTTGAGAGGTCTGACAGCAGAAGGTTATGCACTATTTGCTGCAGAAAATTTTCGACCTTCTCTTGCCGAAATATTTAATCGGACTCAAGGTCGAGATGTAACCCCAGTAGAAGCATATCCTCTACCTCATCGTGAACCTTTCAGAGCTACTCAAGTACGCTACCAGAGTCTCAAGAAAGAATGGAATTATCTTATTAGAAATCAACAAATCGGGATGAATCCTCGTATGCTCAGGGATTGGGCGATTGAGGCTGATAATTTATCTTCTGTTTTCACGGAACTTGTAGCTAACTCGTCCCTAGATAACTTTTTACAAGCACAGAAAAGCTTAAGCAATTTTCGTCGTAAGTTTCCTCGCTGGATGAAGGACAGTCAAACCATCAATACCTATCAAACTGAAGTATGGCAAAATCGTCTGGAAACATTAGATCGCTTGTTGAGTTATGGAGAGAGTCGACTGAGCCAGACTGATCCCTTCCCCACTAACTAGAAATTTAGTACAACTAGAAACTCAAGAGAGCTTTCCTTACAGCCAACTGTTCAGTTAAATTAGGTATTATGTCTTAGGTTACAAGAGAAGATTAGTCATGATGCGCTGCCTGATAGCTATTGTCTGTATTTTTTGGTTGTGGTTATTTGGGATTAATAATCCTGCTTTGGCCAGGGTAGAAACTCCACAGTTTACGGAACAACAATTGAAACAAGGAGAAAGGATAGCTCAGAAAGCAATCAAGGCGGTCGAAAAAGGTAATTTTGATCGTGCGGAATCCTATTGGACAGAACTGATCGAACAGTTCCCTCAAAACCCTGCTGTTTGGAGCAACAGGGGAAATGTAAGAGTTAGCCAACATCAAATTGATAAGGCGATCGCAGATTTTGACCAATCTATAGCGATCGCTCCTCAGTATCCTGATGCTTATCTTAATCGGGGAATTGCTTACGAAGAAAAACAAGAATGGGATCTAGCCTTGGCTGACTATAATAAGGCTCTTGAAATTAACCCTCAAGACCCTGTAGCCTACAATAACCGAGGTAATGCCAGAGCTGGGCAAGAAAGATGGGACTCAGCTTTAGTGGACTATGAACATGCAATTGAACTAGCACCTAACTTTTCTCTAGCCCGCGCGAATGCAGCTTTGATAACTTATCAAATGGGTAATGAGAATGAAGCAGTTCGTCAGCTGAGGAATTTAGTACGAAAATATCCAATGTTCCCTGATGTCCGTGCTGCTATGGCTGCTGTACTTTGGGTAACAGGGAAGCAAGGTGAAGCGGAAAGTAATTGGGTTGCTGCAGTGGGTCTAGACGCTCGTTACCAAAATCTAGATTGGGTAACAGATGTGCGACGTTGGCCCCCAACAATGATAGAAGCTTTAGAGCAATTCTTGAATTTGAGTTAATGGTATTGATTGGATGAATGCAGTACAAGCTAGCTGTTGCGATTGGTAACTCCCGCTTACATTTTGCTTTATTTCAGGACTCTCACTTAGAGATATCCTGGGATACAGCCCATTTGCAAGAGCCAATTTCAGTTGAAACAATACAAAGTCTAATTCCTGTTGAATATCGTCCTAGATTTAACAAGCTTAAACCAAAGATTGTCTTGGCATCAGTTGTACCCAGTCAGACAGTTTATTGGCTTCACTATCCACAACTTAAGCAAGTCTTCTTAACTGAAATTCCTTTACGAGATCTGTATCCCACTATGGGGATTGACCGAGCTTTGGCCATCTATGGTGCGGGGGAATACTATGGTTATCCTTGTCTAGTTATCGACGGAGGGACAGCGCTAACTTTTACAGGAGTAGATCAAGAACGCACACTTATCGGTGGGGCGATTCTTCCAGGATTAAGATCGCAAATCAGAGCACTATCACAGCAAACATCAGCCTTACCTGAAATCATCCTTCCCGACTCTTTACCTCCGCTTTGGGCAAAAGATACTACAACAGCGATCGCTTCTGGTATCATCCACACTCTCACTACAGGAGTGGCTCACTATATTGCTCAATGGCAGAGAGAATATCCTACAAGCTCGATTATTCTGACAGGAGGCGATGGGAAAACTTTATTACGCTATCTTCAGCAATCTAATTTAGAAACAGCACAAGCAATAAAATGCGATCGCAGCCTAATATTTCGGGGTATTCAGTACCTATATATTACAAAAGAGTTGTCTTAGTACTAAATAAATGATGGAATCACTAGCTAAAGTGGGTACATTATCTTTAGATAATTAAGTACATCTGAACACTTTTATAGAGAGAGGAAAGCACATTTTGTTTGTGCTATGTTTCAGTACTTATTTCATTTTCATCATTTTCCAAAGACTTTTTTCTGACTCTTTGTTCGGCATTGAACTATGTTTACTTTAGTCTTGGCTGTTTTCTCCGTATCTGCTGCTGCGTCGATGAGACTGGCTTTACCTCTTTTAGTATTAGGTTCTTTTTACACTAGAGAATTATTAGCAGAACTACCATTAATCGAATATCTCGATCCCAGAGTATTCTTGGCAATTGGAATCTCTTGGTCACTATTTGAACTGTTTGGCTCTAAAAATCTTTTAGGACAGAGATTACTACAAATTTTCCAGTTAATACTTAGTCCAGTAGTTGGAGCTATTTCAGCTGTTACGATAACTCATGTTTTCAAAATCGATTTCCAGCCTTTGTGGTTAATTGCTCTTATAAGTGCAACTTTCGCTTTTGTTCTGACACTGGTTCAAGTGGGTTGGTTTTTTCGTCTCCGAGGAATTCCTATCTGGCTAGTATGTGTCGAGGATCTCCTTTGCATTTTTCTGGTTCTACTAGCTTTTAGCTCTCCCCAAGAAGGAGGAATAATTGCTTTAATTCTATTCTGGTTGGCTATTCGGAGCTCTAACGTCTGGCGGAAGTGGCAAAAGGTTCAATCCCACACTTCTAATGCCTAATTCTGAATAATAACTGCATACGATATTACTTCACAAATAAAATACATATGATACTATCTGTTTATTTAAAGTAAGGATATTTGACAATTTTTAAAGAAGTCAGCTATTCCTTTGTGGTGTGTAGGAGTTAATTTCAGTGCAATCTAATTTTTCGCAAGGGCAAGAGCCGCCAGTCAGTTCTCAGCCTATAAGGATGGGAGTAATTGGCGTAGGCAATATGGGCAGGCATCATACCCGTATTTTGAGCCAATTTAAAGATATCGAGCTAGTAGGAATCTCTGATGTCAATGTAGAAAGAGGTCTAGGACTTGCAGGTCAGTATCGTACACGTTTTTTCGAAAATTATTTAGAACTCTTACCTCATCTTGATGCAGTATGCATAGCTGTTCCCACTAAACTCCATCATCAAGTTGGTCTAGAATGCCTCCAAGCAGGAGTTCACGTCTTACTTGAAAAGCCAATTGCAGCTTCGATCGCTGAAGCAGAATCCCTGGTAAATGCAGCAGCAGATGCCAAGAGAATTTTACAAGTAGGACACATCGAACGCTTTAATCCTGCTTTCGTCGAATTGATTAAAGTGGCCAGATCGGAAGAAATTTTGGCGATTGAAGCACGTCGTATGAGTCCCTACTCTCAGAGAGCTAACGATGTTTCTGTGGCTCTTGATTTAATGATTCACGATATTGACCTATTGCTCAAGTTAACTGACTCTCCTGTTATCAAGTTAACTGCAAGTGGCAGTTCCGCCGCAGACTCCGGTTATCTTGACTACATTACAGCTACTCTAGGCTTTGCTAACGGAATCGTAGCAACCTTGACAGCTTCTAAAATTACTCATAGTAAGATTCGTTCTCTAACAGCTCATTGCAAAAAGTCTTTTATTAAAACTGATCTACTCAATAGCGATATTGCAATTCATCGTTATCCAGTCAACACAATATCTACAAGCGACTCCAGCAATTTCTATCGTCAAGACGGTATTATCGAAAAAATTTATACAAGCAACGTCGAACCTTTGTATGCCCAGCTAGAACATTTTGTGAGCTGTATTAAAGGAGGTGAAAGACCTTCTGTTGGAGGAGAACAAGGAATTCAGGCTTTACGTTTGGCAAGTCTTATTGAGCAGATCGCTTTGGATGGTAAGGTTTGGCAATATTCTGATCCCCAATTTCCGACAGAATCCCCTAGCATCAGCTTTTCCTAATTATTATCCAGTAGAGTAAGATATTCCTTGCTCTGCTGTTTCAACATATGGTGGTCAATTGTTTTGGATAGTAGTCATCAAAGTAACTTAAATAAAGCGATCACTATTATCCTACTCACAGGAATCGCGATTTTAATGCTTTTCCCTTTGTTATGGCTGGTAGGAACAGCATTCAAATCACCAACTGAGGACATTTTTAGCTTTCCGCCTCAGCTAATTCCCACCCAACCAACTCTCGCTAATTTTAAAACAGTTTGGCAAACCTACCCATTCGGTCGCTATCTGTTAAATAGTGCAGTAGTAGCAATACTGGCCGTTAGTTTAAATTTATTCTTTTGTTCTTTAGCAGCCTATCCCTTAGCTAGACTAAATTTTAAAGGTCAGAGGATTATTTTTTCTCTAGTCGTCGCGACTATTATCATCCCCTTTCAAATTGTGATGATTCCTCTCTACATCTTGGCCGTGAATCTTGGTCTAAGAAATAGTTATTTAGGGATTATTTTGCCTAATATAGTTTCTGCTTTTGGAATTTTTCTTTTACGTCAAGCCTTACAAAATGTCCCTCTAGAGCTAGAGGAAGCCGCCAGAATCGATGGCTGTTCGGAATTAGGTATTTGGTGGCACATCATGATTCCAGCAGTTCGCCCTGCCCTGATCACTTTGGCAATTTTTGTATTTATCGGTTCTTGGAGTGATTTTCTGTGGCCATTGATCGTCCTAGATCGTCCGGAATATTTTACTTTACCCTTGGGAGTAGCTAAACTTTCGGGAAGTACCCTATCCTTGGATTGGCGACTTGTAGCAGCCGGCTCAGTCATATCTTTGACACCAATTACCTTACTATTTGTTTTTCTTCAGAAGTATATTGTGGCAACTGACGTTAGTAGTGGCGTCAAAGGCTAATTATTATCAAGTCTAACGAGTATAGTGGTGTTTTATCCCTGGGGGGAAATATTCTGGATTACCAGACTCATAAAGCTTGACCTGGGGAAACTGGCGTTCTGGAGGAACATAGTTAGCATACTCACTATTAAGCCTAATTATCTGAGTGTAGATTGAAAAGGCGATCGTATCTTTAAGATCCTTACTAATAACTACTCCTGGTGCTAGCTCAACTGCCAAGTTCAAACAGGAGTTTGTCTGGACATCTGGTTTGATTTCCATGACAAACTTTCCTGTAACCCGATTACGAATTCCCGGTTGTTCTAAACCAATTTGAATATTTTCGGGGTAGATATTTGCCCCGTAGTAGGACAAAGTAAAATCCGCACGGCCAAAAACGTAAACAAAAGGTAACTCTCTAATTCCCCTCTTGCGCTTTTTTTGTAACTCAACAAGAGGGTCAAAATCATACTGGCTGAGATACTCCAACATCTTTTCGTAACTCACAATCCCGCCGTTATCTCCCAGTTGGTAGCGTAGTAAAGGAATGCCATTTTTCCCCGAAAACAACAAAAGCTCACCATCAACTTCAAAAAAACGACTCAAAGGATCGTATTGAACCAAAGTTGGTAAGCGAGATTGACCAAAGAAATCTTGAGCTAAATCAGGATTAGCAGCAAAAAAGCGGCGAATACGAATACTTAAAGGTGTCTCATTACCGAGAACTCCTGCATCTGCTGTGCCATAGAGTGAAGCAAAATCATATTCAGGATTCTTGGAGCCAATTTTCTCGGCAATAATATCGCGCCATTCTTCGCTAAAAACCTCACCCGCCATTACAAGCTTGACCTGATACTTTTTCCAGTTAATACCTCTTTGAGCCCCTGAATCTATAACATCTTTAAGGAAAGGGGGATAGCCAAGTAAAACAACTTGCTCGAAGGAGGGAGCTAATGATTCTAGGACACGGAAAATTTCCCTTTGATTACTACCTGGAGTAACAACAGCAAGAGGATAGCCTTTAGTAGCTAGATGACGACAACAACTTGCTGTATACATTCCGCCTACCCAAGTTCCTAAACTAAAGCAAACGATCGCCAAAGTAGATTGCAAATCAGCACGAAAACTATCAAAGAAAACCTGCTCGAAACGAGTTGCGATTTCATATTCGTCTTCTAAAGATCTCGACCAAAAGGTTGGTTCCCCTGTCGAACCGGAAGAAACAGCAACAAAATCACAGCTTGCAAGGGTACCTTGGTAACAGAGCTTATCTATGGGATAACGCTGAATGTAGTTTTTTTTGCTAGTAAAAGGAAGTGCAACAAACTGATTAAAATTCTCTACTGTCTCAGGTTCGATCCCGTGTTCTGCAAGAAAGGCCCTATACGCAGGGACAGAGTCACTCGCAGACTTGAATAGCTCTACCACGGCTTGCTGCGGATCTTGCTGTTGAAACTGTTGGAGCTTTCTTTTCAAAGGAGTCTGAATAAAGTTTCTCAGACTAGCTTGCAACTTTTTACTGTGATTAGGGTTCATAGAGAAACACCCTTAAGGTGGCTACGAGGGTCTTTCGTTCTTTGATCTCTAATTTTTTGATAGCAATCACGTTCTTGCTTACTGAGATCCTGAGGAACTGCAATTACAATTTTGACTAGTTGATCGCTTCTTCCTCCTTTAGGTAAAGACCATCCTTTTCCCCGCAACCTTAAAGTTTGGCCATGACGAATCCCCGCAGGAATTTTCATGGTAATCGTGCCATCCGGTGTGGGAACTTCGATAGAAGTCCCTAGCACTGCTTCATCTGGAGTGATCGGTACTTCACAGGTAAGATTATCACCTTCAAACTGGAAGAAGTTATGAGACTTTAACTCAACCTTCAGATACAAATCCCCTTTTTGCTTACTGTAGACATTGTACTGACCCTTACCACGAATCCGAATTTTGCTACCTGGTTTGGCTCCTGGCGGAATTCTCACATCAACAGTTTCTCCAACCATTCGCAGTCGCCTAGTAGTACCACGAAACGCCTCAGCAAAGCTCAAACTAATGCTAGCCTCGCGATCGCCATTGGAAGAATTGCTAGACTTAAAGTTATTGAACTCTTCAAAACCCGTATTGCCAGCTCTTGAATTGGTTCTAGTCTCTCTGGAGCTGCTATAAGAATAACTATTATTAGGATTCGTACTAGCACCAGTATTCGCACCTGGAGTTGAAAAACGACCTAATAGTTCATTAATAAAATCCTCAAAGTTACCGTATTGGCTAAAATCAAATCCACCTAAATCAACATTAGGCGAACCAGCACCATAGCCCCTTGCCGAACTTGCAGACCCTGTTTGCTGCCAATATGAACCAAACTGATCGTACTTGGCTCTTTTATCACTATCACCCAGAACTTCGTAGGCTTCGCTGATCTCCTTAAACCTGGCTTCTGCCTTAGCATCTCCCGGATTACGATCTGGGTGGTACTTCAGAGCTAACTTACGAAACTTTTTTTTAACCTCATCAGCACTGGCAGTTTTACTCACCCCCAAAATACTGTAATAGTCCTTAAAGTTAGCAGCGGGCATCTGTAGTGTTCTCCTCAAGAAGTCAAGATAAAACCAGCACAAGCACACCTTTCCAGGATAACAAGCTTGGCACAATACATTTCGCCGAGTTCAAGCATTTAAAACGTCTTTGATTTAAGTAATCCTAGTCACTTACGGCTAGCTATAGACTAACAAGAGACTGTTAAGATAGTGGTTCGGTTTTCCACTAAACAATTAAAAACAAAAAAAGAGAGAAGTCAGATTCAACTTAACTCCTCATTATGAAATAAAAAAATATTCAGTTAACTAGGTATTCCGCTACCTAGATGTTTTTGTTAACTATATGATCGTATTGTCAGCAATAGTAGTATTTTTGATAATAACAACAATCCCATTGCGGATGTAGAAACCCTCTTCCTCTCTTTGAGCCTCTTCAACATGGTCTTTGTTGATAATCTGCACGTGACGGCCAATACGAGCATTCTTATCTACAATTGCTTTCCTAACTGTACTTCCTTCGCCAATACCTATGGGAACACCACCGTTTTGTAAGCCAGATTGCCTCTCAGCAAATGGTTCGTAGAGATCCGCTCCCATAATTAAAGTATCTTCGATCGTGCAGTTAGCTTCGACCCTGGTTCTAACTCCCAAAACAGAATGATGAATACGACATTCTTTGAGAATACAACCTTCACCAATCATTGATTCTGTTACCTGGCAGTCTAAAAGTTTAGTAGGAGGCAAGTAACGAGAACGCGTATAAATAGGAGCTTTCTCATCATAAAAGCTAAATGCTGGACGAGGCTGCTGGGTTAGAGCTAAGTTTGCCTCATAAAAAGATTCGATGGTTCCAATATCTTCCCAATAGCCATTAAATAAATAGGCTTGTACATTATGATCTTTGGCAGCAGCAGGAATTATTTCTTTACCGAAATCTGTTTGCTCTAGATTTGCTCTCAACAAATCAACTAAAACTTCCTTCTTAAATACGTAGATCCCCATTGATGCAATGTAAGGACTTTGAGCAGCTTCTTCAGGACTCAGACCAAGAACTGTAGTGTCTACCTGCATTGCTTTGAGAGCATCTCCCTCTGGCTTCTCTTGGAAATCAACTACTCTTCCTTGAGAGTCAATTTTCATCAGGCCAAAGCTAGAAGCCCTTTTATCATCAATAGGAACTACAGAAAGTGTAATATCTGCGTTAGTTTCGCGATGGCGAGCGATAAATTTGCCATAGTCCACGCGATAGAGGTGATCTCCAGAGAGAATAATAACCTCATCTACATCCCATGCTTCGATGTTGTCGATATACTGTCGAACCGCATCTGCCGTCCCCTGGAACCAACCACTATTATCTTTAGTTTGTTGAGCTGATAAAACTTCCACAAAGCCTTCTCTAAAACCCGAAAAATTATAACTTCGGTTGAGATGACGATTGAGGGAAGCAGAATTATATTGTGTTAAAACGTATATTTTTAATATTTCTGAGTTGATACAGTTACTTACAGGAATATCAATCAGGCGGTACTTACTGCCTAAAGGAACTGCTGGTTTTGCTCTTAATTTGGTTAGAGGATACAGGCGCGTACCTGCGCCTCCTCCAAGGATAATGCCTAATACTCGTTTCACCGTAAAAACCTCATGACTGCCTTGACCTCTGACACACAATCAAGTTTATCAGTCAATTGGGATCAAATTTCGACAATCCTAAAGTAATAATTAAGCAATCA
>CAZSEZ010000143.1:0-10285 GCA_964606015.1 uncultured bacterium
CAGTTCTTGGGCAGTTTTGCGATAAACTACCTGACCGATGAGATTGTCTAGTAACTGATGGGAGCCATCTCCCCGTTCTGGAGTTGCAGTTAGACCCAGGCGATAAGGTGCGATCGCATATTCGGCAATGACTTTAAAAAAATCTGTTGGTAAATGGTGGCACTCATCAAAAATCAGCAAAGCGTATTTGCTACCTAGATTTTCGGCGTGAATCGCTGCACTATGATAGGTCGCAATTAAAATTGGTGTG
This sequence comes from uncultured bacterium, assembly GCA_964606015.1. Taxonomy (GTDB): domain Bacteria; phylum Cyanobacteriota; class Cyanobacteriia; order Cyanobacteriales; family Xenococcaceae; genus Hyella. The sequence goes on from CAZSEZ010000143.1 coordinate 251, forward strand.
CGATCGCGAGAACCACCACCGAGTAGACCTACTTCAATGTTGGGAAATGCAGTTTCGATTTGGGCATACCATTGATGCATCAAGTCCAAAGTTGGCACTACGATCAATGTCGTTCTGGGGGTACATTCGATAGCTAACTGAGCTAGATAAGTTTTTCCCGCGGCAGTAGGTAAGACTACAACACCCTGTCTTTGGTTGCGTTTCCAGCTGACCAGAGCTTCTTTTTGATGGGGATAAGGCTCATAGGGCAGGCTATTGTTGGCAAATTCGAGACTATAAAATTCTTTTGCCTCGTCAATAATCTCTTTGTTATCTGCTTGGAGAGATTCAATCAAGGGGCGGTAATGAATTGCAGGAATCCGAAACTTCTCAATGCGATCGTCCCAAGTGGCAAAATCCAGCCAGGCCCTTCCTTTTGGGGGTGGATGCAAGATTAACGTTCCACGGTCAAATCTCAGACGAGGCAAACGAGGCATAAGTTAGTCAAATAAATACTCTCATCTTTTTGATACCGCTTTGGGTACTCAAATTTAGCAATCTAGTTACATTGATTTACGAAGAGTAGAAGTTACACCATGTCGCTTTAGCAAAAAATCCCCCTAAAAATAATAAAAGTTACTCGCGATTAACGAGTAACTGAAAGGCTTGTTTATAAGGAATTGAATATTGCAGCCATAACCTTTCCATTAGAAAAGTTGGATGGCAATAGGTAGAGTTTCCCAGTAGACGAAAAACTTTACTTGTATTCTATTATAGCAATATCAATCGGATAAGCAATTGATTTTTGTCTATTTTGATACCGAGAAAACAAAGAAAATATTAAGCCTTAGCCAATATCATCTAGTTGAGTAGTCTTGACGTTAAGAAATAGAGTTTGATCGCCACGTAAGACTTTAAACTTGAGAGTTTTATTTAGGCCACTTTTATCAACTACTGACTGTAGTTCTTCAGCTGTCTCAATTGATCGGTTGTCTACTGCCACTATCACATCCCCTCGACGAATACCGGCTTGGGCTGCGGGAGTATTTTCCAGGACACGCATTACCAAAATGCCATTGACTTCAGGAATTACAAAGGCAGAGTTTGGATCGCTATTATTACGTTGGGCAAGTTCCGGAGTTAGAGTGATCATCTGTACCCCTACATAAGGATGGGGGACTCGCTTACCTGCTGCTAGAGTATCTTTGATTGCCTTGACCTTATCAATAGGGATCGCAAAACCAATACCGTTAGCATCTGCTCGGATTGCGGTATTGATCCCAATTACTTCACCTCTTTCGTTGAGTAAAGGCCCGCCAGAGTTACCAGGATTAATTGCTGCATCAGTTTGTAGAAAATCTACTCTTTTGTCAGGAATGCCTACCTGCGCAGAGGAGCGCTCTAGAGTACTGATAATACCTAGGGTGACGGTATTGTTTAAGCCAACGGGATTGCCAACTGCGATCGCCCAATCCCCTACTTGGACTTCAGAAGAATTCCCCAAAGCTGCAACGGGAATACCCGCCCCTTGAGGGTTAATCTTGACTACGGCCAGGTCGGTTACTTTATCTGTTCCTGTTACAGTACCTTCAAATTCTCTTCCATCTTTAAAAGTAACAGTCACTTTGTCTGCACCACTAACTACATGTGCATTGGTCAGAATAATGCCACTTTTATCAGTGATAAAACCAGATCCCTGGCCTCTGACTTGTCTTTCTCTAGGTATGGATTGAAAGCGATCGCCAAAAAATTCCTGGAAAAAGGGGTCATTCAAAAAAGGGTCAACTCTTTGGGAAACAGTTCTTTCTGTATCTACCCGAACTACTGCATCTCCTGTTTTGGCAACTGCTCGACTGACAAAGCTAGTGGAGGCTCTATTGCTTTGAGTCGTTTGTTGTGCCAATTGTTGAGTTGGTTGCTGCTGAGTACTTGAGCTGAGAGTGTCTGTTGTCAAAGTGTCAGCATTAGAAGACATTACCCTCAGACCACCAAAGGTTAAGACGACTCCTAATAATAAGGTAATTCCGTGGCTCAAAACTTTGCCAAGAAAGCCCAATTTTTTCATATTCTCTAGAGACTGATTAAACTAATGATTTTTGCTCTCATCATAGCTTGCACATCCGCTACTAAGTAATTCGCTATTCCCGAACCGAAAAAATACTACAATCATCCTAAGCTCGGTAGATTCACGGATTGTTATGGCAGAAACAGAAAACTCATACGCGATCGATTTTGGAACTAGCAACACAGTAATTAGCCGTTGGAATAGCGTAACCGAAGCTGCTGAGGTTGTAGAAATCCCCGATTTTTGCCAACAGATACCTGGTTTACCCGCATCGATTCCTAGTTTGCTTTATCTCAAGGATGCCAATACTGAAGAAGTTCTAGTGGGTCAACAAGTTCGCGATCGCGGACTAGATCTAACTAATAACCCTCGCTTTTTCAAAGCTTTTAAGAAAGGCATCGGTACAGATATTCAAGGTTTTCTCCCAGAGTTAGATGGTCAAAGTATTACCTTTGAAAAGATTGGCCAGCTTTTTCTTAGCCAGATAATTACCAAATTAAAAACTATAGCTCCCCAGCCAGTAGAGTCTTTGGTTGTTACTGTTCCTGTAGATAGCTTTGAAGTTTACCGAATCTGGCTTACTGAGCTTTGTCGTAGTTTAGATATTACTAAAGTCCGCATTATTGATGAACCAACAGCCGCAGCTTTAGGTTATGGCATCCAAAAAGCTAGTACTGTTCTAGTCGTGGATTTTGGTGGAGGCACGATAGATTTATCTCTGATTGAACTAGAATCTAGTGTTGCTAACAATCAAGGTTTTATCCTCAAATGGGGAGATAAGATGCTGGGGGAAAGTTCTGCCCAAAAGCCACAACTTGCCAAGGTAATTGCCAAAGTTGGACAAAATTTAGGTGGTACAGATATTGATAATTGGTTAGTAGACTATTTTTCTGAAAAGCAAAACTTACCTAAATCATCCTTGGTTACTCGCTTAGCAGAGCGACTTAAGATCAAATTATCGTCACAGCAGGAAGCAACTGAAGCCTATTTTGATGATGAAACGCTACAAAGTTATGAACTGAGTTTAGACCAAGCAACTTTTAGAGGAATATTAAGTTCTCATGAACTATTCACTCAATTAGATGAATTATTGGACAATGTCGCCCAACAGGCAAGACGTACTGGTGTGGAAATCACTAGTATAGATAGTGTAATTTTAGTTGGAGGCTCAGTACAAATACCCAGTGTCACTAATTGGATTGAGGCTAGGTTTCTCGAAATCCCAATTAGACAGGAGCAACCTCTAACTGCTGTTGCTCAAGGTGCTTTACAAGTAGCGCAAGGTATTGAAATCAAGGATTTTCTCTATCACGGTTATGGCATCCGCTATTGGAATCGTAGAGAAAAGCGCCATAGTTGGCATCCTCTAATCAAAAGTGGACAGCCCTATCCTATGTCAGGTTCAGTAAATCTAACTTTAGGTGCTTCTGTTGCCAATCAACCTTGTATTGAGTTGATTGTTGGTGAAATGAGTACTCAAAGTGTAGGTACTGAAGTTTATTTTGATGGCGATCGTTTAGTGACGCGCTCTCTAGATGATAAGACAACAGTTAAGCCGCTTAATGATACTGATAGTGCTAGAACTTTAGCTCAGCTCAATCCTCCAGGGCAGCCAGGTAGCGATCGTGTCGAACTCCGTTTTCGAGTGGATGAACGCTGTTTATTAAGAGTTACGGTTGAGGATCTCTTGACAGAAGAAACTTTAATAGATTCGCAAATCCTTGCTCAATTAAAGTAATGCTGAAGAACGCTGGTAATATATACCTAAGAAGTATCGCTTACATGACAACCAAAATAAATAAAACTGTACAATCTCGGATTGTCTGATTATCATTCGTTTGTGCTAGAAGAAAGCTTCTAAGTGTTTTCACTGATAGCTAGAAATCAACGTTTGTTGGCTATCTTGGTACTCAGTGAATAGATTTAAAAGATTTTACGTATTTGGTTTTAGTACCTATACGGCACACTTAACCAGACCAATGAAAAACTCTACGATCAAATCTACTATGAATCTGGCTACAGAGGCGGTTTCCGTCCCAAATTCCGACCAAAGAACTGTCAATATTCTCGATGTTGAGATCGATAACTTTAGTTTGCATGAGTTACTAGAAAAGCTCAAAACTGGAGGAGTTGTCTACACGCCAAATGTGGATCATTTGATAAAGCTACAGAAAGATCCCAGCTTCCATGATATTTATCGTCAGGCAGACTATCGTGTGTGTGATAGTCAAATGTTAATGTATGCTTCGAGTTTTTTAGGATCACCACTTAAGGAGAAAATCTCTGGCTCCGATCTGTTCCCCGCCTTCTACAATTACTATAGTCAGGATTCAAGCGTTAAGATTTTTCTGCTTGGAGGCTCTGAAGGTTCAGCCATTAAAGCCCAAGAAAAAATTAATCAGAAGGTTGGTAGAGAAATAGTGATTGACACTTATTGTCCACCTTTTGGTTTTGAAAATGATCCTCAAGAGTGTGCCAAGATTGTTGATTTAATTAATGAATCTGGAGCTACTGTGCTAGCTGTTGGCGTGGGTGCACCCAAGCAAGAAAAATGGATTCATCGTCATAAAAGTAGTCTGTCTACAGTCCGAACTTTTTTTGCTGTTGGTGCCACAATTGAATTTGAAGCTGGACAAGTGCTCCGTGCTCCGAAATGGATGAGTACAGCAGGTATTGAATGGCTATACCGACTCTTACAGGAACCAGAAAGACTCTGGAAGAGGTACTTACTTGAAGATACAGCTTTCTTTTTTCTAGTCTTTCGCCAAAAGTTTAAGTCCTATTTTTAGGTACGAACTTTCGGCTGTGACTAAGGTATGTATTTCTATGCATTCTTTCTTGGTTTTGATATCCCATGAATTTGATACCTAATTAATTTCTTGGTTGTTGCTTGTAGCTACCACATTTAGAGGTCAGAGCTGTACTCAGGTTTATATTTCTGTTGCTCAGGAATGATTAGGTATAAAAACGGGGAATCTGGAGAAGTTTTCTTAAGCAGATTGATGGTAAATTAAACTTTCTATAAAGTTGGTTAATTTTTGGGATTTATATTAGCAATAATTTTGGGAGTAATACATACTAGTAAGGAGGTGTGAAGAAGAGAGCAAAGTTAGTCATGTGGGAAAGATTATTTTTAGCAGCACTTGCTACTGTGTGTGTGTATTTGTTTTTACATTTGGGAAACAATTCGTCTAAGCCAAATGTTATTGGCCAAGGCTTGACAAAGGTTCCTCAGCTCGTGTTTAAGCTCCCTGTATTTTCTAGATAGTAGTTTTTAGATAGTAGGTTGTTACTAGAAAAATGATTATGCCATAGACCTTGACTATCTGTTTCAGGTATTGGTCAAGGTTTTTTGCATGCAAACTGAAATTGATATCCTGTTTGGGCTTAAGATACAGAATGAAAGATTTTCTGTTTAAACTCTGAGTATTTTTCCAGATATTTACCTTTAGCTCAATTGTATGACCACTAACTTTGATCGCAAAAATCCTCCCTCTCAAGAATTGATTGATAGTTGCGTACATTGTGGGTTTTGTTTGGCAACTTGTCCTAGCTATCGTGTGATTGGTACAGAAATGGATTCTCCCAGAGGTAGGATCTATTTGATGGATGCAATTAGTAAAGGTGTAGCTACTATTGACGAGATTACAGTATCGCATTTTGATAGTTGTCTAGGCTGTTTAGCTTGTGTTAGTACTTGTCCTTCTGGCGTAGAGTATGACAAATTAATCTCTGCAATTCGCCCGCAAATCGAAAGAAATCAGCCTCGTTCTTTAAGCGATCGCCTAATTAGAAGCTTAATTTTTAGTTTATTTCCTTACCCAAATCGTTTGCGGGCTTTTCTGCCAGCATTAATGGTTTACCAACAGTTGGGTCTGCAAAAATTAATTCGACAGAGCAAGTTACTAAATCGCATTTCTCCTCGGCTGGCTGCCATGGAATCGATTTTACCTAGAGTTACTACGGATTCTTTACAAGATAATCTCCCTGACATTATTCCCTCCCAAAATAAAAAACGTTATCGAGTAGGGGTTATTTTAGGCTGTGTTCAACGATTATTTTTTTCTCCTGTCAATGAGGCAACTGTGAGAGTTTTAACTGCTAACGGTTGTGAAGTTGTAATCCCCAAAACACAGGGTTGTTGTTCGGCTTTACCCGCTCATCAAGGACAAGAAAGTCAAGCCCAAGCTTTGGCAATGCAGATGATCGATAGCTTTGCTGATTTAGACTTGGATGCCATAATTATCAACGCTGCTGGTTGCGGGCACACTCTAAAAGAATACGACAGCATACTTAAAGATGTTCCAGAGTATCGAGATAAAGCGCAGAATTTTGTTAATAAGGTCAAAGATATTCAAGAATTTTTAGCTAGTATTCCGCTAGTTAGTAAGTTGTATTCTCTTAGTGAAGATCAATTAAGCATTGTTTATCAAGATGCTTGTCATCTACTTCACGGACAAAAAATTAGTCTTCAGCCAAGACAACTGCTAAGTCAAATCCCGAATGTAGTCTTAAGAGAACCTCTTGATGCTGCTTTATGTTGTGGTAGTGCTGGGATTTATAATATGCTTCAGCCTGAAACCGCTGAAGAGTTGGGACAACAAAAAGTAACTAATTTACTCAATACTGGCGCTAATATTATTGCTTCGGCGAATCCTGGATGTTCTTTGCAAATTACTAAGCATTTGCAGCTACAAGATCGTCAACCTCTAGTAATTCATCCAATTCAGTTGCTAGATTATTCTATTCGTAATGTTAAATTGGCTGACGTGGAAAAGCTTGATTAAATTACAGCTGGATTGAATTCAGGTAGTGGCAGCTCGATAGTGAAGGTTGTTGTTTCGTAAGGTTTACTCTTAACTGAGATCTTTCCTTGGTGTAACCTGATAATTTCTTTAGCGATCGCAAGACCCAATCCGTAACCTTTTTGTGGGCTTTTTTTTGCTGATTCTTCTCGATAAAAACGTTCAAAAATATGACCCAGATGGCTTTGAGGAATACCGATGCCGTTGTCAATGACTCGAATAACTGCTGAATTATCTTGGGTAAAAAGTTGTAGCTGAATCCTACCTTCTTGGGGAGTATATTTAATTGCATTATCTAAAAGATTCGCGATTACCTGAGTAACTAAGTCTGGCTCTGCCAAAATCGTTATGGGGGTTTGTGGTAGTAGAGTATTGAATGTGAGACTTTTGGTCTTGATTGAGTATTCAAAGCGATCGCTTAATGTCTGTAGCAACGCAACTAGCTCAACTGATTCTGGTTTTTCGGGACTAACCATAGTTTCGTAGCGAGCTAAAGCCAATAAATTACTGACTAAATTACTATTAGATTTGGTTAATTCAACTATTTTGGTTAGTCTTTGACGAATTGCTACTTCTTCAGGATTAGTGTTCAACAAACCTACTTGGGCATTACTCAAAATTGCTGCTAAAGGACTACGTAACTGATGGGAAGCATTAGCAGTAAAGCGTTCTAGCTGTTGGTTAGAGATTTGCAACCTTTCATTAGCTACTTCTAATTGAAGCTGTTTATTCTTGAGTTCGCGATCTAGATTAAAAAATAGCTTAATCGCGAGTAAAGAGGCTCCAATCCCGATCGCTACAAATACGGATAACATTGCATAGCCTCGATCTTGATGTTCTTTAAGATGTTGGCGATTTTCAATTAAAGTTGCTGTTTCTTCTGTTGCTAAACGCTCAATACGCTGGTGTAAATCGGAAATACTATTGTCACTTTCCTCTAGCCATCTTGATAACTCTTTAGGATATAACCTATCCTCGGTTTTACTTCGAGCATGATCGAGTATTTTGGTCATTAGCCTGAGATGGTTTTCGCTGAAACGTTCGATTTCTAAGAGTTGTGCCTGTTGCTTGAAGTTTTCAGCAGTGCTTTGAGGTAAATTTTTGATGTGTTGGGGGATGTCTTTTCTGGCTTCGTAATAGCTATTTAGAAAAGGTTCATGTTGGAAAAGCACGTAGCTTTGGACTCCCCACTGTGCATCTGCGGTGTTTTGTAAAAGGTCTTGGGATATGGAGCGAATTAGTTGCAGTCTTGCTAAAACGTCTTCATCTTCAATTAAGTCAAAATGACTCCAGCTTACGGTAGGTAGTGACACAGCCAAACAAGATATTGGAATCCCTACAATCAGCATTCCTCTTTGACGAACTGATAAGTCCTGCCACTTACTTGCCCAACGGTTCAATATCAACTTCAGCATCTATATTTCTATCGTTTCTAGCTTTGGTGCTTGACTTAGTAGTTCTAATCCATCGCTACTATCTAAGTTTCAAGATCAATATAACCAAAAGTTTCTAGCCTCTATCCATACTTTCATAAAAATATGACCACAAAGTGACAGAGACTCAGAGTGTATCGATTAGAGTTAATAAGGAATTATGACTAAATTTATTCATACATGATAATGGTGCCAAAATTATATTCCTAATTGTATAGTTACAATTACTATCAGAATAAATACAGATAAATTGCTAATTTGTTCGGCCTTGATACTTGACTTGGATATTAATAATGAATAAGGCTACCTTAGAGACTTTATTCTGTATTGTTTTACTCAAAATACCATAGGATTGATCCCCTATTAAACAACAAAAACCCCCTTTATTTGTTGTTTCTGTAAACTGCCATTAAATTAATTTAGCTGGTGTTAGAATCAAATGATATTGTAATTTGTCACTACCTATATATTCAAAACGAAATCAATTTTTAGTTAGTGTCTCTCTTATCGAGATTTAATAGGTATATGTTTAGAAAAAACTATCGCCGTACCAAAAGTACATTACTACGTCGGAGACCTTTAGGCGAAATTCTTGTAGAAGCAGGTTTACTTTCCTCTTCTCAAATAGAGGTTGCTCTAATGGATCAGCAGTACAATTCTCAGCTTCTATTTGGGGAAATCTTGGCTTTAAGGGGTTGGCTAAGGCAGGATACCGCAGACTTTTTCGCTCGTGACTGGCACAATGTTCTCAACCACCGATCCAATATGCCTATCGGTCATTATTTTAAGCGAGCAGGATTACTCGATGAAGTGCAAGTGAAGGCTATCCTCAGGGAACAACAGCAAACTGGTGTACGTTTTGGCACTGTAGCTGTACTTCAAGGATTGCTTAAGGAGCGTACTCTTGCATACTTTTTGGAGTCATTATCTCCTCAAGAAAGTAAAAAATCTCCACTTAAAAGTCGCTCTTTGACCTATACCCGTAAAATTGAACCAAAACCTGATCGCTACACGATTAATATGAAAGAGTTGGAAGACTTTGATGTAGATGAGTCCTTAACACACTATGTTTTGCCAGGTGATGATATCGACCTTGCAAGAAGTCTCAGAAGAAGCCCAAAAGATATCGATGATATACAGGAATCCGTTATTTGGGTAGGTTAGAGATAACTAAATCGAACTTGTAATTTTAAGGTGGATTGAGTGAGTTTAACCTGTCGGCGATCGCAACCGATAGCCCTTACCGTAAATAGTTTCGATCCAATCTTGGGCTTCAACTTCTTTAAGGCGGTTACGAAGTCGTCTAACCATAGTAGATATGGCATTACTTTCTGGCTCTGCTCCCCATTCCCAGAGATTAGATTCTAATTGACTACGAGCAAGAACGCGATCGCGATTCCGTAACATATACTCTAATAATTGAAATTCTCTGACGGAAAGTTCAATCTTTTTTTGCTGTCTTTCCAGTTGCATAGTCGCTAGATCGAGGGTTAAATCTCCTATGCTCAAAGTATCTCCTTGCCACAATGGAGAACGTCTGCCTAATGCTCTTACTCTAGCTAATAGCTCGATCACATCGACTGGTTTTACTAAATAATCATCTGCCCCAGCATCGAGACCTGTTACCTTGTCTCCGGTGCTGTCTTTTGCAGTGAGCATGAGGACGGGTGCTGTTTTCCCAATCTGACGGTAATGTTGACATACAGCAGTTTGCATCTAAATAGGGGACAATATTGGTGTATAGTGCGTTGTG
>CAZSEZ010000144.1:0-10284 GCA_964606015.1 uncultured bacterium
GAAATAGAGTAAATCACACTATAAAACCCTCCAAAAGTCACAGTTACGAAACATTAAAATTTAGAGAGTTAATTTTGCAAGACCATATGTGATGCCTAACCTTAAATAAATACAAATTGAATTATTAACTAAATACCCACCCAAAGAAGCCAAACTAAGTACTAAAATATCTCGCTACAGGATGATAAGTAATAATTGCTGTTGTTGATTGTTCTGGATAGAGCTGTTCACTTTCATCCATGTACATATTGATCCGCTTAGTATCTAGCAAATCTAATTGCTTGAACTGGTCTTCGATGTTGGGACAAGCGGGATAACCAAAGCTATAACGAGAACCACGATAGCGTTGTTGCAGGATGTCGCGAATATTGTCGGATTCTTCTGCTTCAAAGCCCAACTCACTACGTACTCTGGCGTGTGTCCATTCCGCTAGAGCTTCTGCCATTTGCACTGCTAACCCGTGGTAGTAGAGGTATTCGGTGTATTTGTCGTCTTTAAAGAGTGTTTGAGCATATTCGGTAGCGATTTCTCCTACTGTGACTGCTTGCATGGGAAAGACATCCATTTGTCCCGATTCCTTGCTGGCAAAAAAGTCAGAAATACAAAGACGCTTGCCAGATTTTTGACGGGGGAAGTCAAAGGATGTAACTAGCTTGCTGTGGTCTTGGGGGTCGTAGACGTAGAGAGTGTTACCTTCAGCATTACAAGGGAAGTAACCGTAAATAACGGTGGGGTGCAACAGGTTTTCGCTGATGCTTTTTTGTTTCCACTCTTCGAGGATTGGGTTAACCTTCCGTGCCAAGAACTCGTCATATTCTTCGCGGGATTGATCCTTGGGCTTTCTAAACTGCCACTGTCCTATAAACAAAGCTTGCAAATCCAAATAAGGGAAGACTTCTTTGATGGGGATATCATCAGCTTTCAAGAGTTTAGTTCCCCAGAATGGTGGCTTGGGTCGTTCGATGTCTAAACTAACTGCCTCAGAACGACGAGTATCTATAACTTCGGGTTCTTCGGGTTTGGTAACTTCATCGACAAAGATTTTATCGCGGTTTTCTCCTTCAAAAGGAACTGCTGCTCCATTTTCTACCACAGCAGAACTTTCGTCTTGCTCGTCGAGGAAGCCCTTAATGTCGTCCCAATTTTCCTGAGACTTGGCAGGCATCAACTTATCCATAAAATGTAAATCTGCGAAAGCATCTTTACCGTAGATAACTCTGCCGTTATAGGTATTTTGACAATCTTGATTAACGAATTTCGGAGTCAAAGCAGCACCACCTAAAATAACAGGAACAGTTATGCCTTTTTCGTTAAATACTTCCAAATTATCCTTCATGAAGGCAGTGGATTTTACCAACAAACCACTCATGGCAATGCAGTCGGGGTTATGTTCTTCGTAGGCTTGAATAATGGCTTCTACTGGCTGTTTAATTCCTAGGTTAATTACTTTATAACCATTGTTAGAAAGGATAATATCTACCAGGTTTTTACCGATATCGTGAACGTCACCTTTGACTGTTGCAATGACAAATTTACCTTTACCCGCATCGTCTGCTTCTTCCTTATCCATGTAGGGTTCGAGGTGAGCTACCGCAGCTTTCATGGTCTGGGCTGACTGCAAAACGAAAGGTAGTTGCATTTGTCCCGAACCAAAGAGTTCCCCGACCACTTTCATTCCATCTAGCAAGAAAGTATTGATAATATCCAGTGGTGGATGGTCTTGTCTGGCTTCTTCGAGAGCTTCTTCCAAACCGATACGTTCGCCATCGATAATATGTTGTTTCAAACGTTCGTCAATGGGTAAGTTTTTATCTACTGCTTCGGATTTTCTGGCTTTTTTCCCTGCAAAGAGAGTAGTTAATTCTCCCAAGGGGTCATAGGTACAAGCATCCCCTTCAAATTCGCGATTGTCATAGATTAAATCCATACAGATTTTCTGATGCTTTTCATCTATTTTCGAGAGAGGCAAAATCTTACTGGGATTGACAATTGCTGAATCTAAACCTACTTGCATACATTCATGCAAAAAGACTGAGTTAAGTACCTGTCTAGCTGCGAGGTTCAAACCAAAAGAAACATTAGAAACCCCCAGCAAAATATGACAGCCTGGTAACTCTTCTCTAATTTGTTTAATTGCTGCTACTGTTGCTTTTGCATTTTCGCGATCTTCTTCTATTCCTGTAGAGGCAGGCAAAGCTAAAGGATCGAAAAATATTTCATGTGCGGGAATCCCATATGCGATCGCAGCATGATAAGCACGCTTAGCAATCTCGAATTTCTTCTCTGCTGTGCGACCCATACCATCTTCATCAATGGTACCAATAACCACGCCAGCACCATAGGTTTTAGCTAGTTCGAGAACTTTCTCAAATCTTTCTTCGCCGTCTTCATAGTTAGTGGAGTTGAGGATACATTTACCCCCTGCAACCTTTAACCCCGCTTCCATCTTTGTCCACTCAGTGGAGTCCAGCATCAAAGGCAAAGTGACATTATTTACTAGGCGAGATGCTAGTTCGTGCATGTCGCTTTCCCCGTCTCGCCCTACGTAATCCACATTGACATCAAGGACGTGTGCCCCCTCTTTAACCTGGGCTTTTCCCATTGCCACTAGGCTATCCCAGTCTTCATCGTTGAGGAGAGTACGACATTTTTTAGAACCACTAGCATTTAGTCTTTCTCCAACAATCAAGAAGGAATTATCTTGAATATAAGGCTGAGTACTATAAATAGAGGCAGCAGAAGGTTCCATTTCAGGATGGCGTTCTTTGGGGGTTAAATCTCCTGTCATGTCGGCTAGTTGCTCGATATGTTCGTAACGAGTACCACAACAACCGCCAATTACCTGAACGCCCAAGTCTTCAACAAAGTGCATCAAAGCCATGCGAAGTTCCATTGGGGTCAGTTTGTAGTGGGCATGACCGTCAATGTTTTCGGGTAATCCAGCATTAGGAATACAAGAAATAATAAAAGGAGAATGTTCCGACAAATGCTTGACGTGTTCTTTCATCAAGTCTGGCCCCGTCGCGCAATTCAAGCCCAAAATATCGATGGGAAAAGGTTCTAAAATTGCCAAAGCTGCTTCCATTGTGGAGCCAGAAAGCATTGTCCCCATTTGTTCCATAGTCACGGAAACCATCAAGGGACGACGTTCCCCTTTCTCTTTAAATACTGCTTCGATACCGTTGAGTGCTGCTTTGATTTGCAACACATCCATACAGGTTTCAATCAAAAATAGATCTACCCCACCATCAAACAAGGCTTCTGCTTGGTGCTGGTAGTTTTCTAGTAAAGTATCGTAATCAACATGTCCCAGTGTTGGTAACTTAGTCCCAGGACCCATGGAACCCGCAACAAAACGAGGTTTTTCCTCTGTAGAGTATTCGGTTGCGAGTTTTTTAGCTAATTCCGCAGCAGTCTTGTTTAGATAATATGCCTGATCTGCTAGATCGTATTCAGCTAGTACCATTGCAGTACCACCAAAAGTATCAGTTTCGATAACATCTGCCCCAGCTTCTAGGAAACCACGATGGACTATTTCTACCGCTTCTGGCTTGGTGTGGACTAGATACTCATTACATCCTTCATACTCCGCACCACCAAAGTCTTCGGCAGTGAGTTCTTGAGTCTGGAGATTGGTTCCCATCCCCCCATCAAATACGAGTACTGGACGTTCTGGGCTTTTAAGGCGTTCTAAAAAAAGACTGTTCATTGCTAGCGACTGCTGATCAACAGGTTATAAAAATTTACTTAGACTTTTATTATATGGGGTTTCTTGACCAGCGTGACTCAGTAGAGATGATTCTGGACTGAACAAGCCATTAGGGATACAGACAATTTATGATTACTTGTTGTAAATGCTGTCTAGTAATTGATTGATACTAATAAATATATTTTTTGGGAAGCCTAGATGTCTTTCTCCTAAATTACCACTAATTTTTTAATAAAGATTATTCTATCTAAAAGCTAAACCTTTCCTTATCTTGATGGTTTATCTAATGATATGGAATTTATACTCTAGAATTACTAGCTCATCTTCTAAATTTGAAACTATTACTACTAAAGCAAAGGGTTGATCATGTCTATGTAAGCATTGATTAAAAACAATAAAGGTTTATCTGCTAGTGAATTATTGGCAGAAAAAATTAAATAAAGTTTGCCGATCTAAACTTGGTGTTAATTCTATTTGCTGCACTACTTCTAAACTGAAAAAACAGATTATAGTTTTAATCTCACTGACAGGATAGCGCATGGAATCTGTAATATTTCCTTGATAACTTGTTCTGGTATTTGCCACGATCTAGTTCTCTCTTTAGACAGAATATATTTCCAATTTATTGATAAATATTCATTGATCAGTAAGTCTGAAATTAGTTGTGATTCTGTGGTGCTGGTCATTACGTGAACGCTTTTATGCTGATGATTGAGATTGAAAATATAGCGCGATCGCTTATACTGACACTGCGCGACCCCAAACATAAACCAAACTATGAAAGTTGTTCTGCAGAGAGTTACCGCTTCTTCTGTAAGTGTGAATGGAGAAGTAATCGGCAAAATTGGCAAAGGATTAAACTTATTAGTAGGTGTTGCAGCTACCGATACCGATACAGAAATTGAGTGGCTGGTAAATAAGTGTTTGAATCTAAGATTATTTCCTGCCTCAGAAAGTGATAGTAAGTGGGACAAATCTGTTATTGAAATCGCGGGGGAAATCCTGGTAGTGAGTCAATTTACGCTCTATGGTGACTGTCGCAAAGGTCGCCGTCCCTCTTTTAGTCAATCTGCTAGTCCCAATCTAGCCGAGCCAATATATGAGCGCTTTGTGGCAAAACTAAGAGAAAGTGGCTTAACTGTTGCTACAGGAAAATTTGGTGCAATGATGGATGTAATCATCGAAAATGATGGACCCGTAACCCTGATTTTAGAAAGAAATGCTGAAGACACATCAAGATGAGTTAAGTTTTGACTAACCAAACAGATCCCAATGTGTCTTTAAATATGGTAAATGTGGTGCAAACTTAGACTACTGATGTAGCCAAAGCGATTTTCTTTTAAAACTGGTTTTTATATGGAATAGTAGGCTTTTTGCGCTTTTTGCCCTTGTTTTTTTGATAGTCGATTTCTTTGAGCTTTTTCATGATGCGAGTAAAATACTCGTCCATGTAGCTTTCTAGGGTGGTCATTTCTTGACGGTCAATTCCGAAAGTCTCATACACCTCGTCCATATTGGCATCTAAAGGTTTACCACTAGCAAGAACTTCAGCGAAGGTGAAGCGATCAGCTGTATTCTGTCCCCAGGCAAAAAAGCGAGTTACCCGACGCATCAAACGTAGAACGGCCAGAGAAATAGTAGAAATCTTGGCATCTTTGCTAGACAAACGCTCGCATAGGTTCACAATTTCATAACCACCCCAAGCTTTGGTCCCTACCAGAGGAAAAGTTTGTTTTTCCGTTTCAGGTACTTCTAGTGCTTTAACCGCAAATTTAGCTATGTCCTGAGTATTCATGTAGGCAATGGGGGTATTTTCTCCACTCAGCCAAACAGCATCATTATCAAGAATGGGAATTGCATATTGTGCGATCAGCCCTTGCATGAATCCAGCCAATCTTAATGTAGTGTAGTTTAAGCCAGATTCCTTTAAAAAGAGCTCGGTACAATGCTTAATTTCCATTAGAGGGACTTCAGGATATTTGTCTGCATTGAGAATCGAGAAAAAGACGTAGCGGTCAGTGTCAGATTCCTGAACTGCTTGAATTAGATTTACCTTTCCTTGCCAGTCAACTTGCCTAATACTCAGATTATCGGTGATTCTCGTGGTTGCTGCATCAATAACTGCGTCAACTCCTACTAATGCAGGTGCAATTGTTTTTGGTTTACAAAGATCTCCTTTGACTAACTCTGCACCCCACTCACTAAGAAAAGAAGCTCTGGTTGTACTGCGTACCAAGCAGCGTACTTCATACCCTCTGTCTAAAGCGTGGCGAACTATCTGTCTGCCCAGAGTTCCAGTAGCACCGACAATTAATAATTTCATATAGCAAGTATAGTTAACATTTTGTAACGTTGCTCTAAGATTTTATCAAAAACTGGAAGTTCTGGAATAGAGATTTTTGGCGGTCTTTTTCCTTTTGTGATGCTTCTGATTGCAATTCATACTCTATAGACCAGGGTTTGATAGTCCTAAATTGAATGGTTGATATTTCAAAAACAAAAAAAATACTAAATTTATTAGATTTAGTTTGTTGCTGAAATTACTTAAGTAAAAATACAGAAAGATCAATCAAGATTTTATTTTAAAGCTAAAAAAACAATAGGTTTTTCGGAAAAATGATTGTTGATAAAAAATTGAGTAATCTAAATATTATTGGTGGATTTACTTAGCTATTTTTCTTCAGTTGAAAAGCAGTTATTTGGACGTTGTCAAATCAATATCATGAGCTAGAATCTTGAATATATGTTTTGTTATATATTCCATATTGATTGGATTTTATTCAAAGCCGACAGTTCAACAATCGTAGAAAAAGCAATATTAACAGCTAAGGTAAAGGAACGTTAGAGAATGCTCATTTGTCCGGAGTGCCAATCAAAAAACCCTGATAATAATAAGTTCTGTCAGCATTGTGGAAACTCTTTTAGTCAGACTAATTGCCTTGGCTGTGGCGAGGGAATTTCCTTGCTTGTTAAAGAATGTCCTCATTGTGGAACGAATAATTTACCTAAGTTAATTGCTTTTATTCTTTCAGATTCGCTGATAAGAGAGCCAGAACTAGTAGCTTCTATTGAGGGTGATAGTGCTAGTGGTGAGCTAGCATTACTTTCGGGTGATAGTGAAGTATCCGGCAAAGCTGCAAGTTATCTTGATCACGAGCAACGGTATTCCCTGGATCTTGATACAGAGCAAACTAAAATTGATTTGGTTCAAGATGCCAAGCAAACTATTGTTAGAACCCAAGTGTGGGATTGTTTGCCTCTCAAAGAAACATCTCTAAGTCTTTTGGAAAAGGAACAGCAGGAGTTGTTGCAGGATTTAAAGAGCAAGCTAAATGACTCTTATCTTTCGATCCGTGAGTATTGGAACGAACTAGGTTTACCGACAATTGCTTTACCTTATCTGATGCTGGAGTCTTATAGTCCAGTAGTTCCCAATCTGTACGATGCTTGGCACAATGAATCGAGTAGTGCTGTATTACTTTCAGATCGTTCTGGCTGGCAACTTTTAACAGAACTTTGGCAGGATGATACCGTTCCTTGGGAACAAGTTATCTGGTCGTTGAATGAAATGCTCAAGTACTGGACCCCTCTATCTCAAGTCGGGTGCACTCAGAGTTTGTTGACTCCAGAAAACCTTCGAATTGATGAAGATGGGGCTTTTGGCATAGTTGAACTATATTTAGATTCTCACGAGCAAGTTCCAACTTTGCAAGATTTAGTAGTTCAATGGGATTCTTGGTTAAAGGCTTTGGATGATCGCTATCAGACAGAACTAGCTGAAGTTCTACATCAGGTAATCTCAGGCGAGATTGAGTCAGTTAATGATTTGCAAGCCAAGCTCTATTCTTTAGTTGATTCAGAGGAAGTCGACTTCACTGATAGCTTGATTGGTGATGATGATGCGACAGAGTGGTTAGAAGAGCGCCAGAATACATTTAATTTTGATGACGACGGTATTGATAGTTTGTTTGATTCAAGTGAGCAGGAAGATATTCCTACAACCGCAATTGCCATGCAAATTGCCAGTGTTAATGAGGCCAGCTGTACAGATGTTGGTTCTCAGCGGGATCATAATGAGGACTTTTTTGGTTCTAGAACAACTTTGGTCCGAGAAGAAAACCCCTCTAGCAAAAATGTAAGTGTTCAGGGCTTGTATTTAGTTTGTGATGGAATGGGGGGACATTCTTCAGGAGAGGTTGCTAGTGCTTTGGCGGTAGAAACGTTGCAAAGTTATTTTTATACTTATTGGCAAGATGCTTTCCCCAGTAAAGAGACAATCGCCGATGGTATTTATCTGGCAAATCGTACTATTTATCAGACTAATGTAGATAATAATCGCTCTGGTTCCGGCATGATGGGGACAACCTTAGTGATGGCACTTTTACAAGATACTCAACTTGCGATCGCTCATGTTGGGGATAGTCGAATTTATCGGGTTACTCGCACTCATGGGTTAGAACAACTTACTCAGGATCACGAAGTAGGTCAAAGAGAAATTAACCGCGGTGTTGAGCCAGAAATTGCTTATGGTCGCCCTGATGCTTATCAGTTGACTCAGGCTTTGGGACCAAGAGAGAGTAACTATATTAGACCTGCGATCGAATTGATCGATATTCGAGAAGATTGTTTGTTGTTACTTTGTTCTGATGGAATGTCGGATAACGATCTCATTGAAAAACATTGGAAAACTTATTTAGAACCTTTAATGAGTTCTAGTGCAGATCTCCAGTCGGGATTGTTTAAACTAATTGATTTTGCTGACCGTTATAATGGTCACGATAATATTACTGGCATTCTGCTAAGGATCAAGTTACAACCCAACTTTGAAACCTAATGGTCACTATTACTCTTTTAGAGTTACAGACAAATCAACCCTTAAACAGCTGGAAATTTTCTACACAGTCCTCGATTCTGATCGGTAGAGCACAGGATAACGATATAGTTCTCAAAGGTTACTTTCAAGTTTCCCGTAAACATCTAGAATTAGTTTTTGAAAATGAGCAATGGTACCTAGTTAGTAGGGGAACTAATGGGACTTTTGTTAATAATGCTTATGTAGAGCAAACTATAGTTGAAGATCGAGATTTGATTCGTCTGGCAGAGAACGGGCCTCTGTTTCGTATAGAGTTTGAAGAAAGTGAAGCACTACAAGATTCGGGCCACCAACAACCTTCCGCTTCAGAAGTTAAACAATCTTGTCTCCACGAGAACAATCCTGAAGACAGCATCTTTTGTATTCACTGTGGACAGCCAATAGTAGAGGAAGAACGCTTTATTGGGCCTTATCAGGTATTACGTATTCTTGGCAGGGGAGGTATGGGAACCACCTATCTTGTCTGGAACAAAAATAAAACGATTCAAGGTGCTCCTTTTCTTTTGGTTCTTAAAGAGATGAATGCCAATATGTTACGGATTCCTAAAGCTCGCGAGCTATTTGAAAGGGAAGCCCGTATCCTAAACAATTTAAACCATCCTAATATCCCTAAATACTATGATTTCTTTGTGGAAACAGACCACAAGTATTTAGTGATGGAGCTAATTCACGGACATAATTTAGAACAATTTACTTATTCTCGTGGAGCAGTTGATCAAGAGAGAGCTGTTAAGTGGATGATTCAAGTGTGCGATACTTTGGCTTATTTACATGGTTTAGAGCCAGCTTTAGTGCATCGTGATATCAAACCAGCTAATTTGATATTACGCAATCTTGATAGTCGAGTGATGTTGCTAGATTTTGGTGCAGTCAAAGAATTGGGAACGTCTTTAGGAACAAGAATCGGTGTAGAAGGTTATAGTGCGCCAGAGCAGTATCGAGGTCAACCTTGCCCCCAATCCGATCTTTACGGGGTTGGTACAACCTTGATTTTTTTGGTTACTGGTAAAACTCCAATGCAGTACTATACCTATGGCAAGAATCAGTACAAGTTTGAGATCGAAAAAATTCCTGATATTTCTGAAGAATTAAAGACTGTACTTCGCAAAACCTGTCAGGCCGATCCTAAAAACCGCTATCAAACAGCCCATGAGTTGCTAGAAGCTTTGCAAGGTTGTCTACAAGATTCTAAAGTGTAGATATAGTGGGCTATTTTGCTTGTCAACGTCCTAATTTGTTGCTAGCCTCAGCTATTTTTCCCGAGAACTATAGAATTTAGATAAGGAAGATGAATTGGGATAGTCGTCAATGAAATCATTGCCAAGTAAGTACATTGTCAGATTAGGTAAATTTGTTTGGACTACGATGTGGCAAGTGATGATGTCTCAGCTAGCACCAAGTAATAAATCAGGTGCATACATCCGTCCTGAAAGCCAGTTTCGCGATCGCATTGACCTAGATCTAGATAGTAACTATCCTTCAGCAAGTGGGCGTTATCGTTTGTTTGTGGGAATGGGTTGCCCTTGGGCACATCGTACTTTGATAGTTAGGGCTTTAAAAGGTTCAGAAGAAGCGATCGCAATATCGATTGTTTACCCTTCTAGCAACGAAGGGATTTGGTTACTTAAAGAACCATTCCAAGGTTGTGATACTGTTCCCCAGCTTTATCAACTGGCACAGTCTGGTTATCAGGGGCGTTGTA
>CAZSEZ010000145.1:0-10166 GCA_964606015.1 uncultured bacterium
AGCTCGGTTAGCTGTTTGCTAAACTTGCCCAACGAGAAACAATCATAACACAGCTCATTTTCATGGCGCAAGCAAAAAAAAATCTTTCCCACCTCAATGCTCAGGGAGATGCCCAGATGGTGGATGTTTCAGCTAAAGCAATCACTCGCCGTCAGGCAGTGGCAGCAGGCAAAGTGGTAATGTCGTTGGCAACTTTAGAAGCTATTGAAGCAGGAAATGCCCCTAAAGGAGATGTGCTGGGCACAGCCAAGATTGCGGGGATTATGGCAGCAAAACAAACTGCTAATTTGATTCCCTTGTGCCATCCTTTACCGATCAAAAAAATCGCCGTAGAAATCGAGTGCGATCGCAATATTCCTGGCTACCAAATCCAAGCTACTGTCAAAGTCAATGCCGAAACTGGCGTAGAAATGGAAGCTCTAACTGCAGTTTCTGTCACCGCTCTGACGCTGTACGACATGGCAAAAGCCCTCGAAAAAACCATGCAAATCACTGATATTTACTTGGTGAGTAAAACTGGAGGGAAAAGCGATTTATTGGGCTAGGAGTCCTGGACTAAGATTTGTCGTTGCACAGTTAATGCCGAATAACTCACTCCTGCAGTGCCTTCTCCTGGATGGGTCGAGTCGCCTACTAACCAAAGGTTTTTAATTGGGGTGCGATTAGCAAAGCCAAAAGGCCCAAAAGTACTGACTCGTTGTCCGATTCCGCCGACAATGCCTTTTTCTCTAGCTGTGTAGGTAGCAAAAGTTCTGGGTGTGGCGGTTTCTTGATGAATGATCGTTTCGGGAGTCAGATTAAAGTAAGTATTGAGTTTAGCGATCGCTTCGTCTGTATATGCTGTTTTTAGCTTGTCGTACTGTTCTTTGCTCCCGTTCCACCACATTTGCGCCTCAGTAAAAGAAGAAGCCACAATAGTTGCTTGTCCTGGTTTGGCTCTGCCGTCTCCTTCTTTGCTTACTGAAACAAACAAAGAATTATTTTCGCCGACAATACCGTCATATTCATAAAGGAATTGGAGGTGAGGTGGACAATCTTCGGGAATTGCTGCGCGGTCTACTCCCAAATAAATTACAAAGGCGCCTGAGGGACTAGGTAATTTGTCTGCTCGTTTGGTGTAGCCACTGAATGCGGGATGAACCCCTTCGTGATTGATCAGCTTGACCAAATTTTGGGCAGTGACATTGGCCACGATGTGATTAGCTGTTTCTGTGGTGCTTTCTCCAGTTTTGGTGTTTGTGACTTCTACTGCTACTGCTTTATTTCCTTCGGTGTAGACTTTGTTAACTGCATGGCGCATCTTGATTGTTCCGCCATATTTTTCGAGTCCAGCTACTAAGCGATCGCTTAAGACCTGCATACTGCCCTCAAGGTGAAACAAACCCTGTGGTGCTTGAGATACGGCTAAGGCGGTTGCTGCATAGAGTAATGCGGTTTCGTCTGCTCCTACCTGAGAATAGAGCTTAAGCTGCATATCCAAAAAAGTCTTGAGCCGTTTATCTTCGTATAGTCCATAGAGCTTGAGGGCATCACTGACTGTCATCAGAGTAAAAGGCACAGTAATCATAGTATCCAACCGTAGCGAAGATACTAACTGCCAAAGATCCCAAGCATTACGGGGAGGCAAAACGGGATCGCGAGACTGAAACTTCCAGCTAGCAGTAAATAGCTTATTTAACAGTTGCCAAAAAGGTTCGCTCCCAGGAAATTGTCGCTGTCTTTCGGCTTGCCATTTGTCTGGATCGCGCCAGACACTAATTGGTTCAGTTTCTCCAGGGAGATACACCGCACAGGCTGGGTCGCAAAAAGTAGTCTCTGGCAACTCAATATCTAGTTCTTGAAAAATGCGATGGTGAATTCCTCCAGGTTCTAATCCTGCAACCTGAGTTGCCCCAACATCAAAAGTAAAACCTCGGCGCTTAAAGGTAGAAGCACAACCCCCAGGAACAATTGCTTGGTCGTAGATCGTTACGTCATAGCCCTGTTTGGCTAATAAAGCACCTGCGGTCAGTCCACCGATTCCCGCACCGATGACAATTACTGAAGCTTGATTTGGCTCTTGATTTGATTCGGAGGCGATCGCCATTTGTTTACATTTTTTAACACTATGTTCATGATGACATATTGCTTAGATCAAAGAAATTTGAGTAGCAGCCAAAAACCAAAAAAGATGGGTGTTTAACCCATCTCTGCTTCAAGATTATTTTTTAAATTTGTCACCAAATATCTTGGCGATATTTTGACTATTTCAAAACACCAGCCAGAATATCTTTGACGCCATCTCCACCTTGATTCTGGACAAAAGACAGAATAATTGGGATAAATTTGCTGGCCATACCAGGATTTAAGCCTAACTGACCGAAACCACCAGCTAAAGCAGCCAAATTCGCCACATTACCCATGGCTCCTCCGCCACCGCCCATGGCACCAGCTAGACCACCAATTGCACCAGCTAAACCGCCACCACCAGCAGGAGCAGCACCAATTAAGCCAGCAATTCCAGGAACAGCATTGGCTACTTGTGAAAAGTCACCATCTCCTAGCTTTTCCTGAGCCATTTTAAAAATCAGACCAGCACCACCTTGCGCTTGATCTTCATTGATATTTAGACCTTGAGCTAATTGTTGAATTAATTCCATATACTATTGCTTATTTAAGTTCGTTGACGTGCTTCTATAATTTGATCCTGCCAAAGAAGCTTCGACAATTCTGCAAAGAAATCCTTAAAATGCTCCGAAGGTTTTACGTCAACCCAAGATTTAACGCCTAATCTGAGAAAAATTGAATTTGTGAGCTTGGAGAGAGGATTTAAAGTGACAACAGCAAAAATTGGCATCATTGGTGGCAGCGGTCTGTACAAGATGGATGCCTTGGCAGAGGTCAAGGAAGTCAAGCTAACTACTCCTTTTGGCGATCCTTCTGATGCTTTGATTGTGGGACAACTCGAAGGGACAACTGTGGCCTTTTTGGCTCGTCATGGGCGCAATCATCATTTACAACCTTCAGAATTACCCTTTAGAGCGAATATTCATGCCATGAAGCAACTGGGGGTAGAGTATCTAATTTCTGCTTCGGCAGTTGGCTCTCTCAAAGAAGCAGCTAAACCTTTGGATATGGTTATTCCCGATCAATTTATTGATCGCACTAAAAACCGTGTATCCACCTTTTTTGGGGAAGGAATTATTGCCCATATTGCTTTTGGCGATCCCGTTTGTAATCAGCTTGCTGGTGTTTTGGGAGATGCGGTGGCTAGTCTGAACCTGGAAGGGGTTGATCTACATCGTGGTGGGACTTATGTCTGTATGGAAGGCCCTGCATTTTCGACTAAAGCAGAATCCAATCTCTATCGCAGTTGGGACGCAACGATCATTGGTATGACCAACTTACCAGAAGCTAAACTAGCCAGAGAAGCTGAGATTGCTTACGCTACTTTGGCAATGGTGACAGATTACGATTGCTGGCATCCCGACCATGACAGCGTAACTGTAGAAATGGTAATTGGTAACTTACAAAAAAACGCGGTTAATGCTCAAGAAGTGATCAAGGAAACTGTGAAAAGATTGACCGCAAATCCTCCTCAATCTTCTGCCCACTCTGCTTTGCAGTATGCAGTTCTGACTCCTTTGGACAAAGCTAATCCTGCTACGAAAGAAAAACTACAACTATTGCTGAAAAAATATCTTTAACTTGAAAATTTATAAGTGGTTTTAGGCACCATTATTAGCCAAGTACTGGGCGATCGCATGTCTCGATATCACTAATGCGATCGCTTAATTATTGGGTTAGGCCAGTAAAGCTTTAACCTCTTCTGTTGCTAGGCGTGCGCCCAGGCTCGTAACAATCTTAGAAGAAGCCTTAGATGCTAAAGTCCCAGCCTCTTCGTAGCTCATACCGTTGGTAATACCGTACAAAAATGCCCCTGCATACATGTCGCCAGCGCCGACCGTATCAATTGCTGTAACAGGGAAAGGGGCAATTTCAATTAGCTTTTCGCCATCAAAAATAACCGAGCCTTTGGGTCCACGAGTTACGGCAAATGCTTTGGCTAGAGTTTTAAGGTGGGCTACTGCGACATCAAAGTCTTCCGTCTCTGCCATCAGCAAGGCTTCCCCTTCATTGGCAAACAGAAAATCTACGCCAGAGCCAATAATCTCTAAAAGTCCCTCTTTAAAGAATTTCACCATATTAAAGTCAGCTAAGGTGAAAGCTACTTTTTTGCCTGCTGCCTGGGCAATTTCTCTAGCTTTGATAGCTGCTTGCTTACTATTTTCCCCACTTACTAGATACCCTTCTATGTAAGTGTAGGTAGCATTTTCAATTGCTTCTGGGACTAGTTCTGCATCGCTAAAATTTCCTGAAATTCCCAAAAAGGTATTCATCGTGCGATCGGCATCAGGGGTAACAAACACCAAACATTTACCAGTGACTCCAGACTCAGCAACTTGGGTATCTAAATTGGTAGCTACGCCACAATCGAGTAGATCTTTGGTATAAAAATTTCCTGGCTCATCATCGGCGACCTTACAAGAATAAAAGGCTTTTCCCCCAAATTGACTCACTGCAATCAGAGTATTAGCAGCAGAGCCTCCACAAGTGCGTTTGGTATCGTAGTCGGCTAGTTTGCTGACAATTTTATTTTGCGCATCTTGATCTAGCAAAGTCATAACACCTTTATCAATCCCCAACTCGGTTAGTGTCTCTGGGGAAACTTCAAACTCAATATCTAAAAGAGCATTGCCTAGAGCGTACACATCGTATGTTGTCATTATTAATAGCTAATTAATTTATCTATAAAAAACACTTGATCCGTCTTGGATGAGACTCGTCTTAAGCAAGATAGCATTTCTTTGAGTGGTTTAATTTGCTAATTGATATTGAGCGCGATCGCATAATTATGCATCTCGTAAATGCTCGATTGCGAAGCCTCTTTTATTTCGGAATATTGCTTCTGATTTACTTTGGCTACGCTTGGTTAAGGAATGAGGTACTAACAGTCTCATAAAGCAGACATTAAAGCAGCATGATATACAGAAAGATCCTTTATTGTATGCAGAGATGTTTGCGTTATGATCAGCCAACCAAAATCCAAAGTCAAGTGGTGTGAGGTTGACCTCCATCGAATCCACCAGGAGATGACTGCACCACAGCCAGAATCAGACACTTGGGTCAGACTGTTGGAACCAGCCAATCCTTATTGTGATGGCGAGGCTTTATTACTTTGTCCTATATCAGATGAAGAATGGATTTCTTGGATTCCCAGTCAAGGTGAAACTGTTATCAATATCACGCAATTTTGTATTCCTTATGTCTAGCTTTTAATTTTGGGTCTGCATAGTTCTGGATTGCAGCAGAAAATGAACAGGTGAAGGTTTATTAATTCCTTGTATGCACAGTCGAACCTAGACAGAATACTGAGCTAAGTTTAAGCATAAATAAAAAAATTTTGACGGAATATTTGTCATATTCTGGTCTACGCCTGGGTAATGATTGCTGCATTTTGGACTAGATATTGTCGTCCATCCTGATATGCTCTATCTAGATAATAATGTAATTTTGAAGAATTAATTTTTTTAAGTGACCATAATGCTGCAATTCGTTGATATTCATGTTTGGATTCCCAAGCGTCTATTGCATATTTTTCAGTGAAGGATGATTTTATTTCAGCTAATGCTAATAATGCCATTCTTGAAACATATTCATTTGAGTCTTTTACAAACAGAGTAAGTATTTTTTCGGCTTCTTCTTTCTCTTTTTCAATACTTCCCAATTGTTTGGCTAATTGCCATTTGGCATCTTTTTTACTTGAATTAACTGCTTTGTGAGATAGAAAAAGTAATTTTTCTGGGTATTTAGCTAGTTCTTCAACTAGGTATTCACTTTCGTTATCTCTCGCTATTGCATAAAGTAAATTATCAAATTTCTGGTGAGATAATTCCTTAAATTGAGTATGGTTTATGACTGATATAGATGATTCATATAAATCTTTCCAATTCGGATAGTCATCTTCCCACTCTCCGAACCTTTTTTCCGAAGGATAATATTTTTCTGCCCATTTCTTAAACCGTTTAACTTCTTTTTCAAGAGACATAACTGATAACTAGATCCTGTTGCATATAGAATACAAAGCTCCTCATTTCTTAAACTACTCAATTTCCTGTTTAACGGTAGATAGCAATTCTATAGTATTTATCATTGTTGCGATCGCCATCTCATAACCCCGATCTAAATTTAAGATATGTTAAGTAGATAGCTATTTTTACTCTCTATTTAACAGAACACATAATAGAAAATGTCCAAAAAAATTATCGTTATTGGTGCGGGTTGGGCTGGCTTGGCTGCTACATCTCATTTGGCTGAACAAGGGTATGAGGTTACACTCCTCGAAGCCGCCCCCTATCCTGGTGGTTTGGTTGCAGGTTGGAAAACTCCAGGCGGTAGATCGGTTGAGGGAGGGATTCATGGTTTCTGGTATCCCTACAGTAATATTTTCAGCAAAGTCAAAGAACTCAATCTCGATCCTTTTACGCGTTTTACTCGTTCCTCGCAGTATTCCCCTGCGGGTTTGGAAGTAGAGTCCCCGATTTTTCAGGATGAACCTCGTCTGCCTTCTCCTTTGGGGACATTTATCTATACCAGGTTTAAACGTTTGCCTTTAAGTGATCGCTTGTCAGCATTACCTTTGCTTTACTCTGTAATCGATTTTGATAATTCTGATGAGGCTTGGCAGCGTTACGACAAGATGACTGCTAGGGAACTATTCAGACAATACGGAGTATCGGAAAGACTCTACAAAGAATCCTTTGAACCCATGTTACTGGTGGGCTTATTCGCACCTGGAGAACAATGCTCCGCAGCAGCAGCTTTAGGCATGCTTTACTATTTCATCTTGGCGCATCAACCTGATTTTGATGTGGTTTGGTGTCGGGGCACTGTAGGGGAAAAGATCTTTAAACCCTGGATTACTCATATTGAAAAGGCTGGTGGCACAGTTCTCACCAATAAACGAGTTAGCGATATTGTTCTTGATGATTCTGGCAAAGCTACAGGGGTTAAATGTGGTGATGAGTTTTTTCAAGCGGATGCGATCATTTCTGGGGTAAGCATCACGGGGATGAAAAAGATTGTTGAAAGTAGCAGTACCCTTAATAACTATCCTCAGTTCCGCAACTTATCTAACCTCAAAGGTATCGATGTTTTAGCAACTCGCTTGTGGTTTGATCGCAAGATAGATATTCCCTTACCTTCCAATGCTTGTTTTGGTTTTGATGCTACTACTGGTTGGACATTTTTTGATCTCAACGATCTTCATGATGAATACCAAAATGAACCCAACACAGTAATTGAGGCAGATTTTTATCATGCTAATCAACTGCTACCCATGAGCGATGAACAGATTGTTAGTAAAGTTCATCGCGATCTCACAACCTGTATTCCTGCTTTTGGTGAGGCAAAGGTTGTTGATAGTAGTGTCATTCGAGTCAAAGAAGGTGTGACTCACTTTTTCCCTGGAAGTTACCAAAACCTACTCTCGGCAAAAACAGACATTCCTAACCTCTATATGAGTGGGGATTGGATCGTGACCCGACATGGTTCTTGGTCGCAAGAAAAAGCCTATGTCACTGGTTTGGAAGCTGCCAACCTGATTGTTAAAGATTTTGGGATGGGTAAATCAGCAAATATTATCCCTATCGAACCTGATGAACCCCATATTCAAGTAGCGAGAACCATCAATAAAACTGTTAAAGAGCTAACTCAGTTTCTACCTGGACTTTGATAGCAGATCTCAGTTGAATGAGCGCACTGTTTCCCAGTACCTATCTGGTGGTTTTAATCTGGCAGTCGCGATCGCTATGACAAGCTCCAATACCTAATTTGGTGGCTAAAGAAGTTTTTTGGAACTGGTAGTCGCTGGGGGATTTGATCGCGGAGTTTACATACTTGGGATCAGCGTAGATATCAGAATCATTTGCTGTATTCCCAGGGTCAGCTTTGTGCCAAAGATTTTGCTCAAACTGGATTGCTGCGATCGAGTTATTCTTGGATACGGCGGTTCCCTGCGGATTGGAGATAATATTCTTGCGAAAAATATTGTTCTGGGAGTTGCTATCTTCGCGGAAAAAGATCGCCGTTGTATTTTGATGAAAAGTATTGCGCTCGATGAGCGTGTTCTGTAAACCTCTAAATTTGGCCTGACTTTGATCGTGGGCTCCTGAGTAAACCTGATAGCTGATCCCCATATTGCCACCCACAATCAGATTATTTTGTAAGGTTAGATGATTGGTATAAAACTCAGGGGTATGTCCTAGATTCTTATAGTTTTCATTGGCGATTTGAATATTATTTGTATCGCGTTTATCGTGCCATCTCATCTCTGGCAAACCAGTAGCGGCTATAAAGTTATTCTGGAACTGAGAGCTATTGGCATTATCAAGGTATAAATTAACGCTGTAGTTGTTGATGATCGAATTATTATTCACCAAGCAACGGTTTACAGAAACACAGCCTAAACCCTCACCATAGTTATGCTCAATATAGTTATTAGCGATCGTGATATTCTCTGCATTGCGGGCCTGAATGCCTTGGCCATGAAGTCCCTGGCCTGTGTTGGCTCCGCTATTACGTAAGAAGTTATTAACAACCACGTTATCTCTGATGATTGAATTTCTGGCACGGTTTACTTTGGGCTGATTGCCCATGCTGCCTCTGACGGTAATGCCATTGAGCCAATTATCACGAACACGATTGTTGATAATCTCGACATTCTTGGAAGCCAAGCTAACAATTCCTCGACCGTTACCATTGGCTATCTCTAAGCCAGCAATTCGGATATTGTCTGCGTAGTGAACTTGGATCGCATGGACATTTTCTGGAAGGTTACTGCCATCAAGCAAAGGTGTTTCCCCAGGGAAATTACAAATCTGTAAATAGTTATCTGGTGTGCCTCCTTGTTTGAGCAAGATACTTGCCCCTTTGGTTTCCCAGTCATTGTCTGAAGTCTTACTAACAGATTCGAGCCAATAGGTTCCTTCTCTGAGGTAAACCACGCCACCTTGACCTTGAAGTGATTCTGCTGCTGTAGATACTGATTTGAAAGGATCTGCCTTGGTTCCTGTAGCGTTGTCCTTGCCATCGGGAGCCACAAATACATAAGAGTCTCCATCACATTTGTAGGGTTCGGGTTGGCTAAAACCAATACTTTTATCGTTACTAGAGTTAGAATTACTAGCTTTAATCGAGGTTTGTGGAGAAATAGCTTGACCTAGTAAATCTGATTTAAAAGGTACTAATCCTAAAAGTGTCAGAGTTAAGCCTGGTAATACTAGCTTGCTGAATCGAAGTTTGCGAAGCGACAGGAGAACTTTGTGCGAACTGGGTTTCATGGGCGTATCCAGAAAGACTAGGTATTTATGACTATATCCCCACGATACAACATTCAAAATGTAACTGTTGTAAGTTTACTGTGTAGGATTTTTTAGTAGATAAACAATAGACAATCTTTTTGGTGATCGCAGTTACTAAGGATTAGTTTATTCTGGAATTTATACTAAATACCGATCTTTAATCTCAAGAATTAACTTCGCAATTTTTAGATCGTGTTCAATGCCCGAGGCAAGACCCATCTGTTTAACTATGATGTCATCTAAATATTCTGCAATAGGCTCGGGAGAATCATTATTTAAAGCCAATTGAAATACTTGAGGTAGATAAGACTGATATTCATCTCTTGACCAATCTGCATCGGATATACCGATAGGATCCCATTTATAAAAAAGAATTTCATCAATCCTTTTGTATAACTTTAGTTGATTGGGTGGTAGCTTTTGACCCATGTATTATTACCCAAGTTAGCTGCCTATAAGACAGTTCCAATATTTTTATTCTGGAAATTTCCTACATCAAGCTTAAAACAAAAAAGGGCTAACCTTACGTTAACCCTTTTCATTAATCTGTACTTTGTCTATTGAACTGACTTAGTAGTGATTACCCACTTTACGGTGGTGTACTGCGGTCATGCCATCAGGATTAGCAACTCGACCATTGGTCACTTTGCTGTAAACAACCCAGTGATCGCTACATTCCATGCGACTCACAACTTCGCACTCTAGATAGGCCAGAGCGTCATTAAGAATTGGTGAACCGTTTTCTGCTGTTTGAGTATCTACTCC
>CAZSEZ010000146.1:0-10103 GCA_964606015.1 uncultured bacterium
AGTTCTAATTGGGAACGGACTAATTGTCGTAATTCATTGTGTTTTACTTCATTCCCGTTCATCTATTTTCTCTGCTCCTAGTTCTGCTGCTTCCTGTATTACAATTTACTTTTTTTAAGATATATTTTGCTTAGTTGGTATTTTTTTAGATTGATTTCCATCTTCGCATTCTTTGTTCGATCTTGCTGTGTTATTGTACTTATTAAGTGAGATTAGTTTTCGGTACAGCATTTGTTTCAATTAAGTTTTCTGTTTTGTGGTTTTCTGGTTGACAAGGTTGTTTCCGAATCGTGTATCTCGGTTCAGACAAATCCAAATCAGGAGACGATCGATGTCGATATATGTAGGCAATATTCCTTATTCCGTTTCGGAAGAGGAACTGTCAGAGGTGTTTAGCGAGTATGGCACTGTTAAGCGAGTTTACTTGCCCACAGACCGCGAAACTGGACGAATGAGAGGTTTCGGCTTTGTAGAAATGGGTAGTGATTCAGAAGAAGAAACTGCCATTGAAACTCTAGACGGAGCAGAGTGGATGGGTAGAGAACTACGGGTTAACAAAGCTAGACCCAGAGAAAATAACCGCGGTTAATTTGATCGCGCTACGCAATCCACTACAATAAAGCAGCATTGTTTAAGATTAGCTCGACGTAAAACGGTTGAGCTTTTTTGTTGTTTAGATGACTGTTAAATAATTTCGATAACCTTATTTCGATCGCACTATGGCTCAAAATCAATCCCCTGACAATCAATCAAAATCTAATTTAGAAGAAATTCGCGCCACCAGAATTGAGAAGATCGCGCAAATTAAGGATTTGGGGTTGAATCCTTATAGCTATAAGTGGGAAATCACCCATCACGCTCAAGAACTACAAGAGAAATATGCCGAGCTAGCTAATGGGGAAGAAGTAGCCGACGAAGTTGCGATCGCTGGTCGGATTATGGCACGTCGTGTTTTTGGAAAGCTTGCGTTTTTCGAGTTACAAGACGAAACAGGCAAAATCCAGCTTTATCTAGACAAAAAGCGGATCAACAACACCATGACTGACTTGGTGGGAGCCTTTAACCATCTCAAAAAACTCAGCGATGCAGGAGATATTTTAGGCGTTAAAGGTACTTTAAAAAGAACCGAAAAAGGTGAGCTTTCAGTTTATGTTAGTGAGTTTGCTATTCTAACTAAATCCCTATTGCCTCTACCTGATAAGTGGCATGGTTTAACCGATACAGAAAAACGCTATCGCCAGCGATATGTAGACCTAATTGTTAATCCTCAAGTACGGAATACTTTTCGGATCCGTGCCAAAATCACCGCAGGGATTCGTCGTTACCTCGAAACTAGAGATTTCTTAGAAATTGAAACTCCCGTACTGCAAGGAGAAGCAGGAGGGGCTGAAGCTCGTCCTTTTGTGACTTATCACAATACTTTAGAGATGGATCTCTATTTGCGGATTGCCACCGAGTTACATTTGAAGCGGTTAATTGTAGGTGGTTTTGAAAAAGTATTCGAACTAGGGCGGATCTTCCGTAATGAGGGGATTTCTACCCGTCACAATCCGGAATTTACCTCAATCGAGATTTATCAAGCCTACGCAGACTATCACGACACGATGGCGCTAACTGAAAATATGATTAGCACCGTGGCGCAAGAAGTTTTGGGTAAAACCAAAGTTGATTATCAAGGTACAGAAATCGATCTGACTCCTCCTTGGCGCAGAGTCACTATGCACGATGTGGTTGAAGAAGCCACAGGGGTTGATTTTGCTCAGTTTACGGACTTGGCAGAAGCCAAAGCCGCAGCAGAATCCGCAGGAATTGAAGTACCCGCAGACTGCCCTAGTATCGGTAAATTACTCAATGAAGCTTTTGAGCAAAAAGTCGAAACATCTCTTATTCAGCCAACTTTTGTCACAGACTACCCTGTAGAAATCTCACCTTTGGCAAAACCCCATCGCGATAAGCCTGGTTTGGTAGAACGCTTTGAGTTGTTTATCGTAGGGCGTGAAACGGCAAATAGTTTCTCTGAGTTAACCGATCCTCTGGATCAAAGAGAGAGACTCGAAGCCCAAGCAGCCAAAAAAGCAGCAGGGGATCTCGAAGCTAACGATGTGGATGAGGATTTCCTCGCAGCCCTCGAATATGGCATGCCCCCTACTGGTGGTTTAGGGATTGGGATTGATCGCTTAGTAATGTTGTTAACCGATTCGCCTAGTATTCGCGATGTAATTGCCTTTCCTCTACTCAAAAATCAAAGTATTGCGATCAAAGCGTTTGACTATGACAATGAAAAACAAATTCTCCGAGTTGAATTTAATTCTGGCAGCATCTACAACTATTTGGATGTTCCTGAAACAGTCTACAAAGAGATGAAAGATGCGCCTTCTGTGGGTAAGTTCTTTAATGCTGAAATCAAAGATAAGTTTGGTTTTGATTTGATTAAGTAAGCAACTATGCGATCGCTAAGTACCGTATTTAAGGTGTAGAGCGATCGCTAATCCAAAACGTTTTTCTTAATCTAACTTTTGAATCTACCAGATCGAGTTTTAGTTAATAATCAACTAGAGACCAAGTTCACTAATATTTTCGTAGACGGCATTAAATGCCATGCCATCTAAAGTAATATCTGCCTGGGTAACGGTATCTCCATAAACACTAATGCTACCAAGTAAGTCGCCGTCGTGAGCGCCAGCCCCACCTTGATTGCTGACCAGACTAATTAAGGAATAGTTTTTGCCATTGCCGTCTACAGCCTCTTCAATGCTGATATTGACGGTGTGGCCAACAATATTAATTTTGTCTCCTTCAGAGCGATCAAAGTCTTTGATTACGTCCATTCCCACACCTTCGACCCAATGGTCGTGAACATTATCATTTTCGCCTGCTACTCCTCGCCAGTTGATAACGCCATCGTCATCAGCGTGTTTTTCCATAATTTCCACTTTGGCATTGAGTAAAGCTTCAAACACAAAAGTATCTGCACCTTTTCCACCGACTAAAGTATCATTGACATCGCTAAAAGGTTGATCTGGATAGACTTGCGTAGAATCGGTTTCTTGAGCAATTTCAGGTTCTCCTTCATCTGCACGACTAATAAGAGTGTCATTGCCTTTTCCTCCAATTAGATAGTCTTGGCCATAACTATCAATAATTAGATCGTCACCACGATTTCCTCTGAGAGTGTCATTCCCCGATCCACCAATCAAACTATCATTCCCACGACCGCCTTTGAGAAAGTCATTTCCCAAGCCGCCATCAAGCGCATCATTTCCTCTACCACCGAACAGAAAATCATTACCTGATTCGCCAAATAAGCTATCGTCACCGCGACCGCCTCGTAAAACGTCGTTGCCAACTCCGCCAAACAAAGTATCATTGCCTTTGCCACCTCGCAAGCTATCATCGCCACCTTGGCCCATCAAAACATCATTTCCTTTCCTGCCTTTAATAAGATCATTAGCAACTCCAGTAATATCTTCATTGAGGATGTCATCACCCTTAGTCCCTTTTAAGATGTCATCTAACTGCAAACTAGGTAAAGCTGGATTTATATTGTTTTGAAAAAGATTCATCTAAACTTTGTAATAATTTTGTGTGTGCTTTGTAATACAAAATATTAGGTAAAATCAAAAAATCTGTAAGTGATCGTGATCGCACTATAATCAGCTGAAGTTTGCTAACAATACCAATATAAGTATTATTAATGAATTATTTTCCGCATAAGAATAGAAAATAAACTGGTTAAATCTAGCTCAATATAACTATATTTTTGATTATTTATTTTGAAGCTACCTGTAAAGATCACAAATTAATAGACTTCCCATCAGCAAAGAAACATTATTGAAACTGACACAATAGCAGTTGAGGAGTTTGATTTAAAGTCAGGAACAAATTGATAAACCGCTATCTAAACTGCGGGTTATTTCCAATCAATTCAGTAGTTTGGATTTGGTGTTTATTTGCTACCAGTAGATGAACACACTCCTTTGCCACCATAGTTTGATCGCTAAGTGCCAGGTTTAAGGTGTGAGGTGATCACTTGAATTTTCAATACACTATTTTGTAATTTAGCTACTATAGAATTACAAGAAGATTTATCTAGCTTATAGAAATTAGAATTATCAATATTGATCACTCTAAAATAATCATTATTGCGAAAAACCAATATAGCAATATGACTTAACCGAAGCAGTCAAACTATAAAACAAGAACCATATCATCATTAAAAGATATGCAATTTAAAATAATTTAGATAGTATCTATAAATGTCATTTAATCACAAAATTCTAATAAACGAACAAATCAACCTAATCCCTAGCTACACAAAAAAATGGAGAGAGAAATCTCTTTCTACTAACAGAATTGATCGTATGAATGCAGAAAATATTGTCAATCAGGCTTACCAATTTATAGGTCTAGAGAAACCTTTAGTTCTATTTTTTGATAGTCCTTATGATCTCTGTAATTTTATTGCGAATCAATCTGATACACAATTACAACAACTATTTGGCAGAGAAAGAGGAGGTGGCTCTTACTTAAATAAGTGGCATAAACAATTTCTTGATCAAGTCTATTCTCAAATTGATATTGTAAAAATCTATGCAAATTTAAGGGAATTGGGAGCTGATTCACAATTTGATTCCTTAAGATCGGGGATTCTAATGATGAAACTAGAAGTAATCTATTCTCGAATTGGTCATCACTTGTATCAAAAGTATAATAAGCAATCACTAGACAAAATAGAAAGATACTTAGGTCAAAAACTTTATGGCAATTTCAGGCCAGGAACAATAATCTCAAATTCTGCATGTCGATCTGACTACCTTATAGATGTATTAGACTTAGATATTGATAGCAAAAACTGGGGAATCTATAAGTCTTTGCTTTCTATAAGTAATTATATTTTCTTAAAAGAAAAAACCTGCCTCATTTGTGAGCGCCCAATTCAAATATCTTTTGATTCTCAGGGATACTTACATAATGAGGCTCAACCTGCAATTCAGTTCATCGATGACTATCGTTTATACTCCTTTCATGGCATAACTTTACCTCAAAAGATTGGAGAATTACCCTTACAAGCATGGCAGCCACAATGGATATTGAAAGAAAGCAAAGCTAGAGTGAGAGAAGCTTTAGTCAAAGGGATTGGTTATAAAAAGATTAGTAGTCAATTATTGACCACAGAAATAGATTGTTGGCATAATTTTTTGCTTATAGAAATAAAAAATAGTGAAAGTAAATGCATTGTTTATCTTTTAGAAATCAATGTAAACACAGCAAAAATAGAGCGAGCAAGAGAAGTCCCTTCAAACGTAAGGACTATTAGAAATGCAGAATGCTATGTTGATAATGACGAAAACTGGCACATGTATCAGGCAGAATCCCAAGAAACTGAGATTCCGTTTTAAGCTGGTAATCGAGTAACTGCTATTTCTAGAGAATATGCCAAACAGTCTATTTTGATAGATTAGATGAGACCTAAATGCACTTGTAGCTGTGTGGCGAGCAGTGCCCACCACATAAAACTAAAGAGAAATTGCACCTCTTGCCATATCTGCGATCGCTTGATCAGTAGCCTTGGGTAAATGGTAGTAAGTACCACCTGCTTGCTTGGCTAGCTCTTTACCAAAACCAGTAGTCACAAAACGACTCTCTGTATCGATGAGTAAGAGTTTCATGTTCATCGCGCGAACTTTACCAGCAATATCTAGTAACTCTTCTTTGATATTGGGTTTTTCACCATCTTCAGGAGGTTCACCCAAAGAACGAGATAAAGGAATATTACCTCGACCATCAGTGATAGCAACAATTACAACCTGCCCGACATCCCCAGACATCTGAGCATTGATCCCAACATTTACTGCTTGGGTTAAACCATGAGATAGAGGAGAACCACCACCACAAGGCAAGGTTTCCAGTCTGCCTCTGGCCATCGTGATCGATCGCGTAGGTGGTAACAAGACATCTGCTCGTTCACCGCGGAAAGGAATCAAGGAAATTTGGTCGCGGTTTTCATAGGCTTCAGAAAGTAGCTGCATTACTGCACCCTTAGCCGATTGCATCCGATTCAGTGCCATCGAGCCAGAAGCATCCACGACAAAAATAATTAGAGATCCCGCTTTGCGGGCCATACGCTTGGAGCGGAGATCGCTCTGTTCGACGATAACTTTACGTCCTGGATTGCGTTCTCTGCGCGCTTTTTGGTAAGGAGCTGCGTTGCGGAGAGTAGCATCTACTGCGATTCTTCTGACTTTCCCTTTGGGGATCATCGGTTTGATGTAACGCCCGCGATCGTCAGAAAAGATCAGGTTACGCGCTCCCGAGTTACCTTGACGTTGCATAGTCTGGGCAAAATTTAAGACTGTGGGGTCTAGAGCTACCCCTTCAATGTCAAAAACAAATTCATCGGGAATTGCGGGAGGCTCTTGTTCTTTGTCCTCTTCTTCCTCTTGATCTTCAGGCTCGTCTTCATCCTGATCTTCAGGTTCGCTCTCGTCTTGAGGTTGTTGCTGTTGTGGCGGTGGTGGTGGAGGTTGAGGTGCATCTTCGGGGGGCACTTCGATAGTTGTGGCGCGAGGCACAATTACTAGCTCCACGGCTTTGCGGAGGTCATCGGCAATTACATTATCGCGACCTTCTAGGGCTGCTGCTGCTTTGGCAACTCTCACAGC
The DNA here is from genome assembly GCA_964606015.1 of uncultured bacterium. Taxonomy (GTDB): domain Bacteria; phylum Cyanobacteriota; class Cyanobacteriia; order Cyanobacteriales; family Xenococcaceae; genus Hyella. The sequence continues at coordinate 6,663 of CAZSEZ010000146.1, forward strand.
AAAGAGTTCTGCACGGTGTCCTTCTACTCCACCACGAACAGCTTCTTGTACTAGATAGAGAATTTGGTCGTGGGTGATTTTGACTTCCTTAAGCCATTCACGCGCCAAGATAATGTCGGTTTTAACGCTTTCGATTTCTCCAGAACAGTCTGTCAAAAACTTCTGAGGTGAATTGCTGTACTGGATCGCTTGGTTGACTGCTTCGATGCGTTGCTCTAGAGATAAAATGCCATCTGCGGAAAGCGCGATCGCAATCCGATCTAAGAGATGCTCTCTTAGTGCACCCTCTTCTGGGTTGTAAGTAGCAATCAAAATCGGTTTACAAGGATGCTGAAAACTAATCCCTTCCCGTTCGATGACGTTACGACCTTCAGTTAAAACAGTCAATAACTGGTTGGCAATCTGGTCATCCAAGAGATTAATCTCATCAATGTAGAGTACGCCACGATGGGCTTGTGCTAAGAGTCCAGGCTGAAAGACAGGTTCGCCTCGTTTCACCGACTCTTCTACATCAACCGAGCCCAATAAACGATCCTCGGTAACCCCCAAAGGAATCTGAATAAAAGGAGAACGAACAATTTCGGTAGGAATCTCTTCTAAAGGCGTGTTGCCATACTGTTCTACAGTTTCATCATCCCACTGCCCAGGATCACTAGGGTCGCAGTTGTAGAGAGAATCTTTGATAACTTCAATTGGAGGCAACAGATCGTAAATTGCCCTTGCCATAATCGACTTTGCCGTTCCCCGACGACCTGCGATCGCAACACCTCCCAATTGAGGATCGATAGAGGCAAGTAATAAGGCTAGTTTGATGGATTCTTGCCCGACCACCGCAGTAAGAGGAAAATTAAAATTAACGGGTTTAGTAGTTACAGCAGACATCTAGAAGAACTTAAAATTATAAAAGCTTTAATCTTCCTACTGTAGAGCATTTCGGGGTCAAAACTTCAGCCACATAAGCATTTTCTCTCAGCTACTATCCCCACATTTCCAAAGTAAATACCTGTCAAACTGCCAAGAAAATTTATTAGAATAGACTAAGTAAAGTTTTGTAACTTCAACCCAAACCACCGTATAACAGGTAAAAGCAATGGCAAAAACAGAACCAACCGTAACTCCTAACATGGAAGATCCTAAATTTGGCTTCAATAAATATGCAGAACGCTTAAATGGCCGCGCTGCCATGATTGGGGTAATTCTAGCTCTAGTTATTGAGTACACTACAGGACAAGGCGTTCTATCTTGGCTAGGTCTTCAGTAGATTCAGACTCCCAGTTCATTAACTAGAAGCACTAGTATAAAATCGCAAAGCAAATCGCCAGAAAGCGATCGCAATTAGGAAAAGTCCTAAAGCTAAGACCCCCGCACCAGCAAGCCAGATAAACTCTGTTTTACCGAGCATTGCCTGGGCGGGGACGGTCGTTAGGAAGGCTACAGGAACGATAAAAGTAAAGAAAAAGCGATAAATAGCAGGATACGCTGCAATCGGATATCTTCCTGCCTCTAGTAAGCCCCGCAAAACCTCAGTCACGTTATAGATTTTGACAAACCAAATCGAGGTTGCCCCCAACAAAAACCACAGGCTGTAAAGTACAACAAAGCCGCACAGCAAAGGAATTAGACTAATAAGGTAGCCAGACACAGCTAAACCCAGCCGATTACCGGCATAGAAAATTAAGATCAAGCCAAACAAGACATCTGGGAAACCCCAAGGGGAGATGATCCGCGTTGACAGCCAAAACTGACTACTAATAGGTTTGAGCAAAACAAAATCCAGAGTGCCTTTTTCAATTTGCTCAACAATTTTGTTAAGATTTGGCGCTAGAAAAGTGGCAGAAAAACCCTGTAAAAGCGTAAAAAAGCCCAACACAATAATCGCTTCTGACCAAGTCCAGCCTTGGAAATTGTAGCCACCCCGATAAAAAAGAAACAAACCCAGCAAACTACCTGCCAAATTAGCTGTACTAGTAAAAGCAGAGATCGCAAAATTAAGCCGATATTCCAGTTCAGCAGCGATCGCAGTTTCCCAGAATAGTTTTAAAACTTGGAAGTAACGAAGCATAGCAATCAGTTAACCTTTGATGTTTATCGTGTTTCGAGGTATTACCTGAAATTCTCTGGCAACAATTTCGAAAAATTTGTTTCCTATAGCCTAGATAAACTAGCGATCTTAAATAGCATATAGCTAATTCTCGGCTATCTAGAATTACTCATCCATGAGAGGCTTGCAGAAAAGTTTTGAGTATTGAGAGAGCGCTCTTCTGAACCACTAATACTTTATTGATATCCACAGCTAAAATTGTAAACACCAACCAAATTACCAAGGATCTTCAACAGAGAAAGCGGTTCCTTCTTTATCTTTTTGCCAAACATCGCCAAGGGTTTCTTCCTCAGCAACGTCTTCAAGCTCTTCAATCCCTGTTTTTGTCTCTTCTTTTTCCTTCTGCCAAACATCACCAAGGGTTTCCTCTTTGGCAATGTCTTCAAAATCCAGAACAATCGTTCCTTTTATTTCTTTATCTTTTTGCCAAACATCGCCAAGGGTTTCTTCCTCAGCAACGTCTTCAAGCTCTTCAATCCCTGTTTTTGTCTCTTCTTTTTCCTTCTGCCAAACATCACCAAGGGTTTCCTCTTTGGCAATGTCTTCAAAATCCAGAACAATCGTTCCTTTTATTTCTTTACCTTTTTGCCAAATATCGCCAAAGGTTGCTTCTTCAGCTACATCTTCAAGCTCTTGAATAACTGTTTTAGCTACTTCTTTCTCTTTCTGCCAAACATCACCAAAGGTTGCTTCTTCAGCAACGTCTTCAAGCTCTTGAATGACTGTTTTGCTCTCTTCTTTGACTTCGTTCCAAGCATCACTAAAGAGCGGTTCTGTTGCCAAATCCTGAATAATTGTTTTGGTTTCTTCCTTTACCTCTTCCCAGACATCATCAAGGGCTTGTTCTTTTACTGGCTCTGGCTCTATAGATTCAGGTATCAGGATAATTACTTCGACACGACTCTGTTGTTCTAAAGTCAGAGGAGCGTCCAAAGCTAGCTGTCCTGACGCATCCACTGTTCCTGTTGTCTTGATGGCTTTCATTGCTGATTATACTTCTGGCTGTTTAGCTAACCGATGCTAGTTAACTGCTATTTATAATCAATAATAATTTCGAACCCATGCAACTGGTTAGAATTTACGTAAAAGCTCTGAGTATGTGGCGATAAACTATTGAAAAGTTTTCCTTTCCTACTAGGCTTCTGGATCCACAAGATAAAGTTCACCTTTTCTATCCAAGGAACAAAGTCAATAAACCTAAAACATCGAAGAAATAATATAGATATCTAGTAGCCTTCTCAAAGTTGACTATCTCTTCGCTTCTTTCAGCAATCGAAAACCAAACAAAATATGTTTTGACCCCACTGGGCGCGTATGTTCATAAGCAGCACGACAAAAAC
>CAZSEZ010000147.1:0-708 GCA_964606015.1 uncultured bacterium
ACATGTGGGTATTGGGGTTTTTCGGGGCCTTGGGAAGTGGCGCGCGTAATAATATCGGGATTGATGCGATAGCCTACATTTCTGACTGGTTGAATTAGGTAGGGCTGTCTTGGGTTCGACTCAATTTTTTTTCTTAAAGACAAAACATGGGTATCAACCGTACGAGGATTATCGATTTCATCAGGCCAAGCACGACGTAAAAGTTCTGTCCGACTTAAAGGATTGCCCTCAGATTGTGCCAATACGTAGATTAGGCTAAATTCTTGAGGCGTTAATTCAATAAAATCGCCTTTTATTTGCACTCTTCTTTGTACGAGATCGATTTTGAGGTCTTGGTAATCCAGAAATAGAGGAACTGAGTTGACTCGTTTACGTCGAATCAAAGCTTTGACCCTAGCTAAAAACTCTTGCATCCCAAAAGGCTTACTCAAATAGTCATCTGCTCCAGCGTTGAGACCAGTAACCACATCTTTTTCCGTGTCGCGGGCAGATAACATTAGAATCAGAGGCTTCTCTTGATCGCAGAGCCATTGACACATTTCGATCCCTTCACCATTGGGTAAATCCGAGTCTACTACCAAAGTTGGTTGATTTTGCTGGAAAGAGTTTTGTCCTTGTGGCAAATTAGTGGACTGCTTAACGACATACCCTGCTTGCTGTAGATGCCAGCCTAGTAAGGAACGCAGGTGAGGGTTACCCTCTACTATC
>CAZSEZ010000147.1:718-9996 GCA_964606015.1 uncultured bacterium
AAGATTAATGTTGAGCCCACTTGAATTTCAAATAAGAAAAGCTAGGTATGCGTGGTATTTCACGTAGCATAAAGACTAACAGAGCTATTTTGCGGGTTTTGTAGCGATCGTTACTAAGACTGGGAATAAATAACTAATCATTAAGTCAATCACATCAAATTCAAATCAAAAACCTATTGCTCCCCAAACCAGAGAATGTCACAATTGGTAAGTATATTTAAGACACAATAAAAAAAATTATAATAAATTCGTTTATTACGATTATTAAGTGAGTCCAGTAGGGTTTGCTTGTTCCCTCTGGCTAATGTCCAAAATTAAGGAGACTGAATCAATGACTGTAGAGAGTTCCGGAAATAACAGTAAAACAACTACGACCGCCTCAGCTAAAGCGAAATCCACTTCTAGAAGAACAACAAGTACTGTCAAGAAGGAAGAGCCGGCTAAACAAGAATCTGTTGCTTTATCTGTTGCTCAGCCTAGAACCACTCTTCCTCAGAATAGACCCGTGGAACCTAGTCATCTAGAAGTTGTGAAAACCTATTCTTCTGTTGGATCTGCTCGTCCCGTAACTAAGGGGTCTGTTGCCATCAGCAGCACTTTGGCTATCTCTGGTAATCGTCCTATTGCTCTAAGCGGCTTGCAAATCAGTGACACTGTCGTGATTATGGGTAATCGTCCTGTTGCTTCTAACGAGATTGATGATGCCGCTACATTGATGGGTTATATCGATTAGATCAGGTTGAAAGCTTTAGATAGTCTATGGGCGATACCAGTTAAAGACAGCTGGCTTGAGTTATCTTTGTAGGTTAAAAGCTGATGTATTTGCTAGTTAATTAGCCTCAGAGTATCTTGTTTATAAATTTGAAAGCTTTTGGAAAGTGGGTCAAGGCCCACTTTTTTAGTAGCTGAATTAGTTTAGTACTTTGTTTGTAGGGAGGAGCTGAGTGCGGCAATTAGTGTATCTATTTCTTGCGTTAAGCTCATGTAATGAACACAGGCTCTGATGCAGTCTGGGTTAGCAATTGTTCTTAGGAAGAAACCTTTTTTTTCTAGTTCGTTAACGATATATTTTTGATTGCGATCAGGGATTTGAAATGAAACTAGACCAGCTTCAGGTGGTGATTTCTTGAGGCATTGGACTCCTGGTAGCTGAGAAAGTGCAAACCAGAGATACTGACTTAATTGTTTGATGCGTTTATGTCTTGCTTCTGGAGTCCCCCACTGCTGATGAATAGCGATCGCTGCTTTTAAGCCTTGATATTCTGGATATGCTGAGGTAGCAACTTCATATTTTTCACCATTGCTTTTCCAGCTTGTTGGTCTACCTTGTTCATTCATCTCAATGCCTCGCCAACCAATAAAGGTAGGATGTAAGTCGGCAAAAGCGGTTTTACTTATATAAAGTCCCCCTACTCCTGCTGGTCCACAAAGCCATTTATGGCCAGTAAAAGCGTAGTAATCTACCTGAGTTTTTGGTAAGTCTAGTGCTAAACAGCCAACTGATTGGGCTGCATCTACTAAGACTTTAACCGGTTTAGCTTGGTTGTAATTGTGGCAGAGAGTAACAATTTCTTGAAGAGGTAAAACTTGGCCTGTGTTCCAGAGCAAGTGACTAATAACTAAAAGACGAACACTGGGATTTAGATATTGTTCAATTATCGCTACGGGATCTTCTTGGTTTAGGGCAGCTAGTAGAGGAAATATCACAATTTCTACCCCGAAACGACGGGCAATTTCTTCTACCGTAGCTATGATCCCTGGATGTTCGCAGTCGCTCATGAGAATTGTGTCTCCTGGCTGCCATTGTTGACCCCAAAGTGCGATGTTGCAGCCTGCGGTGACATTTTCTGTTAGAGTTATGCGATCGCTAGTAGTATTTAATTCTTGAGCGATGACTGTTTTGAGATCTTGAGTTTGTTCTTGTAACCAACTGTTGACCCTACCGGAAAAAGGACCTATTTCCTGAATTCGCTGATGAGTGTTTACAATGGCATCTAAAGCAGCTTTTGGCATGGTTCCTTGACCGCCAAAGTTAAAATAAGTTTTATTATTTAATCCTAGGAACTGCTGTCGTTGTTTTTCAATAGTTACTTTGGTCGCTTGCTCGCTCATTAAATTCTGATTACTATGAGTCACTTTTCGTTAGTATATCTTGAACCTTTAGATCGATTCTTGATTGGTTTTTGGCGGAAGTTTAGTTCCCCTATCTTGGCTATGGTCCAGTTTGTCATCCCCAATAAGCCCCAACCGAAACGCTCATGATAGTACTTACTGACGAACTGTTACTTAATTACAAACGCTGTAGTCGTCGCACCTATCTGGAAGTCTATGGTGATAAGACTCGCAAAGATCCCCAAAAAGAATTTATCCTCAAACTAAGAAAAGAAAATAAGCTACATATTCGCGAGTACATCAAAGAGCAAGGTTTGACTCCTCAGAGACCTCAATTCGTGGTTGGTGACTATCAAGATAAAGTTCGAGCCACGATGGAATTGATGGAACAGGGGGTAGAAAGTATCAATTCTGGCTGGTTAGCTTTGACAGGGGAACAATGGCAAATTGGGATAGCTAATTCTCTGCTTAAGCCGAAGCCGATCCTTACTACTCCAGCAATTACAACAACATCGCTACTGGAGAATAATACCCACAAATGGCAGTTGCCTCCGAGTAGCACACCCGTAACGCTGATTGCCAATCCGACGCTTCTTGTTAAACAACCTGGCAAATCTCGATTTGGTGATTGGAGCTATGTACCAGTCAATATTAAACTTGGCCGTCGTCCCAAACCAGAGTATAAACTAATTGCTGCTTATCACGCTCAAATCCTCGCGGTTGTACAAGACTGTTTTCCTCATTATTCTGCTCTGATTCTGCGCCAGCAAAACGAACATCATACTAACCTTAATCATTGGTTATATCGAGCTAGAGAAAGTGTTGCCCATTGTCTAGAGATGCTTTGCTATGAGCAAGAACCAGAAGTCTTTATTTCTCGTCAAAAATGTAACCTTTGTCAGTGGCATGGCTACTGTTACCAAGAAGCAAGCCAACAAAAACATCTCTCTCTAGTACCAGGAATTACCCCGAAACGTTACGATTATCTACACCATATGGGTTTGAGTAGCTTAGAAGAGATTGCCAGTACTAATGAAAGAACTTTGGGTAAAAGGATTGGACTAGAAATTGCTAGACAACTCCAACAACAAGCCCGTTCTTTGCTGCTTAATGTTCCTTTGATGCGATCTAATTTTAAGTTAGAAAACAGTGCTTTATTGCCTTCTAGCGGTATTGAACTTTATTTTGATATCGAGGCAGAACCAGACCGTAACCTGGATTATCTTTTAGGTATCCTTTTAGTAGATAGAGTTAATGACCATAAACAGTTTTATCCTTTCTTGGCAGAAAACGCTGCGGAAGAAGAAGCTGTGTGGCATGAGTTTTTTGAATTTATGTCTCAGTATCCTAATTCACCTGTCTACCATTTTTCTGGTTATGAAGTGGACACTATTAAAAGGCTAGCTGGATTATACGGGACACCAAGAATTCCGACCAAAGCTTTACTATCTCGTTGTGTAGATATTCACCAATGGGTTACAAAATCTGTAGTTCTACCTGTAGAAAGCTATTCTTTAAAATCTTTAGCTAATTGGTTAGGATTTACCTGGCGTGAGGAAACTGCTAGTGGCGATCAATCTGTTTGCTGGTATGACCAATGGCTGACGACTAAAGATCGTTCTTTGTTAGATGCGATTCTTAGCTATAACGAAGATGACTGCTACGCTACATATTATTTAAAAGATTGGTTAGAAAAATTTTTCCTAGAATCTCAGCAACAGGTTAGCAATCGATCTCTTTAGCAATAATTTTAAGTCAATCAATTCCATTGAAAGAATCTTGGCTTATCTCGTTTCAGTACCTTGTAATATTATTCTTAAGAATCGTAAAAATAAAAGCTGAGGCATCTATATAAATGACTGTTAGCACTAATGTTCCTGAATTTTGTCAGGGAGTTGACCACTTTGCTGAGACACTTCCAGGGTTTAGCGAATATGGCACAAATACTGCGATCGCAGAAGGAAATACAGCAATTGCATCAACTACGGATAAAAATGCAATCTATCAGACTATTCTTGCTGCGGATGCCTTACGTTATTTAACTCTGCAAATTACTGCTAGTAAACAGTCTGGCCACCCTGGCGGTTTTGCCTCAATCGCTGATGGGATAGCAGCTTTGGTGATGCTGGGTTACAAAAATATCATTACTGAAGTAGGACATCATGCTCCAGGATTTTATAGTAATGTCTTTTTGGATGGTTCTCTCGAAGCAATGGGAATTAAGAGCGTTCAGGATATGCGCGATCGCTTTAGGGAAATGCATGGTTTATTGGGACACCTTTCAGGTCAGATTCCTGGCTTGCTCAACCCCGCAGGCCCACTAGGGCAAGGACAGCATTTTGCAATGGCTGGAGCAAAGCTCAATCCTGGGGTGCTATTTCCCGTAACTATTGGTGATGGTGGTTTGGGCGAACCTTATATCATGAGCAGTTTTGGTCACTTCAATACTGCTTATCCACAAGTGACAAACTTTTTACCCATTTTGGTTTGGAATGGTTATTCTCAAGAACACCACAGCATGGTTTCTACCAAGACCAATGAAGAGATGGTGGCCTACTGGCAGGGTAATGGCTTTGCAGAAGTGATTCTGGTTAATGCCAAAGATTACGACGATAGCAATCAACCAGGGGAATATGTAGATAGCACAAAATTCTCCTTAGAAGGTAGGATGCAGTTTACTCAAGCTCTTCTTGAAGCAACAGACAAAGCAGCTAAATCTGCATTAGGTGGCAAGCTGACAGTCCTCATTGTTAAACAACTCAAGGGTGCAGGAGTCCACAAACGCGGTTCCAAATCTCATAATCTCTATCCAGGGGATACTGTGGATAAAGATTATATCGTTGCAGCATTGCAAGAAAGAGCTTTAACTCCCGAAGCTTGGCAACTAGTGAGAACTAACTACACTCGTGCTAACGGTGGTCGAGCAGTCGATACAGTCGTCACAGAAACCGAATTGGCTTTACCTAATCTTGGGACAGTGCCTGTTATAGAATATGGTATCGGTGAAAAGCAAGTTGCAACCACTGCCATGGGTGAGATGGTGGCACATGTCGGAAAACAAGATCCCAATTTCATTGTGGCGAATGCTGATGGTAATGCAGCATCGGGGATTAATAATATCAATATTGCTCTGAAAATCTTGCATCCTACTACCGACGCAACCTATTTTCAACAGCCTCAAGGTCAAGTTTACGAACCTCTAAGTGAAGATGCTTGTGCTGGTTTAGCAGCGGCCCAAGCTCTATTTGGTGCCCGTAGTTTGTGGTGTTCTTATGAGTCTTTTGCCATTAACGGGTTACCTATTTGGCAAACTGTAACTCAAGCAATGTCAGAATTACGTCGTCCCACACCTTCGACTACTACTTTGTTTACCGCAGGAGCCCTAGAGCAAGGACGTAACGGCTGGACTCATCAACGTCCAGAAGTGGAAAACTACTTTGCAGGGATGATGCGCAATGGTAATGTCTTCCCCTTATTTCCTTGTGATGCAAACTCAATTCAAGCTTGCTACGAATGGGCTTTGGGCACTAGTAACAAAGGAATTACCATTACTGCTAGTAAATCTCCTCTGCCAATCCGTACCACTCTAGAGCAAACTCGTGAGGGTCTAGCTAAAGGTGCGATCGCTCTTCAGGAGACTCCAGGAGATAAAACTGTTACTTTTGCAGTTATTGGTGACATGACTCTGATTCCTGTATTTGAGGCAGCAGACACCCTAAAGGCTCAAGGAATTGGCTCAAAAATTATTTCCGTAATTAATCCTCGTCGTCTCTATCGTCCTAGTGATGTGGCTTGGGATACGATTTCTCAAGAACAAGACGGTAATTTCTTATCTGATGCTGACTTTGAAACCATGTTTGGTGGAGATGCTTTGATTGGGGTGACAGGTGGCTCCAGTGCGATGCTCGAACCAGTAATGCTTCGTAGTAATAGTAAACGAGATATGTTTGCCTGGAAACGTGGTGAAACTGGTAATAGTGCTGGGCAAATTATGGAATTTAACGGCATTACTTCCGCAGCCTTTGTGAAGCGAGCAATGGAATTGATGGGTTAATTGCTGCTTTTCTAGCTTTTCTTTTGGCGGTGATTATCATCTTGCTCTGACGGATGGACTCACCGCTTTCCTGTTTTTACAACTTCAGGAGAATATGTCTGAAATGGGCGACTGGAGGTAGTACTTTGGTACGTTGTCCACCTTGGTGGTTAATGATTTGACTCTGTATTATCCTGATTATGTCATTAATGTTTTCTTTGGAACCCTCTGCGATTACAAGTATTTGCTGCAAAAAAATAATTCCTGTTAAACTCTCAGAAAAATTGAGAAATTAGCAGGAATTGAACCCAAGTAATTAAAATTTGTTGATTAAGTAGATAATCTACTCAAAAGCAAACGCCAATAGGCAAAAGTAACTGGCGAGCACTTTTTGTAGAACTATTTTACTAAAACTGCTTTACAGTCAAAGACGATATGTGCAGTGCAACCTTTTTCCCCAGTAGAGTGATTTTTGCGATCTTTATCTGTGTGCTGTACAAGATTGACGTTTACTATGTCGCCTTTTAGAGATGCACCCATAGAATCTGCTGTTTTTCTAACAACACGTTCGCACACCATAACGGCTTCTTGTTCTGCCATATCGCGACTAGCACAAGTATCTACTCCGCCAAAGTCATGACTAATTCTTTTATCAAAAAGTATGTCTGTCATAATTGCTAATGATCTTTTGAAATAAATTAACTATCTGAATGCTATCGAGATCGTTCTTACTCGATTCATGTGTATAGAATCCTGTAATAAAAGTAATTTGTGCGTAACTTGAGCACAAAAATAGTTACAAAAGACATTAATAATTTGTTTCAAAACACTTGCTATCTTTTGCTTTTTTTAGAGGCGATCGTGTGTAAAGTCAAGCCAGTGCTTTTTTCTAGGAATGTTATGAAGAGTGCAGTTGCTAAGTTTTGACTTTGTCTTTTCACCTGTGAATTATGTGCTGATTCACGTTAAGCTGAGATGTGTTGCAAACAATAGCGAAAGTTATCATCTATGTCAGATATTCGTATCCTAGCGGTCTCTGTTATTGCTAGTTTCTTATGGTTAGTCAGTTTTGTAGTTACCCCCTCTGCTTTTGCTCTAACTCAAATTGAGCTGTCGAACCTTGACTATAGTTCTTGCCCTGCGGAAATAACCGAAGGAAACTATGTAGGCAGTGGTGACTTGGGCGCAAATAATTGCTTTATTGTTAGTGGTCAGGCCAAAAACACATCTGGTAAGACAGTGGTAGATGCTGATGTGTTTGGACGAATCTATGATGCCAATGGTAATTCTGCTATGGAAAACAGAGGAAGAGTAGGTACCATAACAGAGGTACCTCCAGGTGTTAGTGATTTTGAAATTAGAATTAGTGTTTCTGCTAGTCAGCCAACACCATTAACTCTCAAACAATTTAAAGCTTCAGGCTTTGCCAGCAAAGTACGTCCTTTTTACTATGACGATTTTGAAGGCTAACTAAAAAGCGCTGTAGTAAGCAGCTGAAGCGACATAGGCGTAAGAGCGTTCGAAAACTCCTTGTAGCAACTGTAGCGATATGATTGCTAAGATTGCGGAGAAGTCAATTCCACCGAGTGGTGGGATAAAAGAACGGAAAATATTTAAATAGGGATCAGTGATGGGGCTAAGGAACGAGATAATGTTGTAAGCCCATTCTGCTCCCTGAAACCAAGATAAGAGAATTCTAACGATTAGAATGTAGCCATAGATTTCTAAAAATTTGACTATGCTAGCTATGATGAGGGCTGCCATAAGCTTTTAACGCTCCACAGTATTTTTTGTAAAGTTGTTTCTATTGTACAGAGATTATCTTAACTTGTGCTCTGCTGGGAATCCAAGTTTTAACTACTGATAAACTCCTTGAGTAGTGCGATCGCATCACTACTAATTTCATGGCCCATCGGCAATTCTTGGTAGCGAACTCCTACACCGATTCCTTGGAGTTTGTCTCTAGCTTGTTGAGCTGCGGCAAGTGGAACTACCGCATCTTGGGTTCCGTGAATCATCAGAATCTGTGGGGTTGAGACTTTGAGAGGTTGAGGTTCGTAATGGAGATAACCGCTCAGACTAATTAGGCCTGCTACAGGTAACATCAGTGCTACATCTAGAGTCATAGCTCCCCCCTGAGAAAATCCTGCAATGTATGTCTGCGATCGCGGTATTTTTGTGGCCTCTTCCAGAGCCATTAACCACTCAAATAGCATTTCTCGACTTTGCTCTAGTCCTTGATATCCAGGAGTGTTTAAGTCGTACCAAGCTTTTCCTCCTGGTACTTGAGGATGTTCAAAAGGTGCGTCAGGAAAGAGATAACCCATTCCAGGGATGTTAAGTACTTGAGCCAAGGGAGCTAGATCTTGAGAGTTTGCTCCCCAGCCGTGGAGCATTACCAGCAAAGACTGGCAATTATCTTGAGGAAAGAGAGAGATTGCTTCGAGGCTTTGTGGTTGATTATTCATCTCTTTTTAGGTGTAGAAAGTCCCACTATATGATTACTAGCGTAGCGGTAGGAGGATGTGAAACTAAAGCAAATGGTTAAATACTGATAGTTTACTGTAGTTGAATTTATACAACAAAAAATTAAAGATGTAGCTTTTTCTAACATTAATCAAGTTAAATCGAGATTACTTTGCTTGAATAAAGATATCGGTTCAAAGTTCACAGCAACAAAGAGTTTTTCAGCTATTTTTTTTGGGGTAAGCAACCATGAAAGAAATGATTTGGCATCCCGAACCTAAAGATGGACAAGTAAACCAATACTTGGAACAAATTAATCACGCTCCTTATTGGCGTATTTTTAGCATTGTCTCCTTAATCTTCTGCGCTTTCACTTTTCTAGTTTTGATGGGCGTATTTTAGAGTTTGAGGACAATTACAGACTTGACTTTGACATAACGGTTTTGGGGTAGACTTTGTCTACTCCTTTTTTTATGGCTAAGGATTTTTATGTCGCAGCTACCGTCTACTTTGATTGCCAGTAACCAGTCGCAGTTTATTTGGGGTTCTCGAACTTACATCATGGGAATTCTCAATGTTACCCCCGATAGTTTTAGTGATGGTGGTGAGTTTAATCAGAGAGAATCTGCACTCAGACAAGCCTTATTCATGTCAGAAAATGGTGCTG
>CAZSEZ010000148.1:0-9924 GCA_964606015.1 uncultured bacterium
CCAGTTACAGGAATCCACCCTTATTCTGGAGTTTTTTACTTCACTTTTATGTAAAGCTTCAACTAGTTTAGAATATCAAAATCAAAACCAAAAACCAACTAAACAGCAAAAAAGCTTGATATTGAGAGTATAAAGCCTTATTTTGCCCAAATATTTCGATTTAGACTAGATTTATGTTTAAAAAGCTTAAAAAAGACTACTCATTTACTTGGATATCTCAGATAAGTGAAATCCCCCAAACAGAGTGGGATACTCTGGCAAAGCCATTGACAACTCCTTTTTTTGAATGGGAATGGCTCAATAATGCAGAGACTTCTGGTAGTGTTAGATCTCGAACTGGCTGGCAACCCTGTCATTTAGCTGTCTATCGAGAAAAAAAACTAGTAGCAGCAGCCCCCCTGTATCTCAAAGGACATAGTTATGGGGAATTTGTGTTTGACAGCCAATGGGCTGATTTAGCTTATCGCCTGGGATTAGAGTATTACCCTAAGTTATTAGGGATGAGTCCATTTACCCCCGCCGTAGGCTATCGTTTTTTGGTTGCTGAAGGTGAAGATAAAGCAGCCATTACTCAATTAATGTTGCAAGAAATTGATCACTTTTGCGATCGCAATCAAATATCAGGCTGTAATTTTCTATTTGTTGACCCAGACTGGCGCACTCAAATAGAGAAGCACGGCTATAGTACTTGGCAACACCATAGTTATGTATGGACAAATCATAACTTCAGTGATTTTGCTGATTATCTCAAAATGTTTACTTCTAACCAGCGTAAAAACATCAAGCGAGAACGTAAAGCTGTTGCCAAGGCTGGTTTAGAAATGAAGGTATTTGTCGGCGCAGAAATACCAACTCACTTTTATCCTGAAATTTACCGTTTCTACAGTAGTACTTGCGATAAATTCTACTGGGGAAGTAAGTATCTCACTAAGAAATTTTTCCAGCAGCTTTATCCAAACTTTAGCGATCGCGTAGTCCTATTTGCTGCTTTTACTCCTGAGGATGAAACCAATCCAGTGGGCATGTCGTTCTGTTTACGCAAAGGAGATAAGCTCTACGGACGTTACTGGGGTTGCTTAGAAGAATACAACGCGTTGCATTTTGAGGCTTGTTATTACAAACCTATTGAGTGGGCAATTGCTAATGGCATTAAAACTTTTGACCCAGGAGCCGGTGGCAGTCACAAAAGACGCAGAGGTTTTCCCGCCACGGTTAATTATAGTTTGCATCGTTTTCGCGATCGCAAGATGAGTCAGATCCTACGTCACTACATTGGGGAAATCAATCGCATGGAAGCAGAAGAGGTTGAAGCCATCAATAACGACTTACCGTTTAATCGCGAACAAATTGAGTTCGATATTTAGTCTGATTTGGCTATTAATAATGGCTTTAACTAGAAATAGAAATTGGTTTTTTACACAGACGATAGCCCATACCGCGAACTGTTTCGATGAAATCAGTAGGCGCACCGGCACGCTCTAATTTTTGGCGTAAGCCTCGAACATGGACTTTTACAGTATCTTCTTCGGGAGGCTCTGCCAGAGACCAAATACTATCGATAATTACTGGGCGACTCAGGACTCTCCGACCGTTGCGTAGGAGTAATTCCAAAACACTATATTCTTTGGGAGTTAAGTGAATCGGACAATCAGCATAACTCACTTCATAAGTACTAGGATCAAACTTCAACTCTCCCCATTCTAAAATTGGAGGTGTAGCCGTATTGCCCCTTCTTAATAAGGCGCGAATCCGCGCAAACAATTCGCCGAGATCGATAGGCTTAACAATGTAGTCATCCGCTCCAGCGTCCAAGCCTGTAATTTTGTCACTGATAGTATCGAGAGCAGTAATCATCAGAATTGGCATTTGTTTACCCTGCGATCGCAATCTTTGACACAATTCAATGCCATTAAAATCAGGTAACATCACATCGAGTAAGAGCAAATTGTATTCAAAGGTTCGCACGTTATCCAACGCCGATTCGCCATCTAGAGCAATATCTACCATATAGCGTTGATCGGCAATTGCTTCTGCCAGAGTTTCCGCTAAATTGATATCGTCCTCGACCAACAGAATTCGCATTTTTTTTACTTCGATTTGTTAACTCTAAAATGAGAAATATTGTTACAATACTTAGTAACTTAATTTTGCTTAGTTTGAATCCCAAAGAGAGCAATTTTGGGAAAGTTGTCTAACTTCCTATTCTATCGCTACAGCTCTTTTTTTATCTTAGTTTTATTGAGTATCGCGATCGCTACTATTAAATCTTTCCGCTTTCTTTACCATTTTTACACCTGTTTGCTTACGGAGTATTTTGTAAGCTTAGGAAACATGAATTTTATAAACATCTAAGGTCTCGTATCTGAAGCCTTTGAATTGGAATTTAATTGGAATTAATTAGATTTGAGTTTAGGGGTGTAGATTCGGCCGATTAAGATTTTAAAAGAGATATGACTATACCTTCCCTTGCGTATAATCCTTCCAGCCAGAACCAGAGAGTAGTCGGCTACGAAATCCCTGGTGACGAACAATCTTGGATTTACAATGCAGAAAGCCTACCTTCGGAAAGCGAACTTCAAGATTTGATGCGAGTAGCTTACCGTCAAATTTTTAATGAACAGCAACTACTAGCCGCTAATCGAGACAAGGCCCTAGAATCTCAACTAAGAAATGGTCAAATCACTGTTAGAGAATTTATTCGTGGCTTATTGCTTTCAGATTCTTTCCGTCAGCGTAACTACGAACCCAACAGTAACTACCGTTTCGTAGAAATGTGTGTTCAAAGAGTCTTAGGCAGACAGGTTTATGGCGAGCGCGAGACATTAGCTTGGTCAATTACTATTGCAACTAAAGGTTTAGCAGCATTTGTTGATGCTTTGCTAAATAGTGACGAGTATCTCGAAAATTTTGGTGATGATACTGTTCCCTACCAGAGAAGAAGAATTCTCCCTCAGAGATCTACAGGAGAATTGCCTTTTGCCAGAATGCCTCGTTACGGCGCTGATTACCAAGAAAAATTAAGAGCTTTAGGTTATTTCTCTGGCAAGGTGTTCGACACTCAACCTTACTATCCCCCAGCAAAAGTATTGTTTGCTGCCAAAATTTTAACCATTGCAGGTGCTAGTGTTCTTGGATTAGGAACTATCGCAGTGGCTCTGGCTGCTTGGGGCATCATTAGTCTCTAGTTTTTGAATTTTCCCATTGGTTTAGATTCCTCCCAGGGCTGTATGGATGAGACAGTCCTGTTTTTTTATTTTTATTAATGGTTGGTTGTTAAAAATTGATGGTTAATTATTAGTAGTTAGTGGCTAATGGTTGGTGATCTATTGAAGATTAGTGTCTTAGATATTGCAGTAAGTCTGGAGTTAATTCTCTTACTAGGAATTTACTACGTCCTCAATAAGCAAATTAGGCAACGCCGACAAGCAGAAATTGTTTTAGCCCAACAACGAGAAAAAGAAAAATTAATCAATCAAATTGCCCAGCAAATTCGTCAATCTCTCAATTTAACAGAGGTTTTAAGTACAACCGTCGCTGAAGTCAAAAAATTCTTAGAGTGCGATCGCGTTCTGATTTATCGAATTTGGGAAGATGGTACTGGTAGTACGATTACCGAAACTGTCTCGGCTCAATACCCCCAGATTTTAGGCGAGTCTTTCCCGGAAGAAGTCTTTCCCACCGAATATCATCAAGCCTATATCCAAGGCAAAATCCGCATCATCGACGATCTCAAGCTTGATTCGGTAGAACCTTGTTTAGCAGAATTTTTAGCACAGTTTTCGGTCAAGGCAAAATTAGTTGTCCCTATCGTCCAACAAGTACGAGAAATTCCGGCCACAGGCCAAGCACAATCTCCTTATCTATGGGGTTTGTTGATTGCTCATCAATGCGAGACGACTAGAGAGTGGCAATCTGGGGAAATTGACCTCATGCAACAGCTAGCGACTCAAGTCGCGATCGCCATTCAACAATCAGAGATTTACGAACAACTCCAAAAACTCAATCGAGAACTGGAACAAAGGGTCAAAACTCGGACTCAAGAGTTAGCTAATATCAATCAGACTTTAGAATCTCTGATCAAAGCTTCACCGAGAGCAATCTTTACTTTAGACCTGGCAGAAAAAGTCAAAATTTGGAATCCAGCAGCAGAACGAATGTTTGGCTGGAGTGAAGCAGAATTACGCGATCACCCCAATCCAATCATTTCCACAGAAAGCGTTCCTGAATATCAGGAAATCAGACAGACTATTGCGCAAAAACTCACTCCCAAAAGTTTGGAAATTAGTCGTTATAAAAAAGATGGCTCACCAATTGAGATCGTATTCTCCGCTGCTCCTTTAGTTGATAGCCAAGACCAGCTGACTGGAATGGTAGCAGTAGTTGCTGATATCAGCGAACAAAAGCGCCAAGCAGAACAGGTTAGATTATTACAGTCGGTTGTCGTCAATACCAACGATGCTATTTTGATTACCGAGGCCGAGCCAATTAACGAACCAGGCCCAAAAATCATCTACGTCAATGAAGCCTTTACCCGGACCACTGGTTATAGCCTAGAAGAGGTTTTGGGTAAAACACCACGAATTCTTCAAGGGGCAAAAACTAACCGTCAAGCTTTAGACAAAGTACGCAAAGCCTTAGAAACCTGGCAACCTGTGACAGTGGAAACTGTTAACTACCGCAAAGATGGTTCAGAGTTTTGGGTTGAGTTTAGTATTGTGGCAGTCAGCAACAAACAAGGACACTATACCCATTGGATATCGGTGCAAAGAGACATTACCGAACGTAAGCGTACTGAGAGCGCTTTACGTCGTAGTGATGAAAGATTCCGTCGTCTTGTAGAAAACGCTCTGGATATTATCACCATTATTGACCCCACAGGTTATATTCACTACGGTAGTCCTTCAGTAGCTCAGGTTTTAGGTTATCAACCAACCCAGTTAGCAGGAAAAAGATTCTTTGACTACATTCATCCCGAAGATAGAGCTTCTGCCTCTCAAGGAATCATTCAAGTCTTACAACAATCTACTCCCATTGTTCCGATTGAATTTCGCTGCCAACATGAAAATGGTTCTTGGCGAGTCCTCGAAGCAGTCAGTCAAAAGTTTATTGACGATACCCCAGAACCTAGAATCGTGATCAACTCTCGGGATATTACTGAGCGCAAAAGACTCGAAGAAGTTCGCTTAGCCTTGGGGAAAGAGCGAGAACTAAGTGCGATGAAAACCAGATTTTTTTCGATGGCATCCCATGAATTTCGGACTCCTTTAAGTACAGCTTTGGCAGCAGCTCAACTATTAGAAAATTCAGCCAGTGTCTGGCAAGATGAGAGCAAACGAATTCGCAATTTAACCCGCATTCAAGATTCAGTCAAAAATATGGTTCAACTCCTGGACGATATCTTGACCATTAATCGAGCAGAAACAGGCAAGCTTGAATTCAATCCAAAACCAATTGATCTGGTAGGATTTTGTCAGCAATTTATTGAAGAAATCCAACTCAGTACTGATGCCAACCATAAGTTAATTTTTGATTGTCCACAGGCTCACTTCAAAGCCTATCTCGATAAAAAACTATTACGCTCTATCTTGGCAAATCTCTTATCTAATGCCACCAAATACTCTCCTCAAGGAGGAAAAGTTCGTATTGATCTCGACATAGTAGATGATTGTGCTCAGATAGTAATTCGCGATCGCGGGATTGGTATTCCCCCAGAAGACATGGCCCAACTATTTGAGCCTTTCAATCGAGGGAAAAACGTTGCTCGCATTCCTGGCACAGGCCTAGGTTTAGTAGTAGTCAAAAAATGCGTCGATCTCCATAGTGGAACAATCAATCTCAATAGCTTTACTAACAAAGGTACTACTGTAATTGTGACCTTGCCAATCGATGGAGCTAACCCCAAATGCGATTTAAGCTGATTGAAGATTTTGCTTAATCCTCTGATCCTAATTCGTAAGGACAAGCAGAAAGACTCAAACCTTAAGATCATGCAATCACAAAAGTTCAGGAAATCATAATGGCGGAACAAAACAATTGCTCCACAGTAGTCATTTTGGGTGCAAACTATTCATTACACTATCTAATCAGTACTTTCTTTTGACTTGAGGTTAAATTTCTCTTCTAGAAAAAGTCCAATACTTGCCACATCCCAAACCTTTTCTCCTGGCATTTGCATGGTTTGAACCAGATAATCAGCTTGATACTTAGCAAAACTACGAGCCAGGATCTCCAAGTAAGAGCGATCACGTTCTAAAACTGCAGCAAGTGCCTGCTGTGGAACCACTAGTAGCTCTGTCTCCGCGATAGAAGTCATCGTTACTTCTGCTAAAGACTCACCAAAAAACAAAGAAATTTCTCCAAAACAATCCCCCGACTGCAATTGTTCCACGGGAGTAAGAGGACATAAGCCGAGAAATTCTACTCTTTCATCAAGATTAGGGATTTCTCTTGCCAGATGTTGATAAAGCCAGTAAAGAGAAGAGCTTTGCTGTTCGTAAGCCAAGGAAAAGGCGGTAGGACCAATATACTGAGCTAGCTGAAAGGCAACTCCATCTACCAGCCGACGATTCAGGAGCACAGGCGGTCTTTTTTTTGGTCGACGACTAAACATCTGAAATTCATCGTAACCATCAACCGAATTTATTTTCTGTTGGACATTAATCAGACCGTTAATCACAATGAACATTGCCTGCTCAGGAAGATTATGCCGATTGAGAGTTTCACCAATATCAAACAATAATGACTTAGATTGCTGCACAAGGATTGTCTGAGCTTCTAAGTTTAAATCTTTGAATAGCTCGATCGAGCGAATTAGCTCCAGATGTTGATCAGTAAAAGCAAAGGTTTCTTCTGAAACCATCCCCTGTCGTTGAAGAGCATACCAAGCTCGGCGCAAGATTTCTCGATCTGTTTGATTCTCCGCACTATCGTAGATTCGAGGGTAATAAAATATACGATATGTTATGAAATGACACTCAAAAGTTTGTTTGTGCTCCCACATCCTCACCTGAATAGGTCG
Source organism: uncultured bacterium (assembly GCA_964606015.1). Classification (GTDB taxonomy): domain Bacteria; phylum Cyanobacteriota; class Cyanobacteriia; order Cyanobacteriales; family Xenococcaceae; genus Hyella. Next base: position 7,019 of record CAZSEZ010000148.1, read on the forward strand.
ATCAAGATTGATATTGGAGGATGGGCGATTAGTAATAGCTTCAGAAACACTGTCAATTACCTTCTGAGGGGGAAACTTGGCTACTACTATAAACTCGACACAACGCCGTGCTGTTCCATCACAGGGAATCATCTTAACCACTTCTTCTGACATCAGACCGTTGGGAATCTGCACCAAAGTATTATCACTTGTGCGAATAGTAGTTGCTCTCCAAGTCATGGAAACTACCTGACCTTCATTTTCATGAATAATTACACGATCGCCAATTTGAAAAGGTTGATCGATTTGCAGCGCCACACCCGAAAATAAATTTCCTAAAGGAGATTGGAGAGCAAAACCAATTAATGCAGTAATCAAAGCAGATGTTGCAAAGATAGCAGTTATATCCTGCCCCAATAGTCTAAAAATAAGTAACGCGCAAACCCCATATAGCAATAGCGCAACTACTAATTTGACCAAGTCGGAAGCTTCCTTTCCCTGAAAACGCACAAACCAAAAATCAACCAGGATCGAAGAAAGAAAGTTAACAATTACAATACTGCCAAATATCAGAACAGCAATATTGAGAAAATTTAAAGCCTCTTCTGATACTAATTCTGGATTATTACTCAAAAAGATGTAGGCAAAAAGCAACAATCCCGTCAGACCAATCGAAATTAAATTTGAAGTTTTCATTTATAACAATTTATGAAAAAACCATGTTTAATTCAGTAGTAACCAGAAATAAGTTTCAGACTTTCTTATTCACTCAACACTGATTACTACTTATTCCTTCTATCTGAAAGTGCTCTGCGTAAACTTATCAACAACCTATTAACAGATTTATTTAACTTACCGATCTCATCGTAGTTAGATTTGGCATCTGGTAACTGAGAATTCTCAAGATTACTCAGGCTGATTTGCTCAACCATTTGCGAGATTGTATCAAGAGGACTCAAGATCCAATTTTTGACGATCAAGCTAACGGCGGTATAAGCCACCAGAAAAATACTGGCAATCAATAACAAGTAAGAGAGAAGTTCTTCTTGTGCCCTCTGCTTGGGAATTGAGATAGGAATCGAAATTAGTCTTGTTCCCACAATTTCGTCTAGTTTCCAGCCAAAACCATTAGAATTACCATAGGTCTTGATTAAATTCGGGGGAGCATCTTCTGGTCTCCCATGACATTCCAAACAGCTTTCTTTTTTAATTTGGATTGGTTGCGCAACATAGAGAAGTTCTTCTCCTGTCCTAGTTTTGCGTTCACCAATAATCTCTTTTAAATTGGGATCGCTCAAAAATTCTCGAATCAGCTCAACTTGCCATCCTTCTGCTAGGTCTTGGCGATTGGTCGGATTTAAGACTCTTTCTGCATAGTTATATGATTGAAACTCTTCACCTAAGCGCGAAAAAAGCTGCTGAGCGGCATAAGAAGGTACAGATTGAGTAATAAATTCTTCGCTAACCTTATCAGCTAGCAGAGGACGAATTTCATCTGAAGTATAGCTTCTCGCAGCGATCGCGGTGCTTAAAAGCACTTCAGCAGTATGAACACTACCAGCCCGTGCATTTCCCTGCTCAACCTTATAAGCAGTGAGGCCAGCAATTAGCCACCCACACACAAAAATAAGAAGCACTACTAATGATAGTCTTGCTTGTAATTTCATAGATACTTATGTATCTTTCAGATACTTTCTCTCGATATAAGTTCTACATTCAATATAGGCTAATTTCACTTAGACTAAACTGGAACAGTTATTAAGAATATGAGGCAAATCTGACTATTTTATACACAAACCATGTCGGATTTCACCCAGTATTGAAACAGCAAGCTAGTAGTAACTAACGAAAAAAATGAGAGTTCTTGTGCTTAACCTAAATTTACGAATAAATTCTCAATCTTGTTGATGGGAAAACTGATAAGCACCAGCCCAAGATAGCGCGATCGCAAAAGCTAAGAGAATCGGGATCGAATACCAAGGAAATTGCTCTAGAGGCAGATAGGCAGCAGCTCTTAAGCCACTACTGGTGTAGGTCAAGGGTAAGCAATAAACAATCACTTTTAAGGCCGCGGGCAAACTAGCAGGATCAAAAAAGGTTCCTCCTAAAAATGACATGGGAACGATGAGAAAGTTATTGTATAAACCAACACTTTCTAGAGACTTAACTCTCAAACCAATAATCACTCCTAATCCCGCAAATACGCCACAATTCAACACTAATAACAAGATAAACAACGGGTTCAGAAAGCTGCCTATTTTTCCAGTAAAGATAACAGCAACCAAAATCACTGAACCAGCAGTCATCAAACCTCGGACAATCCCAGCAAACATCTTACCCAGGTGTAAGGCTAAAGGATGTACTGGTAGCAATAATAATTCTTCAAAAGTCTTAGAGAATAAACGCTCACCACAAATGGAAAAAGTAGTTCCGCCAAAGCTAATAGTCATTGAGGAAAGAGCGACCATTCCAGGGAGAATAAACTCTAGATAACTACTACCTGCACTAGGCTCAATTGAGCGATCAATCGTACTGCCTAAACCCAAGCCAAAGGCAAAAATATAAATTAGAGGGGAAATCAAACCTGTAGCAGCTATTTGTGCAATCCTTGCTCTTAGATCGAGCCATTCACCCCAAAAGACAGTAGCAGTATCAATAGCAATACCTTTAACTAGGGAAATTAAAGACTGTTTACTAGCTGGAATAAATTTTTTCTTGCTAGTGGTAAAGAAAGATGACATGAATAATGCAGTGCGATCGCCTTATAAAAAATGAACTATGCTTAATATTACTTAACCACGTTCGGGTAGTAGGCAACAAGAGCAGAAGTCATAAGCATAAAAAAAGAGAACCTGAAATGCACAGCACAAGTCCTCTGGTTTAGTATATTTTTTTTAGTCTAGTTCTTACTCACGGATTAGAACAAT
>CAZSEZ010000149.1:0-9912 GCA_964606015.1 uncultured bacterium
GTTCCCTCACGTAACATAGTTGCTAAATTTACACTCATACTAAAAATATCCTGCTATCTTACATACATAATCGGTGATCGATTGGCTGCATTGACTTCTTAAACAGAACCGACACTTATACCTACTTTGGCTAGCGTAAACTGATTTGACAACTGTTTGCGTTAAGAATTTTTACTTTGCGTCATGAAGCAAGTAATATTTTTTTACGTTGTCCAGCTATCAAAAATAACTGCATGTCTCGTCAGGTTAAAATCAGTAAATTCCTCAGCTATCATCTGCGACATCGTCCTGATCTTCTGGGTCTAGAGCTGGCTTCTGGTGGCTGGTTAGAGGTGAACAAGTTGCTCGTTGCAGCGAAAAAAAGTGGTTTTTCTTTTACGTTGGCAGAGTTAAAGCAAGTAGTAGCAGAAAACGACAAACAGCGATTTTCTTTCAATAATAAAGGTGACTTAATTAGAGCTAATCAAGGACATAGTGTTCAAGTCGATCTAGAACTTGATGTTGCTGTTCCGCCGGACATTCTTTACCACGGGACATATCAAAAAGTAGTAGCTCAAATTAAAAAGCAAGGCTTAAAGAAGATGCAACGCCACCACGTTCATCTTTCTGCTGATCTACAAACAGCAATCAGGGTAGGAGCAAGGAGAGGTTATCCAGTTATTTTTCAGGTAGATGCTTTAGCCATGTGTAATGCAGGGCATACTTTTTATTGTTCTGAAAACCAGATTTGGCTAACGGAAGTTGTTCCTGCTTGCTATCTCAAACTGTTATCGTCAAACTTAAAAAACAGATAAAAAAAGACAGTAGATGAGCTAACTGAAAGTCGGCTTTCTACTGCTAATACGATGATAAATAGTGATTAATTAGCTCAAGCCACAGCTTAAACTTATGCTTTGCTTTCTTTATACTTAGGTAGTTTTACATTATTGGCTAAACCAGCCATAGATAAAGTTTTGATGATCATCCAGGTAATATCGATTTCCCACCATTGCAAACCATGACGCGCAGAGTATTGGAAAGCATGGTGATTGTTGTGCCAGCCCTCACCAAAAGTTAGTAAAGCAACCCACCAGCAGTTAAGAGAACCGTCATTAGACTCATGACTTTTGTAGCCAAAAAAGTGAGTAGCACTGTTGACTAACCAAGTGCAGTGAAAAACTACTACTAAACGGAAGAAAATTCCCCAAATGACATAAGACCAGCCACCCCAGAAAAACAGTGCTAACCCGAGAACTACTTGAATAGGAATAAAAAATTTCTGGCAAAACTGATAAAAGCGATCACCTTCAAGATCTTTGATATAGCGGGGGATTTCATCTTGTGCTGGACATTTGTGCATCATCCAAGACCAATGGCTCCATAGGAAACCCTTCTTAGAGTTGTGGGGATCTGCATGAGTGTCAGAGTATTTATGGTGAATACGATGTATTCCGATCCAGTCAAGCGGTCCTCCTTGGCAAGCAAGAGTTCCTAAAAAGATGAAGAAGTATTCCACAAATTTATTCGCTTCAAAGCTTTTGTGAGAAGCCAAACGATGAAACCCGACGGTAATACCCCATTCAGTAACACAGTAGAGCACGAATGCTACTCCTACAGCGCCCCAGCTAAAATTCCTAGGGAGAAAAGCCAAGCAGGCGATCGCATGAATGCTCGCCATATAAAGAATGTTATCCCAAGCTAAAGGGAGTTTTTCTGATGTCGCAATTGTCATTTAATGAATAACCTGAATCTCAACTTTGCTTATTTTTTCTAGATGATGCGAGATCTTAGTCGCACCATTAAGGATGGTAAAAAGTAAAAATAAAAGGTAGAATCGTAAACCTCACTTTCCACCGATAGCATGATTAATGGTTCCGATCTGCTGCTAGAAGCAGAAAAAGCACTAATACCGATTTTTTCTGGTATTGACACTCAGGTCAAGGGAAATTTGAAAAAAGTGTTAAGGGCTTTCCGCGATCGCAAAGTGGGAGTACAACATTTCTCTAGCGTCAGCGGTTACGGTCATGACGACTTAGGAAGAGATACTCTAGATCAAGTCTTTGCCCAGGTCATGCAAGCAGAAGCTGCTGCTGTGAGAGTGCAGTTCGTTTCAGGAACTCATGCGATCGCTTGTGCCTTGTACGGTGTACTACGCCCTGGTGACGAGATGCTGGCCGTTGCTGGCGCACCCTATGACACCCTAGAGGAAGTGATTGGTACAAGAGGAAACTCTCAAGGCTCCCTTGCAGAGTTTAACATTGAATACCGTCAATTAAACTTAACAAACCAGGGAAAAATTGACTGGGAGGCTCTCAAAACAGCAGTAAAACCCAAGACCCGATTAGTTTTGATCCAACGTTCTTGTGGCTATTCTTGGCGTGAAAGTCTTGCTATCAGTGACATAGAGAGAATTGTCCAGATCGTCAAGCAGCAAAATCCTAATACAGTCTGTTTTGTCGATAATTGCTACGGTGAATTTATCGAGTCAGTTGAACCCACTGCTGTAGGTGCAGATTTAATGGCTGGCTCGCTGATCAAGAATCCTGGGGGAACTATTGTCACCGCAGGAGGCTATGTAGCAGGTAAAGCAGATTTAGTAGAAATGGCTGCATGTCGTCTGACTGCCCCAGGAATTGGCTCTAGCAGTGGTGCCACTCTCAATCAAAGTCGTTTGATGTTTCAAGGTTTGTTTTTGGCTCCTCAAATGGTGGGTGAAGCAATTAAGGGTACTCATTTGGTAGCTTATGTTTTTGACAAATTAGGTTATGAAGTAAGCCCCAAGCCTTTAGAACCAAGACACGATATTATCCAGAGTATTCAATTTGGCGATCCTGATAAATTAATTGCTTTTTGTCGTGCGATTCAGCAGTCTTCACCTGTAGATTCTTATGTGGTGCCCGTTCCTGCTGCAATGCCTGGATATGCTAGCGAACTAGTAATGGCAGGAGGAACTTTTATCGATGGTAGTACTTCAGAGTTTTCGGCTGATGGCCCTCTCAGGGAGCCATATATTGCCTTTTGTCAGGGAGGAACTCATTGGACGCATGTCGCGATCGCTTTAGAATCAGCTATTGCAGCGATTGGCTATAAGTCTTAAAGCTAGTTAGTTAGCTCGTGTTGATAACAGATACTGAGAGTTTGGCTCCTCACCGTGGGCTGATAGTAGTTAATCTGTTATTAATTTAGACTTTAAGCTGGAATGGCATAATTACTGGAGATTCAAAGTAGCTAGCTAATAATTAACATGACCGATTTTAATCCCGCTAGTTTGCAGAAAAACCCTGCTTCGCCCCGCACATTGTTTGGGCTGTTTATGTCAGGAGTAGCAGGTCTGTTTACGATAATAGCGCTCGTCCCTTTGTTTATAATTTTGGGCTATCTTCTGACCAAAGGTATTAGTTCTCTACGCCCTAGTGTGTTTACCGAATTACCTCCCCCAGCTTTTACCGAGGGTGGCGGTTTTGGTAATGCAATCATCGGTACAGTGATTATGGTGGGAATTGGCTGTTTAATAAGTGTTCCCATCGGTATAATGGCAGCGATTTACCTATCAGAGTTTAGTAAAGGCAGTAAGTTAGCAGAGTGGATTCGTTTTGCAACCAACGTGTTGAGTGGTGTCCCCTCAATCATCATTGGAGTCTTTGCTTATACTGCAATTGTTTTAGTGACTAGACAGTATTCTGCTTGGGCTGGGGGCTTTGCTCTGGCTATTTTGATGTTACCAATCATTGTGCGAACTACGGATGAGGCACTTAAGCTTGTCCCCCAAGAGGTACGTCAAGCCTCAATTGGTATAGGTGCTAATGATTATCAAACAGTTTTACAAGTGGTTCTGCCTGCTGCGATTCCGGCCATTATTACAGGCGTTACTCTAGCTGTGGCTAGGGCTGCGGGGGAAACTGCACCATTGCTATTTACAGCTCTGTTTACTCAGTATTGGCCTGATTGGGAAAAATTCTTTGCTGAACCCACAGCCTCTTTAGCTGTTTTGGTTTATAACTTTGCTATTGTTCCTTTTGAGAACCAGCAAGAGTTGGCTTGGGCTGCTGCTTTTATTTTGGTAGTTTTGGTCTTAACCACTAGCATTATTTCAAGAATTGCTACTTCTCGACGCACCTATTAAATTATTCTGAATAAGAATTTTTGAGGTTAAATCTCCCCTAGTCTATTTCGATTTTTGAGATATCAAGATTGAAGGCAAAGGGGTTTATTTTTGGTAAAAATAAGCCTAAATACTTATGGCAGGATGATAAAAATATCGTTGTAATTTCTTTTATGAAAAAAAAGTGTTATAACCAATCCAGAATTAAAGTTAAGAACTTTTACAGGTTCAAAATAATCAGTAATAATACTTTGGTTCTATTGATGTTTGGTTGAGCATATCTACTTATTAAAGATGTGCAAAACACAAAGTTATTTATTGCTAGTTACTGATTAGCAAGAGATAACGTTCTCTACACAGTAAATTATGACGATTCTTTTTTACCCAGCACATATTCAAATTGTTGAGAAAAAAATTGATGGTTGGTTCTATAGTCCTGGACAGTTGATTACTAATCCCCAGCGACAGAATATAAATTTGTTGAATATTGAAGAAAGACATGGCTTGACCAAGAGACAAGTCATCATCGAGTTATTTCGTCGCTACAGTGGCAAACTCGGCTTTTATCTGGTTAATTTGGCGAATCGAGAATATCACTACTGTGGAGAGACTAAAAATGATGTCAGAGAAAAGCTATGGTCTTTGGGTATAGGTAGACCGGATCCAACGGAGACTAACAGTAAAACTGAATAATGGCTTATCGTAATCCTGCTCCAACAGTAGACATCATTATCGAATTGTGCGATCGCCAAGAACGACCAATCGTACTTATTGAAAGGAAAAATATTCCCTACGGTTGGGCGATTCCTGGAGGCTTTGTTGACTATGGCGAATCAATTGAGAGTGCGGCCATTCGTGAAGCACAAGAAGAGGTCAGCTTAGAAGTTGAGTTGGTAGAACAGTTTTATGTATATTCCGATCCCCAACGAGATAAGCGTCAACACACTATTGCAATTGTCTTTATTGCTACCGCAGTAGGAGACCCAAAGGCAGCCGATGATGCCAAAAATCTAGCCATTTTTAGTCAATGGAACATGCCTACAGAACTCTGTTTCGATCACAATCAAATAATGAATGATTACTGGCATTATCGAAATTATGGGATCAGACCCAAAATCTGATTTCGGGTGAATTAATCGTGGGTGTATAATTTTTTACGCAAGATCTCACGTATACCTATTGAGTATTTTTGACTAATTTAGTATCTAGTTAAACTTGTACTGCATACCTAGTATTCTTTTGATTAATTTACATAGTTTAGATGCAGAAAAGGAATGCAAGATGGTACAAGGTTAGTAAATATACCAGTTATGGTAACAATGGATACGGTCAAGAGCGATCTAGGGAATTTATAAAGGTAAGTATTATTCAAGAGGAAAGGTTTTTAACCAGAGATAGATGTCACTACAAGTAGAATTGCTAGAAGCAAGTTTCGAGAAAGTAAAGCCTCAGGCGGATGAGTTTGTTAGTAGCTTTTACGACAATCTGTTCACAATGTATCCTGACGCTAAGCCTTTGTTTACTCACTCAAACATGGCAGAGCAGAAGAAGAAACTATTAGCTTCCCTGGTACTGGTAGTAGAAAATCTCCGTAACCCTGATGCTTTGAGTAGTTCACTTCGTGGCTTGGGTGCCAGACATGTTAAGTATGGGGCTCTGCCAGAACACTATCCTCTAGTTGGTAATTCTTTGCTGGCTACTTTTGAGCAATATCTTCAAGAGGAGTGGACTCCTAATGTTAAAGAAGCCTGGGTTGGTGCTTACGGGGCGATTACCGAGATTATGCTAGACGGAGCTGACTATAGCCAAGAAGAGGTCGCTCTAGAGCCGAAAGTCGATGTGTCTCTCAGCGAAGAGGAAATTGCTGCTATTAATTCTGCTGCACCGAATGCTACAGGTACTCCAGCTACAAGTGCCGACTCTGAGGGCAATTCCAATACTGGATTATTTGCTGTTGTTGGTGGCGGAATTATTGGCGTGATTCTACTCCTAATTCTTTTGTAATAAAGGCTATATGCCAGAATTGGAGCCAAAATTTTGTTGGTAAAACTAGGTAAATTACTGCAATCAAAGTTTGTCATCATCGGGGTAATGGTTTTGTCACTTACTCTGTTTTCGGCTGCTTTTGCTACAGGCAAACAGGCTATTTTCTTGCCTGGGGAAACCTCGAATGGTCATGTTTTGTTTGAGACTTCTTGCAAATCTTGTCATGAGGGTTTTAAGCCTGTCTCTAATGAGACTTGTAACCGTTGCCATGAAGCGGAAATGGCGAAGGATATGCATGGCGAGAAGAAGTTTCGCGATCCCCGGTGGGCTGAATTACGGGAAAAACTAGACGTTTTGACTTGTACTGCTTGTCATGAAGAGCACGTGCATATGTTTGGACGAGGAGTACACCTCAAACCTGACTTGTGTATGGCTTGCCATCAGGGTGTTATTGAAGGTGAACTAGCTAGTCATGATAGCTTTACACCGGATGGTTGTTGGACTGGTGGGTGCCACAATTACCACGATCATCGTTCGATATCTACTGGCTTCCTGAGCAAAAATATCGATCAGCCGTGGATATTGCCAAAGCCTGGACTGCCTAATCGTAGTGTAGAAGCAAAGTTAGATGATGCTCCTGAAGCGGATTTAATCGAGGCTTTCCTCAAGGAGGCAGGATGATTAAACTGCAAATGCGGAAGTTGGCGGGCACACTATTGTCTAGTTTTCTGTTGATCGTACTTCTACTGGGCTTTAATGGTTTATGGCTGGCTGAAGCCCAGGCCAGTGGCCTTTCTAAGAGTCAGCTGAAGGAGATCGAGCAGCAATGGCAAGGTAGTGCTCATGCTTTAGCAGAGGTTAACTGTTCTAGTTGCCACCAGGACGAAGCAACTAAAAAGGTGGTGGCTAAGCCTCCAGTTGAAAGCTGTCGTAGCTGTCATGAGAACTCTGTCGATACCTTCCTTTTGGGTAAACACGGGATTCGAACTCTAGAAGGGATTTCTCCTTTGACTCCTGCAATGGCTCATATCCCTATGAAAAAGGGTGTGGAAAAATTGGAGATGAATTGCAATACTTGCCATGATGTTCATTCGGTGAATACTGCGGTGGCTGCTACTGACTCCTGCTTGACTTGTCACAATGATCAGCATTCTCTTAACTACAAAGAATCTCCTCATGCCAAGTTAGTTAGTAATCTGAACGAGCTACCTCGCCCCAATGAAGGAGCTGTTACTTGTGCTACTTGCCACTTACCCCGAACCAAAGTGGGCAAGACTGTGATGGTCAACCACAACAACACTTATAACCTGCTACCCCGCGATCGCATGGTTAAAGATGTCTGTTTAAACTGTCATGGTCTGGAACATGCCTACAACAGTATTTTCGACGATGAACTTGTCGAAACAAATTTTGCTCAGATGCCTACTCAAAAGATGGAATCCTTTGACCTGGTTCGTGCTTTAGAGAAGAAAAGATCGAGCAAAGCCGAGTAATCCAGAATTATCTGGTTATTCAACCTCACTCAATCAAATTAGAACTGGATTTATCCTAACAATGAACAATATCCTTCGTACAATAAAAACCAGAACCATTGGTTTGGTAGCTGTGGCTCTAACAGTTGCTTTTACTGCGATCGCTTGTAGTGGCGGTGGCGGTGGTGGAACTGGAACTGCCCAAGTAGGGATTGCTCCTGAGACAGTTGTAGACTACATTCACACTGTTCTTTTGGCAGATCGTACTGCATACACCAAACATGTTATCAACCGACTCACCAAGCTAGAAGGTAAAGACAAGCCTAATGGTGTAGTTGATGTTGAAGCTACTGAATTTTGGAAAGATACCGATGGTATTCCCTTACCAGCCCAAATGTTCCGCCTGGGCTCAGAGGTAGCTCTAGAAAAGACTACAGACTTTACCTACAACCTAATTTCTACTTGGAATATCAACGATAGCCACAAACCAAAAACTGAGTTTGAGAAAAAGGCAATGGAAGCCGTTAACGAAACTGGCGAACCCTACAAAGATTATCAAGAGATTGGTGGTCAGACTTACTTCTCTGCTCTTTATCCTGATAAAGCCGTAGCAGAAGCTTGTGCATCTTGCCACAATACTCACCCTGTTCACTTAGAGCGTTATCCTGACAAGGTTTTTGAGTTAAACGATGTTATGGGTGGAATTATCATCAACCTTCCTGTAGACCAATCCTAGAATTAGTTTTCAGTCTATAAATTGGGGTGGGCATTACACCGTATTTAGATGGTTGTACGTTGCCCACCTTCTTTTATTTATCTCTAAGTTTTTTTCAAAATTGATGGCAACCCTATGAAGCCTAAATTTTCCACTCTAGTTATCCTGATCTTTATCTCTGCGGCAATTTTGGCTCCTTTCGCTCTAAGTAGCTGGTATGAGCCAATCCTTCGCGAACAGTCTTTTGACTTATTGATGTTTTTCGAAGGCAACCTTTATAAACAGATTACTGGTTATGTCTGTCTGGTTTTCGCTTTACTAGAAGTAGCATTAGTAGCCCGCAAGCGTGGTCGAGGTTGGATTGTTAAAGTCAAGGTTCCTGGCTCGATTCAATTTTGGCGTAAACTACATGTATTTTTAGGTGTAGGCTTAATTGCTGTTGTTTTGGTCCATACAATCGGGCTGAATGGTCTGAATTTTAATGCGATTTTTTTATGGGTCTTTTTTGCAGTTAGCCTTTCGGCACTGATGGGGGTTACTGCCGAAACAGGTATTGTTGAATCTCCTCAAAGAAGATTTTTTAGCTGGGTGAGTAATAGTAGTATGGATGCTAAGGCTGTTCCCGGAGTTTCTAAAAGTACTTTAATTCGTAACCTGAGAAGTTTTTGGCTAGGGACTCACATTATCTTGACGGCAATATTTTTTGTGATGTTGGGGTTTCACATTTTTCTGACTTATCACTACTAGAAAGTAAAAATTGCTCGTAGTAATTGGTTGATCTAAATTTATTTATATCGGGCCTAGCTTTTTGGTGAGGATATCAGTAACATTTACTTTCTCTGTTGAGAGAAACTGATACTTATTTGTGATTTCTTTCTGAAAACCATTGATGGATTTAACCATCAGTAAGTCTGGTTGTTGCTCAGACCATGAATAATCAATAATCTTCTCCCAAGTTGTTGCAGTAGATGCCATCCAAAGTCCGCGATCGCGAATCTCTAACTTTGCCCAGCTTGATAAAATATAGGAAATCACATTGGATAACAGCCAAATTACTAAGCAGGCTCCACAAATATAAGAATTGATTTCTATCCCGCCAAAAGTGGTAGTTGCAAATATGTCTGAACTAAAGAATCTGTTTTTAGCTTGAGGAAGTATCCAGATCAGAGCAATAAAAATTAAAAGGAGAGAAACATCATTGAACGGAGAAGTATACTGCGATGCAAAGAGAATTTCTCCTAGATTATTTCTTCTTTTAACCACATTATTCCAACTAAAGAAGGGAATAATTCCAAGACCTAATATAAGACCCATAATTGAATAATCTTCAAAAATCTGAGGCAAAAGACGAGGAATAGTAATTATTGGAAGGAAATAAAATACAGTTATTATTAGCTTCTTAAGTTCTACTGAAGATCCAAAGAAAGGACTCAACAAAATTAAAATCTTGGTTGTAACAACCCAAGACCAGTAAGCTCCAAAAGCGATAGTATAGGCGATAATTAAAGGATACGACGAAGAAGTCATCAGTAGAAATATACAGTTGTAGTTATCGCTCCAGTTTAAACTTGTTATCTTCTAGATGTCTTTTACTAGTGATCACAGCTAGGGCGTGTCACCAATTAGATTTAGGGCAGACAAATCCTTAAACTAGATCT
>CAZSEZ010000150.1:0-9673 GCA_964606015.1 uncultured bacterium
AGAAATAATTAAAGATGCTGGAAATAGAATATGAATTACTTCTAGATGATGAATTAGATGCTTTTTTTACTACTAAAGAATTCAACGCTAATTTACCTTTACTACAATGGCATAGTACATATATTGCATCTCTGAGCTGTTTATTATATTCAATCTTGTTTTTATTCATTACTTGGATTTGGGATCTACAGTTGCAGATAGAAACATCAGTATATTTGTTAATCTTAGGAGTAATCTACATACCTCAAATAGAAGCACGATCCCTAGCGAAGCTGACTAGCTGGGCATCAGTTTTAGGAATTAAATGGTCTTGGCGTAGAAATCCCGACATAGTTAAAGAAAGAACACTTGTGATCGATGAACAAAAATTTATCTTTTGTAGCAATAAGCGATCTTTACTTCCTTACGATATCAGAACAGAATCCTATCCTTGGAAACGATTAAAGTATTTTTTAATCACAAAAAAAGGAATTATTTTAGAATTCACTCCCAAAAAAAAGTTTTTCGAGAGAAAACAGCGATTTATCCCCCGTCGAGTCCTTACTGAAGAACAACTACAGGAATTAAAAAATCTTGCTAATCAACATGGTCTACAGTTAGGCATGAATAAAAAACTTAGAAGTTAGCAATTGCATTTGATAATGTTATTTCTGGCAATCCTCTTGCGGAAACAGCAGTTACGATGGTCGTAAAAGATACCAAAGGCGCTCTCAGATATTGGAGATCTCCCATCCAGGCACAGAAGCAGATTTTCATCTTCGGGATGGTTTTGTTCTACTTGGTAAATAGAATTGGTTTAGTTATTAGTTTTTATAGATTAGATATTAGAAATAATTAAAGACGCTAGAAATAGAATACGAACTAACTCTAGATGATGAACTAGATGGCTATCTTGCTGTACGAAAATATACAACTAATTTACCTCTATTACATTGGCAAATTGAATACATTTTCTCATTAACTTTTATAGCAGGATCATTATTTTTACCTTTACTCGGTTATTGGTTAGAGCTTTATTATGAGTCATGGGTGTCATTTGAGCTACTTGTATTTGGAATACTTGCTTTGCCTCAGGTAAAAGCAAGATCTATCTGGAAGTTAACGAGTTGGACATGTATTTCACAAATCAAAAGTCCTTGGCGAGAAAATCCTAATATGGTTAAAGGAAGAAAAGTTGTAGCTAACGAACAAGAATTTAGTTTTAGTCAAAATGATCCATATTTATGCTTCGATGAGACCATAACAGAAGTATATTCATGGGAACGGTTAAAATACTTTTTTATCGCAGAAAAAAGTATTATCCTTGAATTTACTTCCGAAAAGAAGTTTTCCGAGAGAAAACAACGATTTATTCCCCGTCGAGTTCTTCCTGAAGAACAACTACAAGAGCTAGCAAGCTATGCCAAACAATATGGTATTCAATTAGGCTTGAAAAAAAAATCCTAAAAACTAGCGATCGCAACTCTCCAGATAAGATCTACTCAAATTCAATCTTCTGCATCTTCGATTCTAAACTAGCAATCAAGCCATCAATATCTTTACTCTCAGTTTCAAAACAATCTGGTGGCGGGGTAGCAGGTTGAAAATGAATCAACTTAACCTGACCTTCCCCAATCACTAACCCTAAGACTTCTTTATCTGGTTGATAGCCACCAATTAACCCTAAGATTTCCTGCAAGTGACCTTTTGTACTCTGGTTAAGCTTGAGAAGACTATCCCTATTACAGGCAACAAAATGAGGCTGTGGCTTAAGATCTATACCCAAAATTGTATTGTTTTCGTCGTTCCACTCTTGGTGTAAACCCCAACTCAAAGCTGCTAGTTGAGTCTCACACTCATCGACAAAATTATCGATTTGCCAACGCCACTTTTCTTGAGTTTGCTCGTTTTTGCTGCTACCAAATTGCATTCTGCTTGCTTCGCTGTAGTTAATCTGAAAAACAATTATAGAGCAACCCCAAGATCTCTAAATACCAATCTCTAAATATCTTCTACTTCTAACTGAGCCACAGTAATCGCATCAAAAGCAAAAGCTAAAACTACAGGCATGGGATTATGTAGAAAATAACAAAGAATAGCGGCGATCACGCTCAATACAGTAGCAGTACTCAGCCATAACTGTTCCTCCTTACTTAATCCCTTCTCTGCTTTGATGCTACGCAGAACTTTACAAGGAATAGGTTCTGGCATAACCGCACTAGGAGGAAAAGCCCAATAGCTGTTATAGCGTTCTCTAAATAGCTCTGTCCAACCATTAGTGTCACACCACTCTTGAATCCAAGCGTCTTGAAAATGATTCATATTTACAGGGTAATTTTAAACAGTACTTTTAAGTTTTAAATTTCTATTAGACGGACAGAATCTTGAAACAAGTGGAGACCCGCCCGAAACACTAATGTTCTAACCTGCCAGTTGAATTAATCTAGCAAATTTACCTATTTATTTAAATATCATGTGGCTCTTACTTAATAAAGCTTAAATGATTGAACCAAAGATTAAAATCTGCTGAGTATTCTTGCTTATTAGGTACTTTTTTTGCTTAATATTCTGTTACTTTACCTACTAATGAAAAGTCACCATTAATGATTAAAAAAGTCAAGAGAACTGGGTTTCTGTACACACAAAGTCCAATTGAATATCCCACGATTCTTTAGGCAATTCAGTCAAATAAGCAAAATCAAAAGTAATTCCTACTGTAGGAATATTTTGCCACTGAGGTCTACTCAAAAAACGATCATAATAGCCGCCACCATAGCCCAAACGAGTACCTTCATAATCACAGGCAACTGTAGGAACTAAAATCAAATCGACAGTTTGCGGAGGAACAGCAACAGCAGTAACTAATGGCTCAGGAATTTTATATTTGTTATTTTCTAATGGTTGATTAGGCTGCCAGAAATACCAGCTTAGATGATTGGCAATACAACGGGGAAAACCCCATTTTTTTGATCTCGTTGTTACTTCCCAAAGAGAACTTAGATCGGGTTCGTTACGAAAACTAAAATAGCTTAGAACTGTCTTAGCCTCAGAAAATAAAAAATTAGTTTGTAGCTGTTGGCAAATCTTTCGACTTCTAGCCTGCCACTGTTGCTCATCTAAGGTTTGTCGCTGCTTTAATAGTACTTTTCTAAGATCTCGTTTTTGTTGCTTCAAGCAAGAATCACTCCCTTGATACTCCATCTTTCTATCCCTCTCTTGATATCTATATCTAGGGGAACGTTCTCTCGTTCATGATCCCCAATCGACTTTCTTGGCTAATAGATTAAGTCAATTTTTCCAGAGTTATGTACGCGATATCTAACTCTCCCATTCTAGAGCTGAGTCCTGGGCAACTTTCCTGATCTTAGCTTCAATTTCCTGCCATTTCCCAGGAGTAGCAATTGTATTTTCCTGCAATTGTCCTGAGTTCAAATAAAAAATACGTTGGGCAAACTGAGCACAAATATCTAATTGGTGATTGACCATGAAAATCGTAGTCTGTTGTTCTTGGTTAATCTGGTCTAGTAAAGCAATTAAGCGATCGCATATTCCTCGATCCAAAGCAGAGGTTGGCTCATCCAGAAGTAAAATTTCAGGTTCTAACATTAAGCCACGAGCAATCCCTAGTAGTTGCCTTTGCCCAAGGGAAAGCTGTAATTCAGTTTTCTCTAACAAGGTTTGAGAAATTTGCAAACCATCGCAATATTTAACTAATCTTCGACTAATTTCCTCTTTATCCAATTGTTGTAGCGTTAAAGGATAAACTAAAGCCTCTTTACCCGTCATGCCCAAAAGTTTAGGCTCCTGGGGTACCAAGACGATCTTTCTTCGTAGCTCAATAACAGAGTATTCACGATAAGACTTATTCTGCCAATAAATCTCTCCCTCAACAGGGCTAACTAAGCGATTTAAAAGTCTGAGTAAAGATGTTTTCCCTGAACCAGAAGCTCCAATAACAGCGATTTTTTCACCTTGTTGAACTGCAAATGAAATATCCGATAATAGATAATCCAGGCCAATTGGTGGAGTAAGATTGACTTGCTGAAGCTCAAGTAATGAGGGAGAGGTAGAGTTCAAATTCTGAGTTTAATTGGTAAATGTTATCAATTTGCCAAGTTTCATGATTAACAACAAAGATTAGCAAATCAGCTCTGTATAAATCTTGGTAGTTACTTAATTGATAGTTAATTAATGCGTGTACAGGATCAAAATTTGAGTTTTAATCTGGACTACTGTGAGCATCTGCGATCGCACGAGGATAGATAATTAGAAAGTAAGTCCACCAAACACCTATCGGGATAACAATCAAACCACTTATCCAAAGTCGATGGCCCACTAACCAGCTACCCGCAACTATTGTTATCCCTGTTAAAACAATTGACCAAGGTTGGCACCACCAAGGTTTATAATCCCAGACATTTACTTTCGTATCCGGCCCTAAACCTTTTTCTTTCATAACCAATTTAGTTGATTAAAATTCTCTATATCCTGATTATCCATCGTTCACAGAATACACTACACTTTCTTAATCCCTTCATTCTTGTCCTTGGATGACTTGCTTAACAGTAGTTAAACTATTCAAACCAATCAAACCTTGAGAATGGCCTTTTTGATTAGACATTCCCAAAAATACTGTTTCCCCACTACCCGGATTTCGTTCAAAACGAGGAGAAGCATTGATATAGACTAAGGCACTGTCTACACTACGCGCAAACTGACGGCTTTCCTGATAAGACTGGGTTACTAAACAATCAGCATGGCCACTACTGTAGCGATCTATCCAAGTAGTAGCCTCTGAGAGATCTTGAACACAATGAAAAGCAATAATTTTCTTCATATAAGCTCTCCCCCATTCAGAAGGATTAACAGGTTGAAGGTATTCAGAAAATTCTTTGAGTAAATCACTATCTCCTCGAAGTTCAAAACCCTGTTTTTGCAAAGTACCAAATAGAGACGTCAGGTAAGAAGGCTTAACAGTCTCATGTAATAAGACCTTTTCAATGGCATTTACCGCATCGGGGTTACCCTCATGACTACTCAAAATCATGTTTCGGACCAGTTCTAAATTCCCAGTGGCAGACCAGTAAAGATAACAGTTACCAACTGAAGTTCTAAGGACAGGAGCCGTTGCTTGCTCCGCAATCTGTTGTACTAAACTGGGGCGACCATAAGGAATAATCAAGTCTAATTCTCGCTCTCTTGTGACCAAATCCTGAATTGAGGAACCAGCTTCAGGAGACAAAACTTCGATGCAACCAACAGGTAACTCGGTGTCTGTTAGCGCTTTCTGTAAGGTGCCGGCAATAGCCCGATTAGTATAACTAGCAGTACTACAACCGCGCAATACCAAACTATTCCCCGTTTTGAGACACATTCCTGTAGCAATTACGGCTAGTTCGGGAAAGGCCTCGTAAATTAAAGCTATCGTCCCAAGAGGTTTGGGTTGGCAATAAGTTTGCCCAGGCTCTGACTGATAGACAGCACCCACGAGATCTTGGACTGAGTTTTTAGTTTTTCCTAATTGCTGCAAAATAGCCACAGCAGCGGAAAGCCTTTCTGGAGTCAATTTAAGCCAATCTGCAGTCAATTCTGACACAGCCATATCTCTACTCATTTCCAGATCGAGAGTATTAGCTTCAAGAATATCGTCCAGGTTATCTTCAATTGCTTCTGCTAAACGCAAAATGCCCTGACGACGAATCTGGGCTGGTGTCAGAGCTAGCTCACGAGAAGCTTTACACGCGTGACTGACTGCGCCGAGAGTTGAGTTTGGCAAACTATTATCCATGATCTGAGATCGAGTTTCCTAAGGTCTGTAGGTCAGCCAAAGTACCAATCCTAAGGTTGTGATTAGCAAACAGCATACCATTACCCCAAGAATCGTACTCGGAGCCGTCAAACGCTGCAAGATCAAAGGCAGAACAATTGCAAAAATTAAAGGAAACAGGAAAATTGCAGCAAATAATACAGATAATGAATTGGGATTTAAGCCAGGATACATATTGATCCATCTACGACCGTTCCATCGCCAGATCCGTTTTTGATAAATTGAGGGTAACTGCTCAATTGTTTGCCGATTATCCTGAACCACAAAAATTTGCTGGCAGCGATCGCATCCCATAGCCTCAGTAAGCATAATAGGTTTGAGGCAGCCAGTACGGCGACAAGGACAAGGATATTCTTTCTTGAGGCTAATTTTCTGACTACTTGGGAATTTATATTTGCGTCTTATAGGTATTTTCAACAGTCTCAACCTAACTAAAAATAAAGTCACTTCATCTTATTTTTATCTCTAACAAACCCCCAGATTCCTCAAATTCAAGCATGTTTTAAGAAGTAGGCATCTCTACAAGCCAATTTGTCGAGGATATTTAAGTCTAAATCTCTTGAGTCAAATGAAGTTTTGCTAAAGAATAGTTTTTCTGGATACCGAACCCCGTAATACGACTGAATAACTTTTATAGTGGAAATATATGGTTGTACATAAATACATCCAACTACATAAGTATATTTACTTAACCAAATACTATGGAAGAAGTTTTATCAAAATGGTACTAAATCAAAACACTTTTCAAGAAGTCAGTAGCAGTGCAGGAATTATTTGGTCTCGTTTCCAAGGAAATGAAGCATTTAGCGTCAACTGGGTAGATCTAAATAATGATGGTTTTGTCGATCTTTGGGTGAGCCCCCACGGTTTTAATGGTGCAAGTCAGGCGTTTCCCACACCAAGACCTCCTGTTCGCTATATCAACAATGGTGATGGCACATTTACTAGAGATGCCTCGGATTTCCGTCGTGGAAGTGGGGGAGATACCCACGGTGTAGCATTTGCCGATTTTGACAACGATGGCGATCAAGATGCACTAGTTGCTGGCGGAGGACAGTTAGGGGCGGGAGACGGACAACCTAATATTTTCTTTGTTAATAACGCTGGCAACTTTCAGAACGAAGCAGTTCCTCGCGGTCTAGAGAACACAATCGCTAGAGGTCGCTCTGCTTTATGGTTCGATGCCAATGGCGATGGCCTGTTAGATGTTGTTATTACATCAGCTGCACGTGATGATGGACAAGGTCAAACAGCTTTTTTCCAACAGAGAGCAGACGGAACATTTTTTGATGCTTCGGCTCAAGTAGGATTTGATGTTGCCAATCAGTCTTCTCGTTATGCCCAACTAGGAGATGTTAATGGCGATGGCAATGTAGACCTGATTATTCAAGGTACTTTTGAGTTTCCGCTAAGAGTTTATGACTTTTCGAGCGGTGGAACATTCCAGGATATTACTAGTCAGTTTAGTAATCTCCAAAGCACCCTAACTGATACTTTGGGCAATGACGAAACTCAGGATCTTCAAGATACAACTGCTCCTAGGGACTCCATAATTGCCGATTTCAATAATGATGGCTTTAACGACATTTTTGTTGTCAGATCGCGCTCAAGTGTCTTAAACTCAAGTGTTTTTCAAGGCTCTAGCAATATCGTTTCTGCGGACTTAATTGTTACAGCAGGGGCTGAGGTAGGATTTAACTTCCAAACTGGAGGAAATATCGCAGTAGATGTTTTCAGCTTCTTTGGCACAAGCGCAAGTATCGATACTTCTCAAATCTTCATTGGTGCCTCAGGACGCAATCCCACTCAAGCAGAGCTAGTATCATTTATTCAAAGTCAATCAGCTCTAGTAGAAACATCCAACGTAGCTAATACAGAGCAGCCTAATTTCACTCTTTCCAGTAGTGATAGTAGCGTAGTTGGTCTAGCTGCTGACCGCAGTCAAGCTGGTTTATATCTTGGCTTTAATACTGCAACTCAAACTTGGGAATTTATTCTTTCTTCCCCTAATAACAGTCAGGTACAAGTAGCAGTTCAGTCAACAACTGGTATTTCCGGCTTAACAGAAGTGGGCTTCGAAACCCCAGACGATCTAAGTGACATCAATGGTTTACCAGATCAGTTATTTGTTTTTAATCCAGCAACTGGTAGCTTTGAAGATCGCTCAGTGGAGTCAGGATTTGGGGTCAATACCTTGGGTCAGTCAGCGGTTTCAGGAGACTTTGATAATGATGGTGACTTAGATATATATGTTGCAAACACTGGTCCTTCTTTCAATGTGTCCAACACCTTATATGAAAATCAAGGGGATGGAACTTTTGTAGCAGTTGAGTTAGCGGGAGGAGCAGCAGGGGAAACAGTAGGCCCCCATCGTCTTGATTTTGCCTTTGGCCAAAGAATCGCAGTCGCGGACTTTGATAATAATGGATTCTTGGATATTTTTACTGGCTCTACTACAGAACGATCTTCTGCAGGAACAACCTATTTGGGTGCACCTTCCCAACTATTCCAAAATCAAGGTAATGATAATAATTTTATTCTGCTGGATCTTGAAGGAACAATTTCCAATCGTGACGCGATCGGTGCCAGAGTTACAGTCATAACTCCCGATGGCAACACTCAAATCAGAGAACAAAACGGTGGAATTCATCATTTTGCTCAAAACGATCAGAGAATTCATTTCGGTTTAGGCACTAATACTTCAATCAGTAGCTTGGTAATTGAATTTCCTTCTGGAACAACATTAGAGTTCAATAACTTTACTGACATTAATCAAATCCTCAATGTTTCTGAAGACGGCACAATCAGTGGAATTGGAGGAGTTAGCGATCCAAGTGCAGGAGACGATCTTGTCGAAGGTACAGATGTTGGAGATAATCTCTCTGGCGGCGCTGGCAACGATACTCTCACAGGTCTCTTAGGACCCGACACCCTAAATGGAGAAGAAGGAAATGATTCTCTTGTTGGAGGCGGTAATCTAGATTTGCTTGATGGTGGCGCTGGTGATGACGTCCTTGAAGGAGATGGTGGTGCTGATAGCCTCTTCGGTGGCTCTGGCGACGATCAACTATTTGGTGGTGAAGCAGATGATGTTCTAGAAGGAGGAGATGGCAACGATACTCTCGAAGGAGATAACGGTAATGACGTCCTAGATGGCGGTGCAGGAACTGATATTGCCACCGAAACAGGTAACTTAGACTTTACGATCACTGATTCCCAGTTGACTGGTAGAGGAACAGATGAGTTGATTGGAATCGAGCAAGTAATTGTTACTGGCGGAGGAGGTAGCAACACCCTTGATGCTTCCGCAGCCACGATCCAAGTTATTCTCTCTGGAGCAGGGGGCGCAGATATAATCACTGGGGGAGCAGGAGATGATGTTATTGCAGGCGGTTCAGGCAATGATACTCTCGCTGGAGGAGCAGGCAGTGATACCTTCTTGTTTAGCGCTTTGAGCGATCGCAATAATAATATTCTTGACTTTACGGCTGAGGATGTTGTTGCTATTTCCGCTTCTGGCTTTGGCGCAGGTTTAACTGCTGGGACAGTTAGTGCAGATATTTTCACCTTGGGTAATTCTGCTAGCGATGCGGACGATCGCTTTATCTTCAATCCCAACAATGGGAGATTGCTCTTTGACTCTGATGGAACTGGCGCTAATGCGCAAATTGTCTTAGCAACTTTTTCTGGAGATGTAACCATCTCTAACGATGATCTAGAAATTATTGCTTAATTTCTTATCAGTTTTCAGTACAGTGAAAAACTGAAAAAAAGAGAGCTTCGATTTTGAAGTTCTCTTTTTTTATAAGCAGAAAACTTTAGGCAATCTTAGCTTTTGACTAACGAATCAACCATTATAAATCCATA
>CAZSEZ010000150.1:9701-9909 GCA_964606015.1 uncultured bacterium
TTATCATTAAAACTTGCGATTAAGTTCCAAGCATAATATTCAGCCAGTTCAATTATTAAACACCCAACAAATATCATAAAAAACTATTTTCAAAGCTATGAATTAGCAGAAACAAAAATCTCATTAAACTATTTTTGCCCAGAATAAATGATGGGGAAGCCTTTCTAAAGGAAATAATTATTCCACACAGTCAAATAGCTAGTCAGCC
>CAZSEZ010000151.1:0-9788 GCA_964606015.1 uncultured bacterium
TCCGCTACCAAAATCAGAGACATGAGTTAGTATGTCTTTGATCGACAAGACTATCAGGGTTACATTAAGCGTAAATAATGGTTTTAGAGCCTGGTTTGATAACAGATGGGATGCTTTCGAGTCCAGCTTCTACCTTAGCTAGTTGCTGCTCACAGATCCAAATCAAAAATGAAGAGGATCGACTACTTGTAGTGCTACCCGCAGAGGCAGAAGCCAACTTAGAGCTGCCTTGGTCTGAAATTTGGCAGGAGTTAAAGCATCTGATTCAAAAGAAGGAGCAGTCTTGGCAACCAGGAACATTTGTTGCTCTGGAAACTCAGGATCGCTTAGTTGATACAGTACAGTTGCAAGCTGTGGCTGAAACACTTGAAGAGGTGGGACTAAGGCTTACTAAAGTTAAAGCAGAGAGAAGACAGACTGCCGTTGCTGCTGCTACTGCTGGCTATTCAGTAGAACAGAGAAGTCGAACTAGTTTACCTAGTTTAGCCGTATCCGAACCGGCAATAACCCGGGAATTGCTGGCAGAACCTCTCTACATCAAAAATACCATCCGCTCCGGTGTGGAGATTCGCCACGGCGGCAGTATTATCATCTGTGGAGATTTGAACCCTGGAGGAAGTGTGATTGCTGCTGGGGATATTTTTGTTTGGGGAAGGCTTCGGGGGGTGGCCCATGCTGGAGCAACTGGCAATCGCCAATCTCGTGTGATGGCACTTCAAATGGAATTTACTCAGCTGAGAATTGCTGATAAAGTAGCCCGTGCTCCTCAAAAGTTACCTCATACTTTTGTTCCTGAAGTTGCTTTCATAAGCAGTAAAGGGATTAGTCTAGCGCAGGCAAATGATTTTGCGAAGACCCATAATTTCTCTGAACGAGAAGGTGCCTGGGTTCGTACTAATAATTAAATCGAGAGACCAATTTTTCAATTTTTATCTAGACAGATCGTTAGTTAATTAAAATCTATGAGTCGCATAATTGTTATTACTTCTGGTAAGGGAGGCGTTGGCAAGACCACCGTTACTTCTAATTTAGGAGCAGCTTTGGCACGCCTGAACCGTAAAGTTGCTTTGGTAGATGCCGATTTTGGTCTGCGAAATCTCGATCTGCTACTGGGTTTAGAAGAAAGAGTTGTCTACACAGCTTTAGATGTTTTGGCAGGAGAATGTCGTTTGGCTCAAGCTTTAGTCAAGCACAAGCAACTTAGTGGCTTGGTTTTACTGCCAGCAGCTCAAAATCGTAATAAAGAATCTGTTGAACCGGAACAGATGAAAACAATTATCACGGCTTTAGCTAAAGGATATGACTATATTGTTGTCGATAGTCCTGCAGGAATTGAGCTAGGATTTCGTAATGCAATTGTGGCTGCCCAAGAGGCTCTGATTGTTACTACACCTGAAATTGCGGCAGTAAGAGATGCTGATCGCGTTATTGGACTACTAGAAGCGGAAGGGGTAAGCAAGATTAACTTAATTGTCAATCGGGTTAAGCCTCATATGATTGAAGAGAACAAAATGATGAGTGTCGAAGACGTTCTAGAGCTTCTGGGTGTTCCTTTAATTGGGGTTGTGCCCGATAACGAACAAGTAATTGTAGCTACCAATCGAGGCGAGCCTTTGGTAATTGGTCATCAGGATTCTTTACCCGGTTTAGCATTTCAGAATATCGCCCGTAGGATTGAAGGGGAAAAGGTTCCGTTTCTTGATTTCTCTGTTGGAGAGGGCAATATCTTGACTCGTTTACGTAAGATATTCGGTGGTTGACTTGTCTGTCTAGAAGTGTGCAGTTCGACATTAATTGTTGATTGCACATAAGACTTTATTTTGGTTTTATTTGGAATTTTTTCTCAATGAAAATGATTGATTTTCTCGAAATGATCTTTCCCCGTCATGGTGACGTAAGTAGTCGTAAGCGAGTGAAAGAGCGTCTGCACAATATTTTGGCTCATGATCGTGCGACTGTTACTCCTGATGTTATTGACTCGATGCGGAAAGATATCCTTGAAGTGGTAGCCCGTTATGTCGATATTGACATGAATGAAATGGAGTTTGGTCTAGAAAATAGCGATCGTATGACCTCGGTAATTGCCAACATGCCAATTCGTCAAGTCAAAAGGGCTCATCAAACTGCTTTAGAAGCTAAAGCAAAGCCTGAAGTGCAGTTACCCAATGATGAATTACTTGAGCTTTGAAGGTTTCCAAAATCGTTGCTTTAACCACTCCCCATCCTTATGACGATCTGTTTTGAGTTCTAAAATGCGGATTCCATTGGTTGGGAGTTGTTGAATCTTACTAACAAATTCTTGCCACTTGGTAATTAGGTGGTAGGTGACACCATAGGTTTGAGCTAAAAGTTCAAAATTAACGCTTTGGGGAGTAGCAAAGTATTCTTCAAACGGAGGGTCATACTGGGAAATAGGCAAAATTTCAAAAATTCCTCCCCCATTATTATTGATTAGAATAATCGTGAGGTGACCTTGGAAATGTTGCTTCAAGAGGAAGCCATTTGTGTCATGAAGTAAAGCCAGATCCCCAGTAATCATGACTGTAGGTTGATCACTTGAATGAGCAATCCCCAACGCCGTAGAAAGTGTGCCGTCAATACCGTTTGCTCCTCTACTGAAATAGGGGATGATTTTACTGTTGTTTAATTGCCAGAAAAACTCTGCGTAGCGCACTGTCATGCTATTGGCAAAAAAAATTGGTGTTCCAGATGGTAGCTGCTTTGAAATTAGCCAGGGAATTTTGGCTTCGATAATTTTGTCTTGGTGCTGGAAGTATTGGGTAATCTCGTTCTGTGTCTGTTGTTCTAAATCTTGCCACAGCCGCCAGTAGGCAATAGAGCTATTAGTTTTTTCTCTCTCAAAGGTGTTATCAACCAGTGCATCAAGACTATTGCGCAGGTGGATAGTTTTTGTATGAATAGGATCGAAATTTTCTGGTTTTGTTGTGATAACGTATCTTGGTATGTTTATCTCATGTAACCACTGGCGTAGACACTTGCTAGTCGGTAATTCACCAATTTGAATAATGACTTCAGGCTTTAACTTATTCCGAAATTCAGGGAATCTTAAAATTCGATCATAATTGGTAATGAGTTCCGGATTGATTGTTTGATAATTGCGTAAGGGAGACAGAGCTTCAGCTAGAACAGGATAATTGAGTTTCTGTGAAAGGACCGCAATTTTCTGACAATAGAATTTTGATTTCGCTGAATTCACTTGAGCTAGACCACCAATGATGATTCCTCTATCTGGTAAGTCTAAATAAGGTAGCGGATTGTAATTCTGATTTAGAGGTTGATTTCGAACAGTCGGGGTTGATAAGTGAGCAAAAAAATTTTCTCCGATTTGGGTTTTTAAAATCTGAATTTGTGGTTCTTCAATCGGGGCTAATGGTTCACGGAAAGGGCAATTAAAGTGAACGACTCCCCTCATCGGATAAAGGGATTGTGACCAACCTTGGATGATATTCTGCCGAAGATAGGAAAGTAAATCTAAATTAGCCATTGGTAAGGCTAATTCTAAAGACCAGTTGGGATGGTTGCCGTAAAGTTTCAGCTGATCTATGGTTTGTCCAGCATGGCAATAGCGTAACTCTGGAGGGCGATCAGCAGTGAATATGATTAATGGTATTCCGGACTCCTTAGCCTCTATTACTGCAGGATAGAAGTTGGCTCCTGCTGTTCCAGAACTACAAACTAATGCAACAGGCTTTTCCTCCTTTTTCGCTAGTCCCAAGGCAAAGAAACTCGCAGATCTTTCATCCAATATCGGAATTGCTTCCACCAATGAGTGTTGGGCAAAAGCGATAGTCAAAGGTGTAGAACGGGAGCCAGGACAGATTACTGCTTTGGTAAGTCCTAGCTTAACCAGTGTCTCCACTAAGATAGAACACCATAGGGTATTGGTATTACGAAAGTCTAGCATTCTCTACACTACACTAATGCCTTGAGCAAGGACTGAAGTTTGAGTTGGATTTCCACAAACTCTTTATCAGGATTCGATCCAGAAACAATTCCTGCTCCAGCGTACAGTCTTGCATTATTTTGTTCTATAAGTGCAGAACGAATGCCGACTACAAATTCACAGTTAGCCTGACTGTCAACCCAACCTAAAGGGGCGGCGTAAAGTCCGCGGTCAAACTTCTCATAATGACGGATTTTATTGCATACTACTCGGTTTGGTACACCTGCTACTGCAGGGGTAGGATGGAGCTGGGCCACAATTTCCAACGGTTCAACCCCTTTTGGAAGGTGGGCATAAATAGGTGTCCAAAGATGCTGAATATTTGATAGCTGTAGCAGTTGTAAGGGAAGCTGATGTGGTTTGAGTCCTAAATCTCTCAATCTAGCACTTATAAAGTCACTGACAGCTTGATGCTCACGTTTCTCTTTACGGTTTTTCAAGAGAATATTCGCCCACTGAACGTCCTCAGAAGTACTCTTGCCTCTTGGTGCAGATCCTGCCAACGCATCAGTGACCAGTTGACGGTTCTGGATACTAACTAGTCTTTCTGGGCTGGCACCAATAAAATCTTGTCCTCTGCTGTTACGGAATGCAAAGATGTAGCAATCAGGATGGCGATCGCGTAAATTTTGGAGGGATTCAATACTTTTGAAGGTCGTTGGTGATTTGATATCAATTGCATGTGCTAAGACAATTTTACTCAGCTCATCTAGGGCAATTGAGTTTAGTGCAGAGCGCACTGTAGCTTTGAAATACTGAGAGTTTGCAGCTGAAAATATATCCTGCTCTTGCCAATCTAACGGTTCTTTATGGCTCGGGGCTAGCTCCTCATATTTACTCCAATCGATGGAGTTGACTTTGTCCTTCAAATATCTAACTACTTGAGCTGTCTTCGAGCGATCACTCAGAGGATAATTGATCAGAAGAAAGTGATTCTTGTTCTTTTTCGTAACTTGAAATCGAGGTAAAAATATCGTAGCAGTGGGTTGGGAACTATTATTGTTCTGCTGTCTTCGGTTTGAATCGTCGAAAAAAGAAAAACTGCAGAAAACACGTGTTTCGCTTCCTACGGTTCCAACATCCCCTTCTTGCGATATCTGGGCAAAACAGCTGTCAATAAAACTCTGTGTCTGTCGAAACCTTTCTGGGGAATCCACTAATAAGTCTCTTGTAACTCCCCATGCAGCAACTGCCTCCTGCTTACTTGGATTCTCCCAATAAAACCTCAGGTCATTCTCTACAGAAAACTCATTCAGAATAGCCAAAAGATCTACCGCTTCGATTTTCTGGGCGAAGCTCAAAATAGGTGTATTCCTGGTAACCTCCAAGTGGAAAGGGCGATTCTGCCAAAAATTTTCTAACTCTAAATCTTCGAGAATAAATTCGTTGTCTTGGGAAATAACAGGCATAGATACTAGGGAAATTCAAATAAGACCTTATTAAAAAGTTCATCAAGCAGGTGATGAGTACATAACAACTTGTTAGAGCTTTGACAGTTATAGACAAAGACCTAAAAAATTGGCTAACCGCACAGTCTCCCTTTCTTTCAGACTCTCAAATTGTATAAATATTTTGGAGAAAAGCACAATACCTTTCACCTTCGCTCCAAGGCTCTAGAGCAACTAAATGCCACCCCTCTCTTAATCGTGAACTTTCGTAAAACTATGTAAACTGTGAGATTGTCAGCTGATAGTCTACAGATCATTCAAGCACGAAGTAGCTCTGCGACCTCTTGAGTGACAGCCAAAAGTGTTGAAAATGTAATTACTGATTCATTCATAATTTTTTTCGCATGACTACGAACCAAGTTGAGCCAAAAGAAAGTACATCTAGCCGTGGACAAAAGCTTTGGTTAGCGGCTATTAAGCCTCCGATTTACAGTGTTGCAGTGATTCCCATCTTGGCAGGGATGACAGTTGCTTACAGTGAAGGTGTATCTTTTCAGGGAAAGATTTGTGTTACTTTTCTAATTTCTGCAATTCTGATTATCGCTTGGCTCAATCTCAGCAATGATGTTTTTGATGCTGATACTGGCATTGATATCAATAAGGCTCACTCTGTTGTTAATTTAACGGGTAATCCTAGTTTTGTTTTTTGGTTAGCTAATTTTTTCTTGTTAGTTGGATGTTTGGGGATTGTTCTAATCTCTTGGTGGCAACAAGACCCCACTGTACTAGTTATTGTTTTAATTTGTTGTGCTCTTGGGTATGTGTATCAGGGTCCTCCTTTCCGTTTAGGGTATCGGGGTTTGGGTGAAGTCATTTGTTTCTTTACTTTCGGTCCTGGAGCTGTCTGTGCTGCCTACTATGCACAGTCTAAAAGCTATTCTCTTGCCTGTGTAGTTGTAAGCGTACTTATTGGCATTAGTACGTCAATCATTTTATTTTGTTCGCACTTTCATCAAGTTGAGGATGATCTAGCTGCAGGCAAGAAATCTCCAATTGTCAGAATGGGAACTGCTATGGGTGCAATAGTCCTAAAGTTACTAGTAAGTATCTTCTTTTTGTTTGCGATCGCATTTGTGCTTTTAGGTTATCTTTCTTGGCCTGTTTTGCTTATTGCCATCAGTTTGCCTGTTGCAATAAATTTGACTAGTCATGTCGAGCAATATCATGCTTTACCAGCCAAGGTAAGTAACAGTAAATTTTTGGCTGTGAATTTTTACTTAGTTAGCTCTACCTCTTTAATAATTGGTTTGTTGATAGCTCGGTAGTAGATTCTGTTAGTTATGCACTAGTACCGCTTAGCAGTATTAGAAAACAACAATTGCTTTAGTTGTTTTTACTTGTACTAATTCATAATCGTCGATTCATTCTTAATTACTAGCTAGGTAAATTAGATTCTTGTAGAGAAATTTACTGTGTTGGTTCAAGCTGGCTAAGAAAATTGA
Source organism: uncultured bacterium (assembly GCA_964606015.1). GTDB lineage: Bacteria > Cyanobacteriota > Cyanobacteriia > Cyanobacteriales > Xenococcaceae > Hyella. The sequence goes on from CAZSEZ010000151.1 coordinate 6,855, forward strand.
AAAAATTTTGTACCTGATATTCTGCGACGAATTTTTGGGCAAATTAAATATAACAGGATAACCTACAAATTTAATTTTTTTTAAAATCATTTTTTAAAGCTTGGAATGACTTCTGAGTTAACCGTTTTAGACATTTAAATTCAGGAGACGATATAAGAATGCCAGGAATTGTTCAAGTAATACAGCCTTCTGGACAGATAGACAATAGTAAAATCGTTTTACTGAATCAGGAGATAGCGAAGTTTATTGAGCAAGATATTTCGCTGATATTAATTGACTTTCGGGATGCAACTTCCATAACAACAGAAGGTGTATCAGCGTTGTACGACGTTTTTCAGCTAGCGCTTGTTCGAAAGTCTAAACTCTATATTTGTGCTCTAAGTCCGTCAGTGAAACAGGCATTTGAGCAGGTGAAGCTTTTACGTGAATTTGCCCCTTTAACTAATCGTCGTGAATTTGAAGAGATAATTTTGGCCTGTAACTGAACTGTCAACTAAAATTAGCCATTTTCTTCTTGCTTTAAAACTCGCTTCGGGGGATTGAAAATTTTTTGATCTTTCCAGTAAATGGTTAATGGGGCGGTACAGCAAGTTTTCAGCTCCTCATTTGTTCTATTTAGTCAGGCCTAAGGTTGGTTGATATCATTCACTATTTTTAGGTTATTGAGAATTACTTGCAAAGAATATGATAATATCTCTCAAATAGAAATATATCTAGATGCCTCAATTGAGGAATTGAATTAGAAGTTAACAAGCAATGAGCAGATTTACCAGACGTTTTTTTCTACGCGCTAGTGCAGCTACTACCGCAATCGCAGCGAGTCAATTAGTAAACCCGAAGCTAGCAAGAACTCAAACAAAACAACTAAACCTTTATTCTTCTCGTCACTACAATACAGATAACGAACTCTACAGGCTTTTTAGTAACCAAACAGGAATAAGAATCAATTTAATTGAAGGAAAAGCAGACGAGTTAATAGAACGGATCAAGAGTGAAGGAGCTAATAGTCCAGCAGATGTTTTGATTACAGCAGATGCCGGTAGGTTATGGCGGGCAGAACAAGCAGGTATATTTGCACCTGTCAGCTCGCAGATTTTATCTGAGAGAATTCCTGCTAATTTACGTCATCAAAATAATCTTTGGTTTGGCTTTACTAAACGAGCAAGGGTGATCATGTATAACAAAGGACTTGTGAACCCCAGTCAGCTTTCTACCTATGAAAATTTAGCTGACCCTCAATGGCAGGGGAAATTTATTGTTCGCTCTTCGAGTAATATTTACAACCAATCTTTGGTGGCAGGATTGATTGAAATTCATGGTGAACAGAAAACAGAAGCTTGGTGCAGAGGTCTTGTGAATAACTTTGCTCGTTCTCCAGAAGGTAATGATACTGCCCAGATTAAAGCAGTAGCTGCTGGTTTAGCTGATCTAACTGTTGCTAATAGCTACTATCTACCAAGAATGGCTAAAGGTAGAAATAAAACTGCTATTTTCGATAGAATAGGCGTCTTTTTCCCGAATCAAAGCGATCGCGGTACCCATGTGAATGTTAGTGGGGGTGGTATGGTGAAGACTGCGCCAAATCCCTCAGCCGCAGTAGCATTCTTAGAATTTTTGGCAGGTGACAAAGCACAAACTTTCTATGCTCAGGGCAATAGTGAGTACCCTGTTGTTGCAGGAGTCACTGTTGATCCGATTTTGGCTGGTTTTGGCTCTTTTAAAGAGGATATTACAACTAATGTAAATGCCTATGGGGCAAACAGTGCGAAAGCAGTTCAAATAATGGATCGTGCTGGCTGGAAGTAGTCGTCAATTTCTTAACTTTTAAGTCCCTCAAAGAACTTATAGAGGGATCTAATCTAAAGGCTATTCGATTAAAGGAATAGCTTGGTACATGTTAATAAGGGTGAAGCCTTGTGAACTAAGCTTCACCCTTATTCGTTATTTTGGCAGAAGCTAATTACCTAGCCTATCTTTTGATTTTCTAGGATAGTTTCTCTTTGACTAAGGCTTGAATTTTTTTGCCGTCAGCTTTTCCTTTGAGTTGTTTCATGGCTGCCCCCATGACTTTACCGAGATCTTTGGCCGAGGTTGCTCCTGTATCGGCAATTATCTGACTGACGATTGAGTCTAACTCTTCGTCACTTAGTTGTTCTGGGAGATAGCTTTCCAGAATGGCCAGTTCCTGTTTTTCTTTATCAGCTAGATCATTACGGCCAGCATTTGTAAATTGCTCGATAGAATCACGTCGCTGTTTTGCCTGTTGAGCTAGTAATTCAATTTCCTGTTCTTCCGTAAGGCTATCTTGCCCTTTAGGACGTAGAGCAACCTCTTTCTCAAGAATTGCTTTTTTGATGCCTCTGACAGTTTCCAGGCGAATCTTATCTTTTGCTTTCATCGCGGTTTTGATATCTTCGCCAATACGGTCTTTTAAGCTCATGACTACTGTATCTATCTCAAGTTCCTATCTACAAACTTGTCCACTCTAACGCAATCTCTTCAATTTATGGTCTTAAGCCGCATTTGCAATTTGCTGAGTGCCCAATAGATCTACCGCAGCTTGATACTGAGTATCTTTCTCTGTACCAATTTCCGAATAGAGAATTGGTTGGTCTTGAATAACGACGCGGTCTGGTTTAATACCAAGTTTATTGATGTCCTTATGACTTGGGGTTTCGTATTTGGCAACAGTTACAGCCAATCCCGCACCATCGGGAAGCTCGAATAAGGATTGGATTAAGCCTTTACCAAAAGTTTTTTCTCCCACTAACAAAGCCCGCTCGTTATCTTGTAATGCTCCGGCCAAAATTTCACTGGAACTAGCTGTCCCAGAATTAACTAGAACAACTAACGGTGCATCCGTAACTGCGCTGGCATTGGAATCAAAACTACCAAGGGTTCCTTGACGATTGACTGTGTACACAACAGTTCCTT
>CAZSEZ010000152.1:0-9748 GCA_964606015.1 uncultured bacterium
TGGTTTGCCCACTGCTGCTACTGTCCCTCATAAACCTACAATCCGCTGTAAGTGATCGCTTTCTCTAATGATTTTTAGCTGGCTATTTTTGGGTTTAGTTATGGTTGCAGTTTGATAAGCTTTAAGATCTTGTTTGGCTTGCAATACCAATAGGGCTGATTCTGCCTGGGGAAAGCGATCGCTTTGGTTGGGTTCGATTAGTTTATCGATCCAGTTGGCAAAATCTTTGGTGATCGCAACTTGATTTCTAAAGTCTATTTTGAGCTTTTTCTGGGGTAAATCCGCAGGAGATTGTCTAGTCAGTAAAAAGAGTAAAGTACAACCCAGACTATAAATATCAGTAGAAAGCAATGCCCCACCACGATATTGTTCAGGAGCCATATAGCCATAAGTCCCCACCACTGTACTTCCGACAACGGTGTGTTTATAAGTATCTTGGACTGCACCAAAATCGACTAAAAAGAGTTTTTCAGTATCGGGTTGATAAATAATATTTTGGGGTTTGAGATCGCGATGGATTACTGGTGGAGTTAGCTGTTGCAGATAAACCAGGATTTCAAGGATTTGTTGAGCTATCTGTTTAACTGTCGCTTCCTCTGGCTGCCAACCGTTAGCAACTAATTCAGTTAGTGACTGTCCTGGCGCGAGTTCTTGAACAATATAAAAATAAACATCGCTATTGGTTTCAATCTGAAAGTAATCTAAATAGCGGGGGATTGCAGAATGATCTAGTTGTTGTAAGATTTTGGCTTCGCGCTCAAAGAGTTCAATCTTTTTCCAATCATTTAGTCCTGTTAAAGAAAGGGATTTTACTGCAACGGATTGGTCGGTTTCTTGGTCGATGGCACTGTAAGTTATGGAGCTACCACCTTGTCCGAGCTTTTCTTTAATAATGTAACGATTTTCTAAAATTATAGTTCTCATCTATTGATTGAAATATTGAAATTATTTTCTACAATAAAAGCGTTGATAGACCTATGCTTGCTGGAATTTACTCGATATGAATCTACTATTAGGCTAGAGCTTATATTATCTGTTTTTGCTCCACGATCAATTAGTAGTTGAGCCAACTCTTTATTCTCCTGATATATTGCATGCATGAGAGGAGTTCTTTTTTGGTTGTTTTCTATATTTATATCAGCTCCATTATCAATTAGAATCTCTGCCACTTCGGCATTTTTTACATAAGATAGAGGAGTAGAACCTTTATTGTTTTTAGCATTTACTTGTGCTCCTGCTTCAATTAATAATTTTGCTATTTTTCCTTTCTTTACCATGTGAAGAGGTGTGTTTCTATCGCTGTCATAAATATTGGCATTAGCCCCATTTTTTAATAGTATTCTCGCCGTATCATAGTTCTTTTTTAAGAAAATAGGCGTCCAACCATGTTTAAGGCGAGCATTAACATCAGCACCATTCTCAATTAATAATTCAGCTATGTCATATCTTTCAGTTATGTGCAGTGGAGTTTCCCCAAAATCATTGCTGCTATTTACATCTGCTCTATACTCAATTAATAATTTTACTTTTTTGATGTCTCCAACTCTAGCAGCATCAGCTAAGACAGAATAACCAGCATTATTTTTTAAATTAATATCAGCCCCATTATTAACTAAGATATCGAAGATGTCCTTTCTTAAGGATTTGAATAATACACTCCTACCTTTTTTATCTCTTGCATTAATATCTGCACCTTTGGATAGCAAAAAAAATATCATGTCTATGTCACCAAAATACTTCTCTGGGTTTTCTATATCTGGGCTTACATGACGAAATTCTTTTCTCAAATTATCTATAACGGATTGATCTATAGGTAGGTCGCTCTGAGGATCAGGGGTTTTGAAATGAGAACTTGCTGCAAAAAATATCGGTGTTTCTCCTCTATGGTTTGTACTATTTACATCCACTCCTTTTCTTGTCAAAACTTGAACTATCCACCTTTTTTCTTCCCGGCTCAAAAGATATGATTCAATCACACAATTTATAAGTATTTTTCTCGTCTTTTCTTTATTGATAGTTATTAAGGAATCTTGTTTATTATTTTTATTCGGTGAATCTATACTCTTTAAACTGTTTATGCCTGAACAGACACCAGCAGGATAGTAGCCAAAGTAACTAAGAAAAACCCATTTATAAGAAGTAAATCCCCAGGCTAAAGTCAAACATAAAGCTCCAACTCCTAAACCTTTTAAAATATTTCTTTGCTTGACCTTTTCACTACTCAATAGCTCTTTTAAAGCAACATCAGCAGAACTAAATCTATCTTCAATATCTGGTTCGAGGATCTTTTCGAGCCAATCAGCAAACGACTCAGAAATATTGACCGAACTACGAAAATCCAGCTTGAGAGTATCTTGCGGTAACTCGGACGGAGAACGATGGGTCAGTAAAAAGAGGATAGTTGCACCAAGACTGTAGAGATCTGTTGCGGATAAAGCCTTGCCTCGGAACTGTTCGGGAGCCATGTAACCATATGTCCCTACTACAGTGCTGCCCTGCATCAGAGTGTTGTAATAGGTGTGCTGCACTGCTCCAAAATCTACCAGATAAATCTTGCCATCATCAGAGCGAATTAGGTTGTTGGGTTTAAGATCGCGATGAACTACAGGAGGATCTAAAGAGTGCAGATATTTGAGAATATTCAAAACTTGCTTGGCAATATTTTTTACTTCGGCTTCGTTGCTGCGCCAACCAAACTCAACTAAATCTGCTAAAGACCTTCCTGGTGCTAATTCTTGAACAATATAGAAAAACTTATCTGTGGTGGTTTCGATGTCGAAATAGTCCAGATATTTAGGGATCTGCGGGTGATCTAGCTTTTTTAAGACTTCCGCTTCTCGTTGGAATAGTTCTACTTGTTTCCAATTGTCTAGCTGTTTCAGAGACATAACTTTAATAGTAACAGATTTCTGAGATTGGTTATCTCTTGCCTCATAAGTAATCGCTACTCCACCCTTGCCTAAAACTCTAAGGATAGAATAGCGATGCTCAAAACTAACTTATTTAGCTCTAAAGTTACTAGGATTATTCTGTTCTGAACAATCAAGTGAGGTTAGGTTAATCAAGGACAAAACGACATAGTTGCTTGTGACTGATCACCCAAATTAGCCATTCCAGGAAACAGTAAGAGTTGCAGGTTTGCCTAGATCTCCCACTAAAACAGCACCTCGATTGTTAGCCGAAAGATGAATCAAGATCTTATAAATTGCTTCAATGCGATCGCTAGCTTTGATTTTACTCGCTAAATCTACTAGAGAAATTGAGCCTTTTTGTTGCTGTAGAGCATCTACTACCGCAGTTTGTAAGCCCAAGATAGAGGCTGCTGCTTTCTTGCCTGCTTCTACTCCAGGTTGGTGATAAGCGTTGATATTAACTAAAGACGCATAAATACTAACTGTCCGTTCGTAAAGGGCAATCAAAGCACCCACAGTAATTTCATTAACCTGAGGAATCGTAATTGTAATGGAGTCACGCTGTTTTTCAGAGAGAGCTTCGCGAGTACCTAATAAAAAGCCTAATAAATAATCTCCAGAGCTAATATTTGGCTCTACTTCTACAGTGGCTCCTTGTCGGTCTTCGAGTACTTCCACAAAAGTCAGGAAGAAATTGTTGACCCCTTCTCGGAGTTGTTGGACATAAGCATGTTGGTCGGTAGATCCCTTGTTACCGTATACAGCAATGCCTTGGTTGACTGTGTTGCCATCTAGGTCTTTCTCTTTCCCCAAAGACTCCATAATTAGCTGCTGTAAGTAACGGCTGAAGAGAAGCAAGCTATCTTTATAAGGCAAAATAACCATATCCTTGTCCCCTTTGCCGTGTCCTGCTGCATACCAGGATAGAGCGAGTAAAGCTGCGGGATTTTCTTTGATAGAAGGTTTGCGCGTCAAAGCATCCATCATTTTTGCGCCTTTGAGCATGTCTCTGACGTAGATACCTTGTAAAGCTGCTGCTGCCATACCAACAGCAGAGAGTTCTGAGGTTCTGCCCCCTACCCAATCACGCATTGGGAAAATAGCCAACCAACCTTCTCTCTCTGCGATCGCTTCTAGTTTGCTTGCTTTGCCTGTAATAGCAAAGGCGTGAGCAGAGAAATCTAAACCATTATCCTCGTAGATTTTTTTGACTTCTAGCATCCCGTTCCGAGTTTCGGGAGTACCACCTGATTTGGAGATGACTGATACCAAAGTATAAGGTAGGCGATCGCCTATTTCTGCTAAAACTTTATCCACCCCAGCAGGGTCAGTATTATCAATAAAGTGAATTTTTAAAGGTGCATCATCTGGTGCTAGTGCCTGGGCTACAAACTGAGGCCCCAAAGCAGAGCCACCAATACCGATGGAGAGAATTTCGGTGAATCTTCCGCCACTAGGAGGACAAATTACGCCACTATGAACTTTTTCTTTAAAATCGATGATTTTATTTTGGGTTTCAACGATGTCTTGTTTAAGCGCTGGGGTAGGAGCGAGTTCAGGATCTCGAAGCCAATAGTGACCAACCATGCGATTTTCGTCTGGATTGGCAATCTCCCCAGCCTCCAGGGCAGCAATATCCTTAAAGGCCTTGTCAAACTTCGGCTGCATAGCTGCAACAAAAGCATCATCAAAACTCATCCGACTGACATCGAGAAAGAAACCTAGTTCTTGGTCATAGTAGAGCCAGTCTTGATAGCGTTGCCAAAGTTGAGCGTTGTCCATCGGTTTTATCTGCGTTCCTGTTTTTAGTGCGTGTGCTTAAAGTTTAATTTAAGTTATCGCCGTAGTTGAATAGCTTATAGATTTTTTTTTGAAAGATCTTCTCAGGATAAGTAAAGGAAGAAGTAACTAGAGATAGTAATACTTCATTTGATAACGATTTCTTGAGAGTCAAGAACTAACATTAAGGAATCGCCATAATTAAGCTCTGAAATATGAGGTGCAATGATTTCAATCACTGAAGGATCTTGAAAATGACCAATTTTGGTTTCAGGATGGGGATAGTAAACTAGTCCAGAATAAGTTTGATTTTGAAAGCGTACCTGACATGGGGAGAATGAGAAATCTTCGGCTGGATAGTCAGGGTGCCACTTGACATTGTGGAAAGTGTATTGTGATCGCACTAACTCAAACACTTTTGGTGCTAGATTGACATTGAGCGTCCCTCTAAAAAAAGGACTCAAATCTAAGCCTAACTCCTTAAAAAAGGGTAATTGTATTTCAATTGTGCCTTTTTCATAAGGGCTATCTGGGGCAATGCCTGATGCTACTTGATGGCCTGCTTGCAAAATACCCGAAACTTGTTGCATTGTTGGTTGATTGTTGACTGTTCGTTGTTAACTAGTTATAAGTCTTGTTTAGCCTTCTCGATACTCAACCTTAAAAATATTTTCTGGGGGTTTGTCTGTGGTCATTTCTTGCCAACGAATCCCTACTAAAAAATCATCTGCATTAGCTGTTTCCACGACATCCACACCATATTCCCCAGTTTGCAGAGAGGTAGGGGAAGTACTCATCGGAGGAGTGGTTTTCTTACCTCCCAAAAATAAGACATGAGGTAGTGATGTTTCTTTGGACAGTTGTTCTTGGCGTTTCCTGACCAAAATATTGCAACAAATTTGCCCTACTTCAGTAGCACTAATTTGGGTTTCGTCATAGATAACTTCGACCATCCAATGTGGGTTTGCGATCGCAGAAGCTGAGATTTCTGCTTGAGTCTCTAGACCCTTGCTAAATATTTCGGCAAACTGTTCTCGTGTTAGTTCGGGCAGTTCTGCTTGGAAAAGATTGAAATTGTGAGAGAGGAGCATTCTTGTCATAGGTCAGTTTTTGATCGTTTGTTAAAAGTCCTTAATAGTATTGTTGCAAAATATTGAGACGAGTAGAGATACCGAGGTTAGGTAAAAGGGTTCATGTTAGTTTGGTCAAAGGATATAAAAAGATGAGTCACTAGGAGAGGAGTCTGGCAGGTGAGTTTAGAACCTACAAATAACCAACAGGACATGTTTCGCGAAGACATCAGCGAGTACGTCGCGCAACTGCAACTCCATATGACTTTGCAAGCTCGCAAACTTTTGCCCAACCTCAACGAATCCGACTCCAACCTACACCAGTTGTTACATGACACCCAAGCTACCATTGAAAAACTAGCTTCTCGTCAAAGTGGTAGGGACTAGACAACAAAATTAGCATTGCTAGATCAGCAACTATTAGAGTTTCACAGTACATTTACAAGTTACTAGCGAAATTCTTGGGGTTGCTATTTGCTATTACTAGCCTATTGAGTAAGCTCGGTTAATCCTTCAATAAGTCTGCTAACTCCTGCTCTGGCATTAGCCTCAGTTAGAGCACCATACGCTACTCTTAGGTAGCAGCCCGAAGTTAGGCCAAAGGTACTGCCAGGGATAACTGCTACTTTGTATTGTTCGATGAGTTTTGTCACTAGTTCCAAATCAGACAAATCCGTTGCAACCTTGATAAAAAAGTAGAATGCTCCTGCTGCGGAGGTAATCTGGCAACTGTCTGGTAGCTGTTTGAACTGTTCGCGGACGATAGCTCTAACTTTTCCTATCTCTCCGATATTGGTTGATAGATAGCTAGACGATGTTGTTAAAGCTCCTGTAGCGGCATGTTGAGAAATTACTGGGGGACAGATGAGATTAGTATCTTGTATTTTCTTAACTGCCAAAAGCAGATTCTGCGGAATCACCATATAGCCAATACGCCAACTGGCAAAACCATAGCTTTTAGAAAGACTAAACAGAGAAATGGTGTGAGCTGAGCTTTTGGGAAAGCTTCCTGGGGAAACATGAGGAATATCATCGTAGGTGAAGTACTCGTATGCTTCATCACTGATGTGATAAATCCCTGCTTCGCTGCATAAGTGGTTGATTGCGAGTAAAGTTTCTTGGGGATAGATTACCCCTGTAGGGTTATTGGGGGAAATGGTGATGATCGCTTTGGTTTTGGGTGTGATTGCTTTAGCTAAAGCTGTAATTTTGGGTTGATAATTAGCATCCGTGGCAACTAGAACGGGATGGCAATTGATCATTGCGATCGCCATTTCATGATTGAAATAGTAAGGCGTATTGAGGATTATTTCGTCTCCAGGTTGGGTAATCGCCAAAATTGCATTGAGAAATGCCATATTACTGCCAGCAGTGACGACTATGGCATTTTCATCATCAATGGCAATCTGGTTGTCTCGTTGCAGCTTAGTTGCGATCGCTTCTCTTAATTGAGGAATCCCAATCACAGGTTGATATTTGTGCTGCTGGCTATCTTGCCAAAACTTTTGCAGTGCCTCTAAGGAATCTTGTGGTGGTGCATAAGAAACAACTCCTTGCCCCAAGGAAATCGTCCCTGGATTATTAGCAATTAGTTCTCCAACTAGAGGAATAATCGGAGTCTGGATTTGCTCCATGCGGGAGGAATTATTATTTGCGATCGCAGACATATAGCTATTTTGAAGATTGACTAACTGACTTCTTCAAAGGCTGCATAGACGCTCTTGACGTTGTACCAGTTAAGGAAAATTCGCGCAATTTCCAGTGCTAACTGAGACTTGCCTTGGGCAATCAGCCACTTTAAAAAAGGTTGCATCGTGCGTTCGTTGAGCAAACCACCCAAAGAAAGAACTCCCCACAAAATGCGGTGCAAAAAGGTCATCTGAATCATCAATCTGACGTTCCAAGTGGGATGTTTCTGGTAGAAGATCACTCCCATCTTGCCTCTTTCTTTCTCTTTATCAATTAGAGAAGGAATTTGCTCCCAACTAAAGGCAGGATGCCAATGGTAGCCTACCGCTTCGGGGCATTTTATGAGCTTGAGATCCAATTTTTTTAACCTTACTCCCAGTTCTAAGTCTTCCCAGCCATAAAGCTGAAACTGAGTATCAAACTTACCCGCTTCAATTAGCCATTTTTTGGCGATCGCAACATTACCCGTCGCAAAGTAGGCAGCCGAAAAGTCAGTGATTTTATAGGGTTCGCTAGTAGGATTCTCAAAATTAGCGGTGTTAATTACTGCGCCATAGGTAAAAAAGCGATCGCTTTTTGATTTTTGCTGTGCTGAGAGCAAAGCCTCTACATGAGATTGTAGAAACACTTCAGTTACGACCAAGTCACTGTCGATAAAAATAACTGTATCTCCTACAGCCTTATCTATTCCCAGGTTTCTGGCTGCTGCTGCTCCCAAGTGATCTTGTTCGTAGAGTTTGACATGGGGCAAGCGATCGCGATTCTCTGCTATCCAGTTCAAGGTATTATCCGTCGAACCGTCATCCACCACAACAATTTCATAACCTGCGATCTCATCAGTGGTGATGGTTTGTTGTTCCATTGCCAAAAGACATTTTTGTAAGATTGGCAAACGATTGTAGGTAGGGATGATTATGCTGAGATACATTGTTACGATTTCAAAGTTAGTGAACTAAGGCATAGTTATTTAGCTTAGTGTGAAATATTTTACTGAATATAGGCTTTTCTTCACGATAAATACGTTTAATTCATTGTCTCTAAAAGAAGCTGGATTCTGCGTCAATATGAGACAAAAAGATAGCTCCAAGTCTTAAAATTTCATTTATTAATTTGATGGTGAGCATATTTTGATATGTACACTTTAAATAAATAGCGTTTTTTAGGGACTTGAGTAGACCTCCAACCATTAGAGATGATTTAGCAGGAAGGGACAGAACCCGTAGCTATGATGTTCGTTCCGCCTCCCAGCAATATTCTAATATTGCGGGCTTGTTAGCTGGTTTTGCTTTCACAGTAATAATACTTGTTGCTCAGGAGAATGTATCTTCTTTAAGTGAATCTGAAGTACTAAATCGAAACATTGCGTCGATCGGTTTTTTTGTTTCATTTTTCGGCTGTATTCTTTCTTCTTTCGTTTTCGCCCTTGTTTCAGGAGAAGAAGCCTTGACTCCAAGAGCCAATCAAATGGCTTTCTTCGCAGGCGGATCATTTTCTCTTAGTATAAGTTTATTATTTTGGAGTATTTCAAGGATACTTTCAGCTTTTTTTGTTGAAGAGATTTCTTCTTTTGCAGATGAGATATTTCCTTTGTTTATAATAATCCATCCTATTTTTGTAATAGCAGCAATTTTAGATAACATTTATATATTTGATCGAAGAGATCCAAAACCAGAGGAGTACCTAGTTAGTATATTGCCCAGTGCCTTAACTATATTATTTTACTACTGGCTTCATCTAGGTGGATTAAAAATCATTGCAGTTGAAAGCTTAGAATTGTTTTATTTAATTATTAAATTATTTTTGTTTTTCACTATTATAGGTAATATACTATCAAGCTTAATATCAACTAGAGATGAATATTCGAGAATACCTATCTGTATAGGTGGGCTTTGGATTTGGCTTCAGTCATTGTTGATTGGTTTTTTAATCGTTTTAACCTAACCTAAACTTTCCTTTTATATCTGTAAAAAAAATTTTTCTAAGGAGAATTTTGATGGCGATTCCTACTATTGAAGTTAATGTTTGGTATCCAGCAGCATACAATGGAATAACAGATGAACAAGCTTGGGAGCAAGTTTATAGAACTTGCAAAGAGTTTAAAGCTCAAGCTGTTGGGCATGTGTCTTTGTTCGTTCGAGCACCATATGGTGATTCTTGTTATCTTAGTTTCTGGCCAAAAGAAAGTGATATCAATGGCTTATTAAAGAGTCAAAAAGCCATTGATTTAGCGACTTTAGCTCAAAGTGCCATACTAATTGGAGGAGATTTCAAAAAGAATATTCAGGAAGACATTTCTGG
>CAZSEZ010000153.1:0-9740 GCA_964606015.1 uncultured bacterium
ATTTTGTTCTGCATCTACCTGCACTACTTGCAGCTTACGAACTGTGACTTGCGTGCCACCATAACGTCCTGCCATTCTTTTCCCTGGATAAACACGGCCAGGAGTAGTACCTGCACCGGTGGAACCTGGAGCACGATGGTTTTTAGAACCGTGAGCCATTTGACCACGACGGAAATTGTGACGCTTCTGGTAACCAGCAAAGCCGCGGCCAATTGTTTTTCCTCTAACGTCTACTAAAGCACCTTCCGCAAATACGGCAGCGCCCAAGGTTTGACCGAGTTCGTACTCACCTACCGCGTCAGTACGATACTCTTGCAAATGGCGTAAAGGATTAGCTGAAGACTTTTTCAAATGTCCCAGTTCGGGTTTTGTTAAAGCTTTCTCTTTAACTTCTTGATAACCAATCTGAACTGAGGTGTAACCATCAGTTTCTTTGGTTTTTACTTGAGTAACAGTGCAAGGACCTGCTTGAACAACAGTCACAGGAATAGCTTTTCCTGTTTCCGCCTCAAACACTTGGGTCATGCCTAGTTTGGTACCGAGTATGCCAACAGACACTTTGACTAAACCCCTTAATAAATTGCTAAACAACATGCAAATGCGACCGCTCAGAAAAACCTGACGATCTTTACCTAAAGTAGAGACTCAACAGTCTCAACAGTAGTAGATTTTCTCTCGCTACTCTCTAGGTCATATGTAGCTAGTTAGGACATAAAGATAATTGTTTTCTGGCAATTCACTTGCTATCTCTGAACTTGGTGTTAGAGCAACCTTAAGACTTAAAGCTTTAGCCCCAGTATCTCAGGTGGACAGAAAACATGCTAACTACCCAGTTGATTCAAGAGTCTTATCAAGAACAAGCTGGGGTTAAGTATATTTTTATTTAGCCACAATCACACATGATAGAGTAAGAACCCACTCTTTGGCAAGAATTAATTTTGGAAGCGTAATCACTTGCCTTCCAAGTCTGTCCTTTCTATGACATACGTGTATGGTGACACAGATTAGGAGGAAAAATAGTATCGCTGCATACCTATGCCAATGATGAGACGTGCTTAATGCAAAAAAAATAGAGAAGATGTTGAATAATCTCCTCTACATAGCATTTATTCAGAGAAACATTGCTCTTACTGGACAATATCTCAGAATAAGTACGTATATCTTTTTGCTTAGAATCCAGGTATTCTTCAGAGCTAGAATCTGACTTTGGTCTGACGAGCCATTGTCTTGAACTTATCAACACTTCCTCCAGGAAGACGCCGAGCTCTTGGTTTGTTAATCAGATAATCTGTAGCAAAAGTTTTTTCCTGGGCTGTTTCAGCTGCCTTCTCTTCACTACTTCTATACATAAGTTTGATCCAGAAGGGCTCTTCTCGGTAAGAAGTATCTTCTTTGACAGAAACAGCTTGAGTGATTTTTGCTGGTGCAGGAGCTACCTTCTCTTCAGAGGCTTCCGTTTCGGCTGAGGCAGTCTCTGAAGCTACTGCTACTACTTGCTCTGTCTGTTCTGTGTCTGGTTCTACTACTTCTGGAGTGGCTGAAGTGGGCGCTACTGTTACGACTACTGGTTCTTCGTCTTTTAGCTCCAGGTGGAACTTATCTTTGCCACCGAGTAGTTTTCCAAGCATAGTGTTACTCCTTGAATTGGGATGAGAATGGGAACTTAAGCTATGAATAAATTATCCAACTCAAAATCTGAAACCTAGCTGCTAATTGGCATCAAATTACAGTAAAGATTGAGCTGGGGAAACGATCTCAAAAATCTACAGAAGTCACATCTTTAGCTGTTTGAAATTAGACAGACAGAAGATTAAAATCTATATTAAATAAGGTTTCCATACCTTTAATAAAGCCAGACTAAGTAAACCAAAATCAATTATCGGCAACAAAAATTAATATTAGTGCTTATCCTCCCTACAATCGGCTTTAGAAAGCTCTGAAAATTAGTTTCAAGATTGATATTACTAGCTGCTAAAGTTATCCATAATTGTGTGAATTTCATAAATAATTGTTGCGGTTTCTCATAATTTTTGTTTGAAAAGTTCATCAAGCTCAGGTTTTCAGGTGGCTAAGTGGGCTTTTTTTTAGTTAACCTTGGATAGTAACGCTCCAATAGCAGTACCGTCTCCGAATTAGCCAAAATCTTGATCTGATGAAGAAAAAATCTAGCGTAAGTGATTCCTTAAGCTGTTCAACGAATAGCTCTCCTTCTTTGAAAGGACTGCCATTGCCAAGAGTAAATCGATATGCCAGTAAAATTGCTGTGGTTTGGATGATTCTACAAACGTTTTTCCTAACTACTCCTGCTTTGGCGCAAAAGGCAAACGAAAAATTGAGCTACAGCGAATTTTTAAGGCAGCTTGAGCAGGGCAAGATTGAATCGATAGATTTAGATAAAACTTCAAAGAGAGCAAAAGTAACTCTTAAAGGACAAGGTGAAGAGGCACCCCAAGAAGTCATCCTTTTTGATAACAATCAGAAATTGACCTCTCAGATTCGAAAATCGGATGTTGAATTTAATGTCAAACCCTTCAGTGATAGTTCAGCACGGGTTGGTGTTCTACTGAATTTAGGATTTATCTTTATTGTTTTGCTTGGCTTGATTGCGATCATTCGTCGCTCGGCTAATGCTTCGGGACAGGCTTTTAGCTTTGGAAAATCAAAAGCTAGATTTCAGATGGAAGCAAAAACTGGCGTCACGTTTGATGATGTGGCAGGGATAGAAGAGGCGAAGGAAGAGCTACAAGAAGTAGTAACTTTTCTGAAAGAGCCTGAAAAATTCACTGCAATTGGTGCAAAAATCCCTAGAGGTATGTTGTTAGTGGGCCCTCCTGGAACAGGTAAAACGCTTCTCGCAAAAGCGATCGCTGGTGAGGCTGCGGTTCCCTTTTTTAGTATTTCTGGCTCAGAATTTGTTGAGATGTTTGTGGGGGTAGGTGCCTCCCGCGTTCGTGATCTATTCAAGAAGGCTAAAGAAAATGCACCGTGTTTGATTTTTATCGATGAGATTGATGCTGTCGGTCGTCAACGGGGTACCGGTATTGGTGGGGGTAACGATGAGCGCGAACAGACTCTCAATCAGCTATTGACCGAGATGGATGGTTTTGAAGGTAATTCTGGCATTATCGTAATCGCTGCAACTAATAGACCAGATGTTTTGGATAAAGCTTTATTGCGTCCTGGCCGTTTTGATCGTCAAGTGATGGTCGATTATCCAGATTATCAGGGTAGATTAGGGATTTTAGAGGTACATGCGAAAGATAAAAAAGTATCTTCTGAAGTATCCCTAAGTGCGATCGCTCGTCGAACTCCTGGGTTTACAGGTGCTGACTTAGCAAATCTACTCAATGAAGCGGCTATTTTCACTGCTCGTAGACGTAAAGATGCTATCACCCAAGACGAAGTAAATGACGCGATTGATCGTATCGTTGCAGGTATGGAAGGAACGCCTTTGGTTGAAAGTAAATCTAAGCGATTAATTGCTTATCATGAGTTAGGTCATGCGATTGTAGCTACTTGTGTTCCCGATCATGACCCTGTAGAAAAAGTAACTATTATTCCTCGTGGGGGAGCAGGCGGCTTAACTTGGTTTACACCTGGAGAAGAGCTGGGCTTGGAAAGTCGCACTAAAATTTTGTCTAGAATCACTTCTACATTGGGTGGTAGAGCAGCTGAAGAAGTGATCTTTGGTAAAGATGAAATTACTCAGGGTGCAGGACAGGATATTCAAGTCTTGACCAATATGGCCCGTAACATGGTTACTAGATTTGGCATGTCTGATCTAGGATTGTTGGCCTTAGAAGGGCAAGAGCAACCAGTATTTTTGGGCAATGATTCTATGGAGCGGAATGAATATTCTGAAGCGGTGTCCGCTCGTATTGATGATCAAATCAGGGCGATTGTCTTCCAGTGTTACGCAAAGGCTAAGCAGATAATTATTGATAATCGTTACGCGATCGAGCGAATTGTAGATGTTTTGATGGAAAAAGAAACCATTGAAGGAGAGGAATTTCGTAGACTAGTCAAAGAATTTTCTCCTGCAACATCAGAACTAGCAAATAGTAATTAAGACTTGCTCTCTAGCCTTCTGCTGGCAAGAGACATTGAGTAACAAAAAGTCCAATAAATAGCAGCGATAAACAAGTAAACCTCGCTATAGTGCCCGAGAAATTTGGGATTAGCGAGGATTTTTTGTGCTATTCCTAGTAGGTCTACTAAACCAACAATGGCCAACAAGGAAGTATCTTTAAATAAACTGATAAACTGACCTACGATGCTGGGGATCACTGCTCTGAGAGCTTGGGGTAAAACAATAAACCCTAAAGTATATATTGGGTTTAAGCCTAAGGCTTTTGCTGCTTCTATTTGTCCTTGAGGAATAGACTGTAAGCCTCCGCGCACATTTTCTGCTAAGTATGCCGAGCTATAAATAGTCATTCCTGCGATCGCTCTAACTACGCGATCAGGACGAACATCTGGAGGCAATACTAGAGGCAACATTACTTGAGCAATGAAAAGAGTTCCAATTAGAGGAATGCCTCGAACCACTTCAATGTAGGCCACAGACAGCCAATGAATTACGGGTAGTTTGCTCTGTCTGCCCAAGGCTAGCAGTACTCCGAAAGGAAAACACAGCACAATACTTACCACTGCCACTAAAACTGTCAAAATCAAACCACTAAGGTTATCGAGTCTGACAGACCGCACTCCTAGCAAAATCCATAAATTCAGCCAAAAGACACCCAACCATAATAGAGGTAGCCAATTAGCCAGGCCATCAACTCTAGTAGCTAATTTTTGTCCTGCGATCGCACTAAGGCTTAGTAGCAGTAATAATCCCAACAAAATCACACTAGAAATAATTCCAGCAGAAACGGCTATTAGAACGCAAATAACTGCGGCAAAAGCTAAAATTCCTAGAACTAAACGACTAAACAAAACCCTGTTAGCTGTTAAAACCCCCCAAGAAAGACCAGAAAAGGCAACTGTTAATCCTAGAGTTACCCAAGTACGCCATAAATGCTTGACAGGATACAGACCTGCAAAAAACAGGCGGAAATTCGCACTAATTACCGACCAATCAGCGACATTTATCGACCAGTCTAATAAAGGGGTAACAACGCTATAAACTAGCCACAGAGAAATTACGGTTAAAACAACGTTGTACCAAGTGTTAAATAGATTTTTTTTCAGCCAAACAACTGGATTTTGATTTGAAGACAGCATAGTCGAGCAAAAAAAAATTTCCTGAGAAGTACTAGGGTTTAGGTTAGCATCGATTGTAGAGAGAAAAGACAGCTAACATAACTAGTGTGAGCTATGTAAAGTGGATTCTTGATACATCAGATGGAGAGGGAATAGATCCTTATGATCCTCTAGGAACAATACAAATTAATGGAGATGTAGGATCTATAGAAGATAACTGTACGTATTTAGATGGTTATTTTGAAGCACTGATGTTTGGGATTCAAGGTTTAAAAAAAGGAGAAATTAATGCAATAGAACCTGATGAGATTATATTTGACTACACTAGAGATTATCTTTTGATTAGCTATGGCGAACAACAAGCTACTATTTTCAATGTAAAAAAATTCATACAAGATGCCCGTCAATCCATCAAAAATCTATTGGACATATTGAGTAATGCACCTGTTCGTAAAAATGAAGTAATACCAGATTTTGAGGTTTTCGAAGAATTTATTCAAAATATTTAGCTAATCAATTCGATAAGTCACAAATTGAGGGTTCAGCCCTGCTAAACCCCAATAAATCTAAACTTACTTTTTTTATTGAACTAAAGAGGTATGTTTAGAAAGGAATTTCGTCTAAAGTTCCTTCGTCATACTCTTCTGTTGGATGTGAGGTGGTAACTGGTGCAGTGTATTGAGGGGAAGCAGAAACAACAGGTTCGGGATTATTCGTAGGTAGATTAACTACCTTAGTAGGTGCATTCATTGTAGGAGTAGCAGAGGTTGCACCCATACTTGCTCCCATTGCATAGATGCGGGATGCAATTAACTCAGCTTTCTTTTCCTTGTAACCTTCACGCTCGATCAGGTTCATTGAAAGGCGACCTTCAACAATGATGCGATCGCCAACACTATAATTTTGGCTCATCTCTAACCCAATATTGCCCCAGCCGACAACCCTCATGCTGCCTACGGGGTCTTCGTCTCTCAGTCCTGGGAACTGTACCATCATATTGGCCACATCGCGATCATCTGTGGTTTTCCTCAGTTCAGGATTGGCAATTACTTCTGCCATTAAAACGCAACTATTCATATTCTAATTCGACTCCTTTCATTAGTTCAATTGTATCAAATTGGCTACTAGTTAATCACAAATAATATTTCTCCAGGACAGAAGGACGTCTCACCCTTCTTGAGCAGATAATTAGCAGTTAATTATCCCTTTAAGGTATATCCCCTATTTCGTTTACCCTCTACTCCTTAATTTATTTATAATTCTTCTCGAAGTAAACCTTGCTCGCGATCAATGAAATTTTGCACCTTTTGACGGTAATCGTTTAATTGATCTTCAACCCAGTTGCGATCCTCACTATTGGCAAAGATATGTACCTGTGGTTCTCCAGCATCGGGCAAAATCAAAACCCAATTATCGTTTTGTGGGTTAATAATTTTTACCCCATCAATTAACTTAAGGTTTTCGGTCGGATGAGTTTCTACCAAGTAGCGCATTAACGAGCCTTTGACTTTCCAAGGACAGCGAATAGTGTAGGACTTATGACAAACAGCAGGTAAATCACTCCGAATTTCTGCTAGCGATCGCCTTTGCAAGGTAAGCATTTCAATTAGCTTGGCAATGCCAAACATGGCATCAAAACCTGGATGAAGCTGAGGGAAAATAAAGCCCATATCTCCGCTACCACCCAAAACTACATTGGGATTATCTTGAGACGCCTCCATCAAGGCTGTAGGATTAACCTTTGTCCTAATCACCTGGGCATCGTGACGACGAGCAATTTGTTCTACTGCACTTGAGGCGTGAACAGGAACTACCACGGTAGCGCGAGGATTAGCTGTTAAGACAGTTTGTACCATCAAGGCTGTGAGAGCTTCTCCTCTAATCGGCAAACCCGCTTCATCTACTAAAATAAACTGTTCACCATTGGCATATACTTGCACTCCTAAATTTGCCTTGAGAGCTTCTACTACTTGACCCAATTGGTAAAGTAGAGTTTCCTTTTCAGGTGCAGTAATCGCATTCTGTTTGAGACTCGCATTTAAGACTACGGCATCACAACCAAATTTTGCTAATAACTGAGGCAAAATAGCGCCCGAAACAGCATAAACATAATCAATAACTACTTTAGAGCCATTATTGCGTACAGCTTCTAGATTAAGATGGTGCTCAAACGAGTGACTGTAAGTATCAACAGTGCCATCTGGATAAGCTACAGTCCCAATTTCTGTAATTGAAACTCGGCGTAAATCTTCTTTGAAGTAGGTGCCTTCGATTTTCTTTTCTTTTGATTTAGAAATGTTGATGCCGTCACGATCAAAGAATTCAATAGTAATAAAATCAGGACGGTCTGGTTCTAAGCGAACATGCAATCCTCCTTCTGTTTGGAGACGCTCCGTCATAGTACGAGAAATCGGAATTGCTGTAGCTTCTAAATTTTGTACGTGGATTCCTGCTGACATTAGACCAGAGATAATCGAACGGCTGACCATGCGAGAAACGTTGCGCTGATCTCTAGAGGCCAAAATGGTAGAGCCTAGCTTAAGAGTAGAACCGTAAGCTGCTCCTAGCTTTACAGCAAATTCAGGTGTGATATCAATGTTGGCAATGCCTGAGACCCCACGCTGTCCAAAGAGATTGCGCTGGGCAGTATTCCCCCAAATCAGATTAATATTGAGAATTGCTCCTGATTCAATTCTTTTGCTTGGCCAAACCCTGACTCCTGGAGCAATTTGAGCTTCTTCGCCTATAGTACAAAGTGCACCAACTACAGAACCTTCTAGTGCTTGTGCTCTGCGGTCTACTCTGGTACCTCTCCCCATAGTAGATGCCCTTAAATGAGCCTCATCACCTATAGTGACTCCATTCCAGATAATTGGACGCTTGAGATCGGCATCTGCTCCCACTGTTACATTATCGCCAATTACTGTTCCAGCCTCAATTTTTACCCTAGCTCCTATCCGACAGTTACTGCCAATCAGTGCAGGAGTTTCGATAGTGGCAGTTGGATCGATATAAGTATTGCTACCGACCCATAATTTTGGTTCTTTTTCTTGATAGGCAAAATCTAGTTCTACTTTGCCTTCGAGGGCATCGTATTGAGCTTCACGATAGGCTTCTAAATGTCCTACATCGCACCAGTAACCTTCTGCAATGTAGCCATACATTGGTTCACCCTTGGCTAACAAAGTTGGGAAAAGATCCTTGGAAAAATCTGATTCTTCATCACGAGGCAGGTATTTGAGTACCTCTGGCTCAAGAATATAAGTTCCTGTATTAATGGTGTCAGAAAAAATTTCACTCAAAGAAGGCTTTTCTAAAAAGCGATTGATTTTGCCATCTTTGTCGGTAATGACCACCCCAAACTCCACTGGATTGGGAACACGAGTCAAAATTAGGGTTGCTTTAGAACCTTTGGATTTATGGTAAGCGATCGCTGATTGGAGATCAAAGTCTGTAATGCCATCACCACTGATTACCAGGAAAGTATCATCTAGCCACTGCTCAATATTTTTTACACAGCCAGCCGTACCAAGAGGTTGTTCTTCTTCTACTGCATAGGTTATGTCTACTCCAAAATCACTTCCATCCTGGAAGTAGTCTCGCATAACATCTGGCAAATAATACAAAGTTGCTATAACTTCGGTGATATTGTTTCGCTTGAGTAGATTAATGATGTGTTCGGCGATCGGGCGATTCAGAATCGGCACCATTGGTTTGGGTAAATCGCAAGTGAGGGGTCTGAGTCTTGTTCCCGAACCGCCTGCCATCAGTACTGCACGCATAATACTCCTGGTCTGATTTTTGGTCTGGTTGTGGCTTGATGATTAAAAATTGGCTTGTTATGGCTATTTTTCTAGTTATTTGTATGATTTCAAATACTCTTGCTAGTTAGGGCTATTTTCGGGAGATTGTTGAAAAAGTTTGCGTTACTCCGTGTTTTTGTCATAGCCAGTATTTACAGGTTAGCTAAAATTGAGATTAGAAACAGTGATAGCCGTAGTTAAATTAAGTTATATTTTTTCTGCCTTATGTCCCAGTTAATCTTAATTGTCTTGTTGGTAGTTTATTTTGGTGGAGCGTGGAAGTTTTGGAAAGGTTTTCCTCGTACTAGTTTTAGCCGTAGCTTACCTAACAAACTGATCTTGGCTAGTTTGTGGCCTGTGCTATTAATTGCTAATAAGTCTTATCGTAAAAACTTTCAGAAAGCGCTCAAAGGAAGATAATTTCTACTTTCTATCGAAGCGTTCAGTGTAGATCTGAGGATCTGAGTTTAGATATCTAAGTTATGAAGGTTTGGCTAATTGGTGGAACGGGAGATAGTCGTAAAGTTGCACAGGCGATCGCTGATTATGATTTAGTAATTTCAGTAACTACCTCAGATGCCCAGTTTCTCTATCCCGATAATTGTTTGGTGTTTGTCGGTAAACTTGATTTAGAGGCGATTAGGACGTTTTGTCAGAAACATGAAATTACTGTTATCGTCGATGCTTCCCATCCCTTTGCTATAGATATTTCTAGGAGTACGATCAGGGTAT
>CAZSEZ010000154.1:0-9525 GCA_964606015.1 uncultured bacterium
CTACTTCAGGATCTTCAACAATATCAATTTCGATAAAGTGAATCTTGCCATCGTATTCGTCTACCACTTTATCCAGCATGGGCTTCAGCGTCTTACAAGGGCCACAAGTAGGAGAAACGTATTTCACCATCATTAAGCGATCGCCTTCATGAAAGAGTTTTCTTAGAGCATAACCACCATATTGACGTGTATTACTGGGGTCAAAATTACTTTCATCAGTTTTTGGTGTAGCTGTTTCTATAGTTTCTGGCTTTTCGTCACTAGCAACAGTTTCTTTTGACTTATCTACAGAGCTATATTCCGTAATTAAATTGTGCTCTGAGAGCCATCTTTCCGCAGCCAAGGCAGCCATGCATCCAGTACCAGCAGCAGTAATCGCCTGACGATATTCTTTATCCTGGACATCTCCTGCGGCATAAACTCCAGCTAGAGAAGTTTCCACCGTACCTGGTTTAACCTTTAGGTATCCAGTTTCGTCGAGGTCTAATGTCCCTTTAAACAAATCAGTATTGGGATTATGTCCGATCGCATAAAATAAACCCTTTGCAGCAATCTCACTTTCTAAGCTAGTTTTACGATTGACTACTTTGATCCCAGTCATCAAACCATTTTCACCGTATACATCAACTGCCTCTGTATTCCAGTGAACGGTAACTTTAGAATTCGCCTGTACTCGATCTTGCATTGCTTTAGAAGCTCGCATTTTTTCACTACGAACTAAAAGATGAACATGAGAACCATATTTTGTCAGGTAAACAGCTTCTTCAGCTGCCGAATCACCACCACCAATAACCACTAATTCTTGATCGATAAAAATCGGACTAGCACCATCGCAGATTGCACAGGCAGAGATCCCGTTATTCCAATAAGTTTTTTCGCTAGGTAAATTTAATCTTTTTGCGGTTGCACCTGTAGCGACGATAATACTATGAGCTTTAAACTCTCTTTCTTGAGACTTAACAGTATAAGGCTTCTTAGATAAATCTACTTCAATAACATCTTCGGTGTAGCACTCAGTACCCCAGCGTTCTGCTTGAGCCTTCATCTGAATCATTAGCTCTGGACCAGTAATCCCCTCAGGAAAGCCAGGAAAGTTTTCAACCTCAGTAGTGGTCATTAGCTGGCCTCCAGGAATCCCACCTGCTTGCAATCCTTCAAACATAACTGGCTTGAGGTTTGCTCGTGCTGCATAAATTGCGGCGGTGAACCCAGCAGGGCCAGAACCAATAATAACTAAATTCTCTATAGATGAATTACTCATAGGGCCAGGTGATTATAAAGTCATAACGATTATGACTTAATTGTAGCCCTAGAAGCAAACTACTGGGTTATACAGCTCTTACTCTTCAGACTTTTCTTCAGAGTTCATCTCTGGAACAAAATCAGGACGCTCTGCATTTTCCCAGCCAGCAGGTCGTTTGGAGTTGTACCAAGCAAAAGAGCCAATTCCTACTGCGGCAATAAAACCAACCACATAAACAGCAACAAAATAGGTAGGGAAATCACCCGCTACAGCTAAAAGTTCCGACGATAAATACATATAATCAAGCTTTACTTAAATAAACTTTACATAAATAGTAGCAAAGATTAGAAATGATTCTGACTTTAGCCAGAAACATCTCCTAGATCGCCAAAGAAGAAAGGTAACGCCACAACAAATAGTTTCAGAATCCAAGGTGCACAGACCAAAGTGACAAAACCAAACACCAGGGAAAGAATCCCCATCCCTACGCGAAACACCTCGTCCTCTATCTTGGTGGTAAGGTAAACGGCTACGGTTGCGACGAATATAAAGATTACATATATAGTTGGCATTTCGAA
The DNA here is from genome assembly GCA_964606015.1 of uncultured bacterium. Lineage (GTDB taxonomy): Bacteria > Cyanobacteriota > Cyanobacteriia > Cyanobacteriales > Xenococcaceae > Hyella. The sequence continues at coordinate 1,822 of CAZSEZ010000154.1, forward strand.
TATATTTTTCAATTCCAGGAATTTTACGCTTCTTATGCTCTGATTACAACAGTAAAACTTAGTTTTAACCTGTTCAAAAGAGCTAGCGAGATGAGCGTTTCTTAGTCAAGTATTAAGAATTATAACTTTTAATGCAAAGCACTAGATACCTCATTTGCTAGAACACGAGTAAAAGAATTTCAGTTAATCGTAATTATCTACCTAGGTAAGTGATTCAAAGGCAACACCCTGATTAGTAAACAAGCCAGAGAGATTAGGATCATTGGCGATCGCATTAGATTCGAAAGGCCCAGCAAATAAGAAGGTATTGTTCTGTGTGTTTTGAAAACGATTAAAGTCTTCTCCCATCCCTGCTGCCCCATCAAACAAATAGAATTCGGGAATATCTTCACCTGATTCATTGAATCCTTCTCTACGCCATTGGTCTGCTTGATCTGAACCTTCAGCAAAAATCCCGTTTAACTCTCCCGTGGAGACAAAGAGGAATGTCCCTGGCACAGCTAGACTTGCTAAACGGAAAAAGGGAATAAGTCCTTCACCAGGAACTGTGCTGGCAGTAAAAGCAGGATTTACAGAACCATCTGGCTCAACTCCATCAAGAGCAAAAGTCTGGTTGAAATCAGGATTGGCTAAAATTGCTTCTCTTTCTTCTTCTCCAACGAAGACATAAGTCCCTGTACTAAAGTTCGTATTACGGAAGCGAAACAGTTCGATAGTCGAGCTCTCAGCAATAGTTATCGAACCATCTCCCAAGTTGCCATTGCCAACTACAATATCTTCATCATCAACCCCTACTCGCGCACTCTGTAGATCAATCTCGGCGATCGCACCAGATTCAGCATCTTCATCTACGACAAATTCAATCTCTAAAATCGTACCTGAAGGAACATTTCCCTCAGCATCAACTTCTAATACATCTTGAGTATTGATTAAACTAAGTGAGACTTCTCCCGTTTCTTCATTAACGTTAGCAACAGGATTACTGGGTTCTAGAACAAAACTAGCACTAATGCCAGCTCTTCTTACCGACTCGTTCTCTGGGGTATCTGGATTCGGGTCGACAATGCTAAGTATAGAAGGATCAAAGGTAAAGTCGAGAGTTAATGACTGGAGTCCCTCAGCATCACTAATAGCGATCGGAACAATTAGCGTACTACCAGGCAAGACACTAAAGTCTCCAACACTTAGAACCGTACCTAAATTTCCAGGATCGAGAATAGACAAAGAACCGCTAGGTAATTCCCCAATTAGAGGTTCTTCCACAGGAGGGATGAAATCCGTCGGCTCTAAGATATCGACAAGAGGAGGATTAAGCGAAGAGTTATTCATCTTAGATCTTATTTAAAGTTGAGTACTAATTAGTAGCTACTGTTCAGTAGTTAAAATATGTGTTGTTAAATCGGCTTTTCGTTCCTTAGAGTACCCAAAAAATCTCAGATATTTACCATCAGCACCCAGCAAGAAAGTGATCTCAAAACCCGACTTTGCTTTAGATAAGTAACAAAATTAATTTTTTTTGATTGGTTTGAGGCGATCAAGAAAAACAACCGCTATAATCGCAGTTTTAGATATTAGAACCAAATAAACACCATATATTGAACTCAAACTACCAAGAACATCGACATAAACTTAGAATTAATATGATTGCCAGATATCCTAGTCACTCCCTACTAATACTCTTTTTGATGACTTGCTTGGGAGCTTTGATTAGCCCAGTTTTTCATATGTACAGTATGATCATTGTCTTCTTAACTGGGATATTACTCTCTACTAGTACCAGTAAAATTACTGATTTACATACAATTTGGAGAACTTTCAGAAGTATTAAAACCGTAATAATTCTGATTAGTTTTTTAACTTGTTGTCTAGTAATTCCTCAAATTACTTTTGAAGTCAATCCTCTAGCAAAGAACTATTCAGAGATTCAAGCTGAGAGAAATCGCTAAACATACAGAGTAGTCGAAATTGGAAAAATATAGACCGACTACTCCAGTTTTGAGTTAGATTCTCAAGTTTTCTAGGCGATTACATCGATAATCTAGATCCTCTGTAAATTTATAGGAATCTTGGCTTCTTTGAGAAGAGGCTCTAAACCCTTAGCAATTTTTTCCGCTAACAACTCCTGTCCGATCACATTTGGATGAATAATGTCCGATTGACGATGTTTAGGATTATCGATGATTCCTTTGAGTATTTGAGGAATTAAATAAGAGCCAGTTTCTTCGGCTACTCTCTGATACAACTCTTGGTACTCGTCGCTAAACAACCCAAGATTCATCCCCAAAATTACCGTAATCGCTTTTTCTGCTTGAATAAGCCCAATAATATCTCTTAAGTTCTGCTCTGTTTCGCTTTTAGGGACTTTTTTCAAAAAATCATTACCACCTAAACCGACAATCACTAGCCAGGGATTTTCACTCAAGATATCTTCTGATAATCTAGCTAAACCATCCGCAGTGCGATCGCCACTAACACCCCGATTAACAATCGGCAATCCCAGTTTTTGGCTCAAAAGATAAGGATAAGCCTGTTCTAACTGTAACCCAAAGCCAGCTGTAATGCTATCACCTAAAACAATAATCTTTTCACCAGAACCAAGATCAATATTAGTGATAGTTGCTAGTTTATCCTGACAACTATTTAAGCCAATGATACAGACACCGACTAAGAAAATTAGCAAAACTTTTTGATAATATCTCGCTCCTAGCTTACGAACTATTTTAAAAATGGTCATAAATTTATAATGTATCTGGCTCTGCTAACACAAGCTAAGTTTTTACAAATACGTAGAGAATACAGAGCTAAAATCTTTGACATTATACGTAGAGTGAAAGTGAGTTAACCACTTAAAAGTATAGTCATTGATAGTTTTAAATTCTTGATGCACCGCTTGAGAACTAGAAGCACGATTAACTGAGCGTGAGGCAATATCTAAACTATTACGGGCATATTCAAAATACTTAGCATTTTCTTCTTGAAGGGTACTAATCTCGATTAAAGCCTTATAAAGCTTTTTGAGTTCAGGAAGATACTTTTTATGAACATCTATAGAATAGCGATAAGAACCAATAGTAAATTTAATTTCAACATCTAAATCTACAGTGCCAGCAGTTTCTAAAGTAACATCACGAAAAGGATACTTGTAATAATCAAGACGCTTGAGAGTACGTTTTTTACTGACAGCAGATGTACCATCTACGTGAACCAAAGCTAAATTAGTAAAGCAATATTCGTCTGCTTTAGACTTAATTAGAAAAAAGATTTGTTCATCATCCATGGTGAAGTCATCCGCTTCCACTTTGTCATAATCTTCAGGGCTGACAATAATACCGATATCACTTAAACCAAGTGCATCAGAGGCAATTTTCTTAAACATATTTTGGACTAACTTACTGTTGCTGTTTACGGTAGTCCGCTGCTTTAACCAACAGGGATTGAGCAAATTCTAATGCTTGATCAGCAGAATGTCCCCCCGTAATTTGAGCTAATTCTTGAATTCGCAGGTCACGTTCACTAATATCTTGGACTCTCACTACAGTACGAATATCTTGTTCGCCTTTTTGCTTGCCCTTAGCTGTAATTTCAGTTTTAACAATGGTTTTTTCTACTTTATAGTGAGCATCAGCCATAGCTGCGATTAGAGGCTGATGAGTAACACAGAGGATCTGATTCTGTTGGCTGAGTTGGTGAAGCTTCTCAGCGATCGCTTGAGCCACTTTTCCAGAAACTCCTGCGTCAATTTCATCAAAAACCAAAGTATTAGTGACTTGGGTTGTGGCAGAAAAACAGGCTTTAAGCGCCAAAAGAAATCTACTCATTTCCCCACCTGATGCAGTATCAGCTAATGGTTGAACTGCCTCACCAGGATTGGGACTAAAGTAAAACACTACTTTGTCCGCTCCTTGGGCAGTAGGTTCAATCGACTGGAGCTGACACTCAAAAATAACTTTATCCATAGCCAGAGGCTGGAGCTGCTTAACTAGCTGTTGTTCGAGCATGCCAACCGCAGTAGAACGCAGCCGAGTTAATTCTGCACAGACTTTAACCAGCTTGGCTTGAGCTGCTTCGTAATCTGCCTGAAGCTTATCTAAAGACTGCCCGCCATCAGTAAGCTCAGCAAGGTCTTGTTTGACTTGATGGTAAAAAGCAATCACCTCAGCGAGATCGCCGTTATATTTGCGACAAATACTTTTTAAAGCCTGAATCCTAGCTTCGATTTCTGCTAATGTTTCGGGATCAGCTTCTAGAGCGTCACCGTAACTATTGATTTGCTGACCTGCTTCAACCACTTGAGCGATCGCAGATTGCACCATTTCCAACAATGGCTGGATTTCGCGATCATATTTGGTCATTTCTTCGAGATTACGCTCGGCATCCCCTAAAAGATCATTAGCTGTCGCCTCATCATGATCACTCTGGTAAAGCAGTTGATAGACCTGATAACTGAGTTGTTGGAGTTCCACCACATGGGACAGGCGATCTCGTTCTTGCTCCAACTGGATTAATTCTTCAGGATTAGTTAATTCGGCTTCGCTCAATTCCCTCAGCTGAAATTCCAAAAGTTCCTGTTTTTGCTTGGTCTCTTCCTGAGCTTGACGCCTGGCCAATAGCTTTTGCTGGGCAGATTGACACTGAGTATATGCTTTAGCAACCTGGGATTTTTTCTTGGCAATTAGCTCCCCACCATAAGCATCAAGGAAGCTACGCTGTTTTTCGGGTACTAATAGTTCGCTAGTTTGGCCTTGGGCAGTTATTTCCAAAAGTTGCCAGCGAAGCTGTTCCAACTGCTGCTTGTTAGCAGAATTACCATTGATCGTACAGCGCGATCGCACTCGGTTACTTTTACCCAGGCTTAATTCCCTGCTCAGCACCAAGTTTTCAGAATTCTGTTTAATAGACTGTTCTTGGAGCCAGCCTGAAACTTTGTGGTTAATTTCGTGATCAAGGCGAAAATAAGCCTCAATCGTGGCGCGATCACTTCCTTGGCGAATCATCCTTGCATTGGCCTTCCCACCAAGAACAAGGTCAATTGCATCAAGAATAATTGACTTACCTGCTCCTGTTTCCCCTGTTAAAACGTTTAATCCTTGGTCAAAATCTAGCTGCAATGAATCAACTAGAGCAAAATTAGCAATTTTTAAGCGAAAAAGCATTTAGTTTAAAGCAGCTTGAGAAAAAAAGTTTTAAAAGAGATATCTCAATGATACAGAAGATCCCTACTAAAGCAGACGAGCAAATACAAGATCAGTAATATTCAGCAACAGATTCCCCCTAGAATAAGAAATTGATTTAGAGACTAATTTTTAGATTTAATCCAGGAGTAGACGCAATGCGTATTTTAATCATGGGTGGAACCCGTTTTATTGGCGTTTATCTCACCAAAACTCTAGTTGCTGCCGGTCACGAAGTAGTATTGTTTAACCGCGGCAATAACCTCGCCCCTGTAGAGGGAATCACACAGATTCAAGGCGATCGCAAAGACCCAGCCCAAATTAAAGAGAAACTAGCTGGAGAAAGCTTTGATGTCGTTTTTGACAATAATGGCCGAGAACTCAGCCATACCCAACCTTTGGTGGAAACTATAGGCGACAAGCTAAAGCACTTTGTCTATGTCAGCTCTGCGGGGGTTTATCTCAAATCTAGCCAAATGCCCCACCGCGAAGGGGATGCCGTCGATCCCAATAGCCGCCACAAAGGGAAGCATCACACCGAAGCTTATCTAGCAGAATCAGGAATTCCCTGGACTTCAATCCGTCCAACATATATCTATGGACCTCAAAACTACAACGATCTTGAAGCTTGGTTCTTTGATCGCCTAACTCGCAACCGTCCTATTCCCATTCCTGGAAACGGCTTACATATCACTCAATTTGGACATATCCAGGATCTAGCTGATGCTATGGCAGCCGTAATTGGTAATGATCGCGCTATCGGACAAATCTATAACATTTCTGGCGATCGCTATATAACTTTTGACGGTTTAGCTCTGGCCTGTGCCGAAGCAGCAGGAAAATCTTCAGAATCAGTTAAATTGGTTCACTACGATCCCAGTAAATTTGATTTTGGCAAGCGCAAAGCTTTCCCCATGAGAGGACAACACTTCTTTGCTGAAGTAACTAAAGCGCAACAAGAACTCAATTGGCAGCCTAAATACGATCTAGTAGCTGGTTTAACAGACTCATTCCAAAATGATTATTTAGCATCTGGTAGAGACTCCTCTGAGATTGATTTCTCCCTTGATGACAAGATACTAGGCGCAATGTAAACCCAACCCGAAATCAGGGTAATTACCACCGAAAGCCAAAACAGAACTACACCGGTAGTTTGCCAAACCGTACCTAAAGGGGCAATCAATACAGCGATCGCAATAATCTGAATCACGGTTTTGAGCTTCCCCCAAATATTTGCCCCGCTAATGCGACTACTACCAGTTAAAGCGGGGTTAATACGCCATCCTGCGATCGCAAGTTCTCTGGCCAAAATCAGACAAACTCCCCAAGCAGGAATTAATTGCAGCTCAATCAAAGCTAGCATTGTCCCAATTACTAAAAGTTTGTCAACCAAAGGATCGAGAAATTTTCCTAGCTCTGTTACTAAATTCAGCCTACGAGCCAAATAGCCATCTAACCAGTCTGTCCCAGCCGCTAGCACGAAAAAAGCCATCGCTAACCAGCGATGACCATCAGTAGGGGAAGCCAAAAGATACAAGATAAAAGGCAAACCCAATAAGCGAGAAACCGTAATCCAAGTGGGGAGATTCATCTAAACATTGACCGCTGAACAACAAACAATAATAGATGCTCAACGATAAATGCTCAATGCTAGTAAGCTCCTTTGCGAGCCAGTACTACCACTACAGTCTGAATAATTAAGCTGATGTCATAAAGACGCGTCCATTTACGTTGATAGTCCAAATCCATCCGTACAATTTCTTCGAAGTCGAGAACGTTAGAACGACCATTAACCTGCCACAAACCGGTAATGCCAGGCTTAACTCGAAGACGTTGCCAGTGGTGAGGCTCATATTGGGCAACTTCATCAAGAGTAGGAGGACGAGTTCCTACAAGACTCATATCCCCCATGAGTACGTTCCAAAATTGAGGGAATTCATCTAAGCTAGTTTTGCGAAGAAATTTACCAACTTTAGTGATTCGAGGATCGTCTTCGTTTTTAAAAATATGACCTGCTGCTTTGTTTTCGACTAAATGTTTTCTCTTCTCAGCATCTACAATCATGGAACGAAACTTCCAAATACGAAATTGCTTTCCATTAAGTCCACAACGATTTTGACTGTAGAGTATGGGGCCAGGATCGTCCAACTGCATCGCTAAAGCGATAGGAATAGCCAAAACACCCGTAATTGCTAACCCTACTAAGGCACCTACAATGTCGATTGCTCGTTTTACTTTGCACTTTGCAGAACGATGGATAGTTCCTTCAGCACCGATAACAGAACTGGCTTTATCAACTCCCAGTGATTTAAGGCGTAGATTATTAACAGAACGATTCGAGCGAGAGCGTCTACTAACTAGCAAATTCATAATCTTTTTAATACTAAATCTTTTATATAAGTGAGATTGCTTCTTGGGCTAATTCTAGTTAAATAACAGTGAAAACACCTGATCGAAAAACCAACTTTATTGAATCTTCATCCGAAAACGACGCTCTTTTAAAGCTTTGATTTAGTCTTGCCCATAATATTGT
>CAZSEZ010000155.1:0-9445 GCA_964606015.1 uncultured bacterium
GGTGCAGAGTATGCAACACAGATCCAAGGACGCATACCTAGGCGGAAAGAAAGTTCCCACTGACGACCCATGTAAGAGAATACACCGATCAAGAAGTGGAAAATTACTAGCTGGTAAGGGCCACCGTTGTACAACCACTCATCTAGGGAAGCTGCTTCCCAGATGGGGTAGAAGTGAAGACCAATTGCGTTGGAGGAAGGAACAACTGCACCAGAGATGATGTTGTTTCCATAAAGTAGTGAACCTGCTACGGGCTCACGGATTCCGTCGATGTCTACGGGAGGTGCTGCTACGAATGCGATTAAGAAGCAAGTAGTAGCTGCTAGTAGGCAGGGGATCATTAGAACACCAAACCAACCTACGTATAGGCGGTTGTTAGTGCTTGTAATCCACTGACAGAACTTCTCCCAAGAGCTTGCGCTTCCGCGCTGCTGTAGAGTAGTAGTCATTTGGTTATGATTCCTATGAATATTAAATTGTCAAGGTGCTGTCGCATTGACTAACTTTATATTAGAGAATTTTTAGAGTTTTGTAAACCATTCCTAACAAAATATCTACTTATATCAAGAATAAGCTTTACTAATAGTCACGATGCCAAACCAAGTTACCTACAGCCCTGCTTACACGATAGTTCCTACCTATGAGTGCTTTAACCGCTGTAGTTATTGCAATTTTCGAGTTGATGTTGGACAGGATACTTGGCTGAGTCTAGAACAAGCAGAGCAAATACTAAAAAAATTACAAGGTACAGAAATTAGCGAAATCCTAATTCTTAGTGGAGAGGTTCATCCTGATTCTTCTAGGAGAAAGCAATGGTTTGATCGTATTTGGAATATCTGTCAGCTTGCTTTAGATTTGGGCTTTTTACCTCACACTAATGCTGGTCCTCTGAGTAGAGATGAGATGCGGCATCTAAAAGAGGTCAATGTTTCCATGGGCTTGATGCTGGAACAACTGACACCTGAATTGTTAAAGACTGTTCATAAACACGCACCTAGCAAACAGCCTGAAGTTCGTCACCAGCAACTAGTCTGGGCTGGAGAGCTAAAAATTCCTTTTACAACAGGGTTATTACTGGGTATTGGAGAAAACGAACAAGATAGAATCGATAGTCTAAAAGCGATCGCAGATATTCAAAATCAATTTGGTCATATTCAAGAAGTAATTTTGCAACCTCATAGCCAAGGCGATCGCCAAAGTTATAAAAATGAGAATTTTCCTCTAGATTATTTAATTTCTCTCATATTGCAAGCTAGAGAGATTTTACCTGAGACTACTGTGATTCAAATTCCTCCGAATCTGTTAAGTGAACCAAAGCTTTTACTGGCTTGCTTAGAAGCAGGAGCCAGTGATCTTGGAGGGATTAGTCCTAGAGATGAGGTTAATCCCGATTATCCTCATTTAAATTCTGACTATCTGAGAGCTATTCTGGAGCCAGCAGGCTGGGAACTCGTAAAGCGTTTGCCAGTGTATCCTCAGTACTATAATTGGCTAATACCAGGCCTTCAGCAGAAAGTTAGGAGCCACAGAGCAAAGTTAAAAAAAATAGCTTAGAAACAGCTACCGCAGTAGTAGGTCAGTCTAAAGTGAAATCGATCATTATTCAAACAGTAAAGTTATGTTTGCGGTTACTCAAGAACAGAAGCAATACCCTACCTATATCCTGACTGACGAAAAATCTAAAGCTCAAGTTGAAGTAGTTCCCGAACGAGGTGGCATTATCACTCGCTGGCGAATTGATGGCCAGGAAATTCTATTTATGGATGAAGCTAGATATGCTGATCCTAGTAAAACTGTTAGAGGTGGCGTCCCAGTTCTATTCCCTATCTGTGGCAATCTACCTGATGACACCTTCAATTACCAAGACCAGTCCTACACTCTGGTTCAACATGGTTTTGGTCGACGGGTGCCCTGGGAAGTTAAGGAGACTAGCACCAATAACTGTGCTTCGATTACTTTAGAAATCAATAGTAGTGAAGATACTCTCAAGCTCTATCCTTTTGACTTCTTTGTAAGCTACACCTACGAATTACAGGGGAATAAACTTAAGATTTGGCAAACTTATACTAATAAATCTGCATCGGAAATGCCTTTTTCAGCGGGCTTTCATCCTTACTTTCTAGTGGGGGACAAACAAAAACTTGATGTGGAGATTCCCGGAACCGAATACGCAAGCAATGTAGATCAAACGATCAAAACTTTTGCTGGTAATTTTGACTATCAGAAAGCTGAGATTGACGCTGCCTTTACTGCTATTTCGGCCAATGTAACTTCTTTTAGCGATCGCGACTTAGGTAGAAAAATTACTCTGCGCTATAGCGATCTATTCTCTACACTGGTTTTTTGGACTCTCAGAGATCAAAATTTTGTCTGTGTTGAGCCTTGGAGTGCTCCTCGTAATGGGATTAATACTGGAGAGCAAATTACAATTTTGGCTCCCGATGAGACCTGCAAAGCCGAGTTTGAGATGATTTGCGAGTCAATTTAAATTTTTTGCTTGTATTTGGTAAAAAGTTCTGTTACTGTATTTAACTGTTGGACAAAAACAAATTTGTTCCGGGTCGCTAACTCAGTTGGTAGAGTATCCGGCTTTTAACCGGCTTGTCCTGGGTTCGAGTCCCAGGCGACCCATGAAACTATCAGATAGTCCTAGTTCCTTGGCGTAACTTAGTCAATAGCAATGTACCGTTGCTAGTTAAAAAAGTAGGGTTCTAACTATTCTAAATATGTATAGTTACCGCTAGGTTTATCTTGAAGAATACTGTAGAGCTTCTGTGATTTTTGATGTATCTCATGAGCGTAATCTAGTATTTAGCAGATAGGTATCTTAGTCGCTGCTGCTTGCACATATTCGCTGTTAACGAGAATCTTGGGGCAATTTAAACGTTGCTACAAGGGATTCTAAAAGTCGCTATTTATTTTGATGATAGTCAAAGCCTGAACCATACTGCCAACTATCTAAATAGCGATCACAATAATATCTTTGTTTCGGCGATAACTGTTTCAATACTGGTTTACTCAGTTTACCCAAGGGATAAAAAATACTGTAGAGTGCCAAATTAAAATACTGCCAACCCCAATCTAATAGTGGTGTTAGACCTACTTGGGGCAGAATTGGCAAGACTAATTTGGGGTTAACTAGAGGTAACGTTTTAGCTAAAGGAATGAATTGAATTACGTCTTGGAGAAATGGTTGCATAACATCATTTCCCAATCTTTCCATGACTGAAAATACACCATTCATCAAGTTGTTGATCTGATCGGGATTGGTTTTCTGGTTGATGCTTACGCTCATCGTCTTTTGGAAAAGCCAAGTAACTGCGATATTGGGCTGAGAAGTCTGAATCAATGCTAAGTCTGTTTTGGTCAAACTATCAGTAGCAATGGCATCAGCGATTGCGATGGTTAAGCGATTGAGGTGGCGTACCATCGAGCCGAACCCCCCAAAACTGACGGGTGATTGTCCGCCATTACTATCTCCTACTGCCAAGAGTCGATCAAAAGGAATCTTTAAAGGACTTTGACGATAAGCAGGAAAAAAGCCAAATAAAAACCGTTTAAAATCGAGTTCTTTCAAACCAACATTCTGATACTGAGGTAACAGCCTTAAGTATTCTTCCATGAAGTATTCTAGGCTTGGTCTATTTGCCTCAGCATCGAGATAGCTAAACATATAAGTTGTTCTGCCATCTTTAGCGGGGAAAGCTTCCCAGAAATATTGACATTGGTTGATGATTGGGGTGAAGGAATATATCAAGTCTCCTGTTTTATTTTCCTGATATCCTTCTGCACAGCTACCAACAACCACACAAATACTATCTGGCTTTTTGCTGCCCCTAATTTGACGCACAATCGGGGAAAAGTGACCCATTGCATCGATTAAAAGACGAGCATGAAAACTTTTTTGATCGCACCTGACAACTACTCCATTAGCGGTAATTTCTGCGGTTTGAAATGCTGTATATTCTAAAAGTTGACCACCTGCTGCTAAGAACTTTTCTTTAAGGGTGGCTAACAAATAAATTGGATCCACACCGATATTTAGAACATCTTTAACCCAAATATCTTTTCCTCCTGTGAAGCCAATTCGACCAGGATTGTATTCAGATGAGATCGCTAATTCTAATTCCTTTGCATCAAGTAAATTGATTTCTTGAAAAATTGCGAGTTCTTGACGGGAAATATTCCACTCTTGAGTTCTACCTTTAAGCTTTCCCCTTTCTATTAGAGTTACTTGGATGCCTCGTTGTTGGAGTGCTGCTCCAAGTAAAATACCTAAAGTTCCCCCACAAATGATTACATCAGTGTTTATATCTTCAATAACATGATCACTTTGAGTAACAACCTGTTGAGCTGATACTTTGCCATTACGCAACTCAGACCAAAAAGAATCGGCTTTCTGTAACCTTTCAAGGGCATTGTCCGCTCTTTGATCCAAATACTGCGTGACTAAACTCATTTATCGGCTGCTAACTAAAAGATGTTTATTAACATTGATCTTTTCACTCTCTTCTAGTAAATAATTGAGAAAAGTCTCGGCTATTACAGAGAGTTTTTTTCCTGCTAGATAAGAAACGTACCAGCGTCGCTTGATAGGAAAATGCTGGACATCTAAAATTTTTAACTCACCGCTGTCTCCATGAGAAACTAGACAATGTTCTGATAAGGCAGAAATTCCTAAACCACCTGCGATCGCTTGTTTGATCGCCTCGTTGCTCCCTAATTCTAGTCTGACCTTTACTGACACATCGTGTTTATCAAATAGGTCCAGAACCGCATCTCTAGTTCCAGAACCCTTCTCCCTCATAATAAAAGGCTCATTATTTAAGCAAGAAATATCAATGTTTTTCTGGTTTGCTAGGGGATGATCTTTATTCGCAATTACCACGAGAGGGTTATCTAGAAATGGTTTGTTGAGCAAATCAACATCAACTGGAGGATCACTAACAACATAAAGATCGTCCTCGTTGTTGAGCATTCTCTGCTGAATCTCTTTATGGTTAGTTACTTTGAGAGCAATATCGATTCCTGGATAGTTCTGGCAGAAGGAACCTAGTAGGCGGGGAATAATATATTTGGCTGTAGTAATAACAGCTATTCTTAGTTGACCTTGCTTGGTTCCTTTGAGGTCGGCTACTTTCATCTCAAAGTTGCCCAGTCTCTCAAAAATATCCTGACATGTTTTGAGTAGCTCTTCTCCTGCTTCTGTTAGATAAAGACTTTTGCCTATTTGTTCGAATAAAGGTAAACCGACTGCTTTGGTTAATTGCTTGACTTGACTAGATACTGTAGGTTGAGTGATGAATAGTTCCTCTGCTGCTCTGGTAAAACTACCGTGGCGAGCAACCGTCTCAAAAACTCTTAGCTGATGTAAAGTCGCTGGAAACAATCTCGATATCTCCTTAATTCTTATGTGTCAACAGGCAATCACTGGATCTCCTTTCATTAACTAGTGACTTGTCCCAGATTCAGAAACCGGAATGAATAGTCAGCAAATGAGTGTTCATCATGGAGTTAGTATACCTACTATATACTATTATCAATGAATATTTGATAATCAATAATTTTATCTTTATGGAATGACTATTAGTTTTGAGCTTGTCATAGCTACCGAAAAGAAAATCTGATGATAAACTCTAGCTGTTCTAAGCTATGAGGGGAGCAAATCTCAAGATGCAGATAGTAGATCGGATTCGTCTTGGTTTAGCTGTGGGTACGGCAAAAACAGTTACCCAATTGGTAAAAGCTCTCAAACTAGGTTCTGCTTCTGTTTTGCCCGGAGAAATATCACGTCGTCTTCATCCTCGTCTATTGTCTCTACTATTCGAGCAAGTTAAGCATGGCGTTATTTTAGTTGTCGGAACTAATGGAAAAACCACGACTTCTTTGCTGCTCAGGCAAATCCTCGAAGAGCAAGGCTATAAAGTCACCCATAATTCTAGTGGAGCTAACTTGATCAATGGTTTAATTACAGCTCTGTTAGTAGATACAGAAATCACAGGTAAGTTGGCAACAGATTATGCAATTTTAGAGGTGGATGAAAATATTCTGCCTCTGCTCCTTAAAGATTGTCAGCCTCGTTACATTCTTGGTTTAAATTTATTTCGCGATCAATTAGACCGTTATGGGGAGGTAGATACAATTGCTCGTAGATGGCAGAAAGCGATCGCTCAATCAAGTTCTCAGACTAAAGATTTTGACACTACTATTGTTTTGAATGCTGATGATCCGACCTTAGCTCACATGGGAAGTCAGCTTGAACAGAAAGTAGTTTATTTTGGGCTTAGTGAACCTCAGCTGTATTTAGATGAAATCCCTCATGCGGTTGACTCCATATACTGTCCTAGTTGTGGTCATTTACTGGACTATCAGGGTGTGTATCTTTCTCACTTAGGAGATTATGTTTGTCCTAGTTGTGGTTTTGCTAAGCCAGAAACCACGATTGACTCTCAAGAATGGCAACAGATTCTAATTGGGGTCTATAACAAGTACAACACCGTTGCTGCTGGACTTTTAGCGGAAACTATTGGTATCGATAAAAGTGCGATCGCAAAGACAATTGCTAATTTTAAAGCTGCATTTGGTCGAGCAGAGGAAATAACTCTCGACGACAAACAGGTGCGAATCTTGCTTTCGAAAAACCCCGTCGGTATGAATGAAACTATTCGTGCTGTCACCGATATTCAACAGGATGTTGCTAACCCTGTGACTCTACTAGTGTTGAATGACCGTATTCCTGATGGAACCGATGTTTCTTGGATTTGGGATGTTGACACAGAAGTGTTAACCAATCGTGGGGGTACTCTTGTGATTAGTGGCGATCGTACATACGACATGGCGCTACGCCTCAAGTACAGCGAGTCTTCTTTTGAAAGTTCCCACCTAAGTTTGATTGTTGAAGAAAACCTGACTAAAGCAATTTCTACTGCTCTAGAAAGGACAAACCCCAGTGAAACCCTTCACATTGTGCCTACTTACTCGGCAATGTTAGAAGTGAGAGAAAATCTGGTGGGACGCAAGATCTTGTAGGGAAATCCGAACTAAAAGTCCTCGTTACTTTACAGAAGTCACTGTACAAGAGTTCCTGAGAAACGTTAACATAAGTTAACAACATAAAAATGTCAGAATAGTAATCAGTACAAAGATTTCTCATCATCAAGCCAAAGGGAGGCTATAAGTGTGAGCAAAAGCAATAATAAAAAGTGGCGCAATGCTGGGCTTTATGTCCTACTAACTATCGTAGTCATCGCTTTAGGGACTGCGTTTTTAGACCAACAACCTCAAGCAAAACAAACTTGGGCCTACAGTACTTTCATCGACCAAGTTGAAGGTGATCAGGTAGAGACAGTCAAGATTAGTGCTGATCGTACCAAGGCAGTAGTTACTGACCAGGAAGGTAATCCTATTCTTGTGAATTTGCCTAATGATCCTCAGCTAATCGATATCTTGATGGAAAATCAGGTGGACATCTCTGTATTGCCCCAGGGAGATGAGGGAGTTTGGTTTAGAGCCTTAAGCAGCTTGTTCTTCCCTGTGCTTTTACTGGTGGGTCTATTTTTCTTACTACGCAGAGCACAAAGTGGTCCTGGTTCTCAAGCCATGAACTTTGGTAAATCTAAAGCTAGAGTTCAGATGGAACCCAAAACCCAGGTAACATTTGGTGATGTTGCAGGTATCGAACAGGCCAAGCTGGAACTTACCGAGGTTGTAGACTTCCTTAAAAATGCAGACCGCTTTACTGCGATCGGTGCGAAAATTCCTAAAGGTGTACTCTTAGTTGGTCCTCCAGGAACAGGCAAAACTTTATTAGCTAAAGCAGTTGCTGGGGAAGCTGGTGTACCTTTCTTTAGTATTTCCGGTTCTGAGTTTGTGGAAATGTTTGTTGGTGTAGGTGCATCCCGTGTTCGCGATCTTTTTGAGCAAGCAAAAGCCAATGCTCCTTGTATCGTGTTTATCGATGAGATTGATGCTGTAGGTCGTCAACGTGGTGCCGGACTTGGTGGCGGTAATGATGAGCGTGAACAAACTCTCAACCAACTACTTACTGAAATGGATGGTTTTGAAGGTAATACTGGCATCATCATTGTTGCTGCAACTAACCGTCCCGATGTTTTAGATGCTGCACTAATGCGTCCTGGCCGTTTTGACCGTCAGGTAGTGGTAGACCGTCCTGACTATAGTGGACGTACCGAAATCCTCAATGTACATGCTCGTGGCAAAACTCTTTCCAAGGATGTTGCTTTAGATAAGATTGCCCGTCGTACCCCAGGTTTCACTGGTGCTGATCTAGCAAACTTGCTCAATGAAGCAGCTATTTTGGCAGCACGTCGCAATCTTACAGAAATATCTATGGACGAAGTCAACGACGCTATTGATCGTGTTTTGGCTGGTCCTGAGAAGAAAAATCGCGTTATGAGCGAAAAACGTAAGGAACTAGTGGCCTATCACGAAGCAGGACACGCTCTGGTTGGTGCTTTGATGCCTGACTACGATCCTGTTCAGAAAATCAGCATCATTCCTCGCGGACGTGCTGGTGGTTTGACTTGGTTTACTCCCAGTGAAGACCGTATGGAATCTGGTTTATATTCCCGCTCTTATCTCCAAAACCAAATGGCAGTAGCCTTAGGTGGTCGGATTGCTGAGGAAATTGTTTATGGTAACGAAGAAGTAACTACTGGTGCATCTAACGACTTACAGCAGGTGACTAGAGTTGCTCGTCAAATGATTACTCGTTTTGGCATGAGTGATCGCTTAGGTCCTGTTGCTCTAGGTCGTCAAAACGGTAATGTTTTCTTGGGTCGTGATATCGCCAGTGATCGTGACTTTTCGGATGAAACCGCATCTGCGATTGATGAAGAGGTTAAGAATCTAGTCGATCAGGCTTATCGTAGAGCTAAAGAAGTTCTGACTGAAAATCGTTCGGTTTTAGATAAGCTTGCTGACATGTTGATTGAAAAAGAAACTGTTGATGCAGATGAGTTGCAAGATGTTCTAGCGAATAATGATGTCAAGATGGCAACGTTAGCATAGTTGTATCGTGAACTTTCAAAACAAACAGCATGGTGATCTAGTTGGTAAGTATTGATCAACGAAGAGTGTTGTTCTACTTGTCCTAGAAGCTGTATTTCTTATCTTGTGCCCTTGAAGAAGCTCTTCGAGGGCTTTTTCTTGTTTTTGGTACTTTGTAGAAGTTATTTCGCTGTTATCACATTTGTAGGAGCTTATAGCTGCTCTATAGCACTGATAAATTAGCTGTCAACCTGATTTAGCTAGACTTTGTTCGATTGTGAAATCTTATTTTTCTTCAATATTTTTCACGGCAATTGTCAGCCAATAACTAGTAAAAACATTCCTAAAAGTCTTTGATAAACGAGTATTTGGAAATTTCTAGAAAAAAAGTGGAAAATTTCAGAAAAAGGGGTTGACTTTGATTTGGGAAGTCCCT
>CAZSEZ010000156.1:0-9436 GCA_964606015.1 uncultured bacterium
ATATCAACCAGTTACGATGAATGGGCGTGAGGTCTATCGTTTTGCAGTAGCAAAAGTTCCCGAAGCTCTAGAAAAAGCAATGTTTACAGCGGGACTTAGTAATGAAGACATTGACTGGCTTCTACTACACCAGGCTAACCAACGAATTATGGATGCAGTAGCTAAACGGCTTAAGCTACCCAAAGAAAAAATTCTTAGTAATATTGCCGACTATGGTAACACTTCTGCTGCCTCGATTCCTCTAGCTTTAGATGCAGCTGTACGCTCTGGCAAGGTGAAACCTGGTCATACAATTGCTGCTTCTGGCTTTGGTGCCGGCTTGACTTGGAGTTCAGCGATCTTCCAGTGGGGTTAGACGATAATTGTAAGTTGTTTTCGTTAGCGTCCTAGATCGTGCATCCCATTGATGACTTCTGCACAGTGCTCGGTCACCGCTTGTAACTCAGCTTTTTTGGTTGATTGGGGATAGGGAATAGTATCACCAAAGCGAATCGTAATTGGCGCTGGTAAAATGCCCCCATTAGTCTGGAGTTTTTCGGTTCCCCAGATACTCACAGGAATCAGTGGAGACTTAGTTTTGGCTGCGATCAAAGCAGCACCGAGTTTTGGGTCAGTTATTTTGCCATTATCAGTTCTGGTTCCTTGAAGAAAAATACCTGCTGCCCAACCTTCTTTGAGATACTTCATGGCAGCTTTTAAAGCAGTGCGATCGCTAGAATCTCGTTTTACAGGATAAGCACCGCAACCTTCAATTAACTGCTTAAATCCAGGAACGCGAAACAACTCCTCTTTTGCCATAAAAGAAATCGGACGGCAGGCAGAAACCGAGATCAATGGTGGATCGAGATTACTAGCATGATTGCAAACCAGAATAAAGGAGCCATCCTGAGGAATTTTTTCTGCACCGTAGACTCGTCCTCGGAAGTAACTATACAAAACAGGGATAATAAAAGACCACTTGAGGAAGCGATACAGTACTAAACTAGAGAATGGTTCGCGATTTCTGTCTGTCACGGTTAATAAAGCATGAACGAGGCTAATTCTCCAGCATTATACAAGATTGTTTCCGCACAAATTCAGTCTGCTGCTGAGTCGCGGATTACTTTTGCTGAGTACATGGAGTTGGCTTTATATCACGAGGATTATGGTTATTACAGTTCAGGCAAGGTAGGAATTGGCTCCGAAGGAGATTTTTTTACAGCAGTGTCTTTAGGAGCGGATTTTGGTGAGTTATTGGGGATTCAGTTAGTAGAAATCTGGCACAAGCTAGGCTGCCCTCAACCATTTCATGTAGTGGAGATGGGGGCGGGCAATGGTGATTTAGCTTTTGATATTTTGGGTTTTTTGATGACTCAGGCAACAGATTTTATTGAGGCTACAGAGTACATAATTATTGAGAAATCTCCCAAGCTCATTGCAAGACAACAACAAAGGCTAGCCGATTATACAGGTACTGAAGATCACATCAAAATAACCTGGCAAGATTGGTCGCAAATTCACTCTAACTCGATCACTGGGTGTTTTATTTCTAATGAGTTACTTGATGCTTTTCCCGTACATCGTGTTATTAAACAAGACAAACTACAAGAACTTTACTTGAGTTTAGACAACGGAAAACTAACAGAAAAAGCTGGCAAACTTTCAACAAATGCGATCGCAGAATATTTTGAGCTAATTCAAGTAGACCTAAATAGTTCTGAATATCCTGAAAGCTACACTACAGAAGTCAATTTAGCCGCTTTAGATTGGTTAGCAACAGTTCATAGCAAGCTCCAGCAAGGCTATATCATTACTATCGACTATGGCTACGATGCCACCAAGTATTATTATCCTCGGAGAAACGAGGGCACGTTGCAATGCTACTATCAGCATCGCCGTCATAACAATCCCTACGTTAATTTGGGCGAGCAAGACATTACCTCTCATGTCAACTTTACTGCGTTAGAAAATTACGGCGCGCAGCACGAGCTAGAGACAGTTGGCTTCCTCAAGCAAGGTTTATTTTTGATGGCTTTAGGTCTAGGCGATCGCTTACAAGAACTGTCTAGTGGTAAGTTCAACATGATGCAGATTATGCAGCGTCGAGATGCTTTGCATCAACTAATAGATCCTATGGGATTAGGAGGATTTGGTGTCTTGGTTCAAGGCAAAGGATTAGATGCTTCCCAGAAAACCCTGAAAGGCTTGACCATACCCACATAAAAAACTAACCAGAAACTTATTTTCCAGCAACTATCTTCATTATCTTTTCGTCTCTTAAGTTTTAGTTAACAAAGTTTAATGTGATACTATTTGTTACAAAATGTCGTGTTTTTGCTAGTAGCTTGTTTCTGACTAGCTTGACTATGACAAACATGATGGAAATAAAGTGCTGTAGAGGAGATTTGAAGTGAGCGAACTAAATAGCAGGATAAGAAAAACAATTTTTTTGTCTGGAGCAAGCATTGTACTAGGACTAGTAGGCAGTAATACAGCGATCGCTAGTACAGAGAGTCCAACGGTATTAGAAACTAAAATGTTGGAAAGCCTAACACAAGAGCAAAGTCTGAGTGATTCTTCTAACTTCATCGAGCGCCAACCCGCAATTCAATTAGCCCAAAGTTACAATGGCAAAGCTTCTTGGTATGGTGGCAAGTTTCATGGTCGTACTACTGCTAGTGGCGAAATCTACAATTCCAACGCCATGACTGCAGCCCATCGGAGCTTACCTTTTGGCACTAAGGTAAAAGTAACCAACCTTGATAATGGCAGCTCTGTCGTCTTACGTATTAACGACCGAGGACCTTTTATTAAAGGTAGAATCATTGATGTTTCAGCTGGTGCTGCCCGTTCGTTAGGAATGATTCAAAGCGGGATTGCTAATGTAAGAGTTGAGGTTTTGGCCAAATAAACTAGTGCCTAGATCACAATAATCGATGAGTGGGAGCGAACAACAGTGATAAGTTCGCCTCATTTACTACGTAGTAGTTAGTTGACCCGAGAGATCTGCAACAAAGCGATCGCAATCAAACTGATAGCCATCCCCCAAAAATTCAATTAATCTTGTCGCATCATCCTGGGCATTTTTCAGACAAGTAGATGCTCCAGGAGAAGGTGTAATGTTAAAGAGAATCTTGTTACCGAGAATCTTCGCTTCCCCCAACTCTAAAGCGCGAGTATTGAGATTAACGATCTGAGGACGAACTCCACCATAACCTTTAGCAAAGTTGAGATCTTTGAGAGTTATGGAAGGGACAATCTTTTTCACCTGACGAATAAAAAGACGCTTACCAATTACTGGGATGTCATACAAAAGATTCAGCAGGATGTAACGCAAAATAGTTAAATCAGCCAAAATCTTAATGAAGGATGCGATCGCTTTGTAACTCAAACCAGCAGTTTGGAAGTATTCGCCGATAGTAGCCCAATTTCTTCGCTCCAACATGGGGAGAACTTTGGCAGTAGGGCCGAAACGAGTAATATCAGCATTATCTACTTCAGGATCACCATGAATTGCGGCGAAAGGAAGTTTTTTGAGTTGTACTGTATATACCTTGCCTTTTAGTAGTTTGGGCGCAATATAAAAACTTCCAGCTACGCTCAAGAGAGCATAATCTTTGCCATAGCCAAGGGATTTTGCCATGAGCAAACTATGGGCCCCTGCTTCTACTGCCACCGCTTTGGCTTGAATAGTGCGATCGCCTATTTGAATCGAGTAGCAACCATCTTGCTGACTAATTTTGCTGACTTTACTCTCAAAAAAAGTATCCACTTGCTTTTGCTTAGCTGTGGTGGCCTGTTCCAAAAAAGAGGCAGATAGCTTAGCAAAGTTAACGGTATAACCTTCCGTTGTATACAGAGCCAAAACTTCTTCGGATTCATCTCTGCCAGCTAAAACTTGGGGTTCTACTTCGGCAATTTCTGCTCTTTCAATCAGTCTGAGTTGAGGAAATAGCTCTTTAAATTCTTGATATCTAGCTTTAAGTTTGGCTACTTGCTCCGTACCCACTGCCAGAACCATCTTGTGGTACTTAGTATAAATTTCTTGACTAGAATCGTGCTGAAGTAAGTAATTTTTCACTAAGCTAGCTGCACCATTAACTTTACGAGCTTTCTCTAAGGTGTAATTGGTTTCAATATCGCCAAAATGAAGTGTTTGACTATTATTAGTTTTACGGGAGTTAACTAAAGCAACGTCTGCATTTTTTTCGATTAGGGCTACTCGCTCGATGTTTGAGTAGTTGCTCAAGGCATACAGCAATGCTGTACCACAAACACCACCACCGATGATTGCTACATCATAGATATCGCGCTTCATAACTCCAGAACCCAATCATTACCCTAGTAATCGTACTTCATAACGGTTTACTTCCATTAACTCAATCAATTAATTGGCAATTAGCCGTAACATCCTGTACGTCATCAAGAGCTTCGAGAGTCGAGATAGTTTTTAATAGAGATCGCAACTGCGACTCATCAGTGACCTCGATTGTATTGTTAGCTAGCCAACGCAATTCGGATTCACTAATTGTCCATCCAGCATCTTGGAGGGTTTGTGCCAAATGGTCTAAGTTTGCTGTTTCGGTGACTATTTCAGCCCCCGTAAAATCTGAATCAACTATCATTTCATAGCTTTCAGCACCTGCATCAAGAGCAACTTCTAGGAGAGTGTCTTCGTTAATTTCTCCTTCGAGAGTCACTACGCCTTTTTGCTCAAACATCCAGCTAACACAGCCAGTTTCTCCTAAGTTCCCCCCATTTTTGCTAAAAGCAGCCCGGATTTCCGCAGCAGAACGATTACGATTATCGGTAAGAGCCTCGATCAAAATTGCTACTCCTCCAGCTCCATAACCTTCATAGCGGATTTCCTCTAAGATTGCTCCTGCTTCTTGGTAAGTACCTGCTCCCTTAGCAATTGACTTAGTAATGTTGTCATTAGGCACTCCTGCTGCTTTAGCCTTAGCAATCGCAGTACGAAGCTGGAAGTTTCCTTGAGGGTCGGGAATTCCGTTACGGGCAGCCACAATGATGGCACGAGAAAGTTGAGTAAAAGTCTGATTTTTTTTGGCATCTACCCGAGCTTTTTGTCGTTTGATATTTGCCCACTTACTATGACCCGCCACAAATCTCCTTTGCTGATGTTCTCAAGCTCTCTAGCGAATACTAATTGCTGGCCAGTCTGCTTGACGATGATAGCTAAACATATTGTCGAACTTACGCAGTTCGATTCGATCAATCGTCATTATAGCAGGCTCGTTATCTAGTAGACGATCGCTAATTTGGGAGATAATTACGCAAATTTCAGCACGATTGAGATTGGGCTTAATTTGATCGAAGTAGCCCAAGGTAATGTGTGCCGTAAAATCATACTGTTGTTCGATGCCTAGGCCAATTAAACCAGCATTCTGGTAAATAGCTTGACGCAAACTAATAATTGCCTGGTAACTTGCTTGATCTTTGGGAACAAGACAAGCCATTATCGCCCGAGGACGAATGGCAATTCCGAGTAGTTGCCACTGAATTTGTGCATGAGTATGGCTAGATTGATAATCCTGAAAACTTTGATGGATTTGAGATTGCAGTCCTGAATCGAAACTTGGATTGTCCATAGCTGCTTGCTGATAAGCTCCATCCCAGATCAAATCAGCAATCGTTAAGTGGTAACTTTCAGAAGGCAAAGGAACAACAAATCCAGGCTCTAACTGTCCGATAACATTGCGTTGTAGTGAAGCAATTTGATTATAAAAATTTTGGTTTGTCGAATCATCCTGCTGGGTAGGAGTTATTACACTGTATCCAGGAAAATCAACAGCTTTACCCGCTGTAAACTTAGGGGAAGACTGAATATTTTGGAGTTGATTAGAACAAGTGGTGGGTAGGGTTAAGTTAGCGATGCGGTTGATATAGTCTTGATAGGTTTCGTTCACTTTCGTTTTCTCGTAAAAATCAGCAACTATTGAAAATTCTGTCTCAAAAGTAATAGGGTCGCGCTCAGAGTAAACCCAATAATTAGACCGAATAGATGACTGTAGAAGCTTATTTGAGGTATTAAATTGTCTAATATAAATTGTAGAACAATTATTAAGACAACTGCCCGGAGACGTTTGGCATTGGCGGAAGTTCTATGTTTGAACCACACTTGAATTGCGATCGCCAATAAAGTTCCAATCAGTCCCATAATGGCAGCAGAAGCACCCATAAGAGTAATTTGTGCCGCCCCAGATTGCTGATATACCAAAGCACAAGACAGCATCGAACCAATACCACTGAATAAGTAAACCAGTACATAAAATCCAGTTCCCAGATTAAGCTCGACTAAGCGACCGAGAAAAAAAAGAGCGAACATATTAGTTCCCAAGTGCAACACTCCAAAATGCAGAAAATTAGCATTTAGCACTCGCCACCATTGTCCGGCCCAAAACTTTTGGGGAATCAATGCTCCTAGGGTATCTAGCGCCACAAAACTTTCGCTGCCACCAGAGTGAACCTCTGCAGCAAAAAATGCTAAGTTAAGCGCGATCAGGATATAGGTAACATAAGGTACCTGAGAGCTAAATGATTTCATGATTTGCTGACTGAAAGTAGCTATTAGCCCACTCTACAATAAGCTTCCAGGAATTTTGTCACAATCAGCACGAATGTTTAAATTCTAAGGATGCATATGGCTTAATTTATCTTCTTCTGAGCTCGATAGTGCCGTACTTGATCGTAATATCGTAAGTTCCATAAAGATCTTGTCCCAACAAACCCATCCCAAGGTTTGGAGCGATCGCAATATTAAAATTACTTCGATTCAGATTACTTACGCTTGTCTCATCTACAGTAGCGATCGCGAAAAAAACCTGTTGACTACTAGCTGTCTGAAATGGTAGTTCTCCAATGACTTCGACACCAATAGTTTCTGCCATACTTTCACTAATTACCGTCATAGTTGCCCCAGTATCAAAAAGCATTTCAAAGGTATGCTCCCCATTAAAGGTCACATCGACCACTGGCGTACCATGAAGTCCCCCAGTTCTTCTCTTAATTGGGATGATAATTAGATCTTGGTCTTCACTCGAACCAGATAGCTTAGTTTTAGGACTAGAGGTATTAGCATTATTACTGGCACCACAAAGATGACCTAAATCCATGGGTTCACCGTTACTATCCAGAAAAAAACAGCCACTATCCTGAGCTATTATCGGCAGATTTAAACAACTTATCGCACCAAAACAAAGCAACGTAGACCAACAAAGCTTTTGAGAGGAAACTTGAGATAAAGTCTTAAGTAGATCTCGGAGCCGTTTAGTTGATACTTTCATGCCTGTTATGAGCTGAGGTTACATGGAAAAAAGCATTCCAATCTCATAATTCCCTAAATTAAGGGAAAACCAATCTGCTAATTCCGACAACTTTATCTATTTGGCAAAGTGTTGGCACGTTGAGGATTTTAAAGAATCTCAGTTAAAGTATCCGACCATTCAACAATTGATTGTTACTTGGCTCTTGTCCAAAAACATTACACATTCCCCAGTATTCTTGTTACTCTGAATCCCTTTAGGCCTAGGTTTATTAATCTCCTGAGTTCTCTACCAAAAGACTCAGAGCGAGTTTAGTCAGATAGCTTTCTATGATGAATTTGAATTTTGTAGCAGTAGATAACTGTACTTAAGGCTACTAGAGTCAGTTACAAAAGAGATTAAGACCTAGAGTAAACCCTAAGAACGATCAAGAAGGTACAAAGACTTATATAGAATGGATAGAGTAAAAAAGAGTTAACGTCATTGACGTTGATTTAGAAGATAACGTTATACCTATATCTTATACAGACACATAGAATGGAACAGCTATATCAATATGCCTGGTTGATTCCCGTGCTGCCTCTTCTAGGGGCCATGCTAGTAGGAATTGGCCTAATATCTGTCAACAAAGCAACTAACAAACTTCGCCAAATCGTTGCTGTCTTTATCGTCTCGATTATTGGTGCTGCAATGGTGCTATCTTTCGGTCTATTTTGGAGTCAGCTCCAAGGGCACGAAACTTATAATCAAGCTATTGAATGGGCAGCAGCAGGAGATTTTCACCTGCAAATGGGTTACACCATCGACCACATTAGTTCTCTGATGTTGGTAATTGTGACCACCGTTGCGCTGTTAGTCATGATCTACACCGATGGCTACATGGCCCATGATCCAGGTTACGTAAGATTTTATGCTTATTTAAGTATCTTTAGTTCTTCTATGTTGGGTTTAGTAATCAGCCCCAACTTGGTACAGATCTACATCTTTTGGGAACTGGTGGGGATGTGTTCTTATCTCCTCATCGGTTTCTGGTATGATCGCCGAGCTGCTGCCGATGCCTGCCAAAAAGCCTTTGTCACTAATCGCGTTGGTGACTTTGGGTTGTTACTAGGGATGCTTGGTTTGTACTGGGCAACTGGAAGTTTTGACTTTGCGATCATTGGCGAACGTTTAGAAGAGTTGATTACTTCTGGAGCTTTATCTGCTGGCTTGGCTACTTTGTTTGCGGTGTTAGTGTTCTTAGGACCTGTAGCTAAGTCAGCACAGTTTCCTTTACACGTTTGGCTTCCCGATGCGATGGAAGGGCCTACACCTATTTCTGCACTGATTCATGCTGCGACAATGGTTGCTGCTGGTGTATACCTCATTGCTAGAATCTACCCCATCATTGAAGTCGTACCTACAGCGATGACGATAATCGCCTATACGGGTGCAGCTACCGCTTTTATAGGTGCAACGATCGCACTGACCCAAAACGATATCAAGAAAGGTCTGGCATATTCCACCATGTCCCAGTTGGGCTACATGGTAATGGCAATGGGCTTGGGTTCCTATTCTGCTGGGTTGTTCCACCTGATGACCCATGCATACTTCAAAGCAATGCTTTTCTTGTGTTCTGGTTCGGTAATTCACGGCATGGAAGCAGTTGTCGGACATAATGCAGTTTTGGCTCAAGATATGCGCCTGATGGGTGGTTTGCGCAAGTATATGCCCATCACAGCAGGAACATTTTTAATTGGTAACTTAGCTATTTGTGGTATCCCACCTTTTGCTGGTTTTTGGTCAAAAGATGAAATCCTCGGTCAAGCATTCCAGGCTAATCCTTTCTTGTGGGGTGTCGGCTGGGCAACTGCTGGTTTGACTGCTTTCTACATGTTCCGCATGTATTTTATGACCTTTGAAGGTGAGTTTCGCGGTAACGATCAAGGCATTCGCCAACAACTGCTAACTGCTGTGGGAATGCAATTTGGCCCTGGAGCAATGGACTCAAAAGAAGGTGATTCTCACGGACACGACCACGAACCCCATGAGTCTCCTTTGACCATGGCATTACCTTTAGTAGTACTAGCAGTTCCTTCTACTCTGTTAGGTTTAGTGGGTCGCCCCTGGGCAAATGGTTTTGAAGAGTTTATTCATGCTCCTGGTGAAGTAGTTCACGAGATGGGTGCAGAAGC
>CAZSEZ010000157.1:0-9364 GCA_964606015.1 uncultured bacterium
TAATGTTCCTAATTTTTTGGTATGTATAGCGATCTAACTATCTTTGCGATCGATTATTCGCTTAACAGGATAGTTCAGTACTCTTCAGAATGCACTATTTTTAAGATTCGGATTACTCTACCTGTAAAGTTAGGGAAACATTGAATTTATTGTTGTTTAGTTAGTTTTAAGTAAAAAGCTAAATAGAAAAATTATTTGTGCCACTCTCCTGCAACTTCCTCCATCAGTTTCATCGTAAGTAGAGTCTCGTTCCAAGGCATGACACTACTCTCAATCTGAGATTTTTGTAAACAACGGACAACTTCTGCTGCTTCATAGTTATAGCCATTGCCCTCATACGGCTCAAGAATTGTGTCATTCTTAACTACGGACTTTAAAGCTTCCAGTTTGTAATAAATGTTTTTTAAAGTGGGGTTTTGCTTGATCAGAGTTTTTAACCCAGAGTTTGAACTGTATGATGTCGGTTCAGACGGTTGCTCGAATTGAACCAAAGATATCTTATCAGAGCGGTAAAACGGCTGTTGGAGGGTGATTTTCCCTTTTGTCCCAGAAATTGTGGCCTCGTTAGATGTGTAAGTTCGTAAGCTGGAATGAAGGATTGCCAGTTTTCCTCCAGCAAAGCGCAATATTAATGCCGATTGTTCGTCTACGCCAGTTTCCCCGATTCCAGCTTGAGTAGAGAAATCGAGCGGTTCTCCGAACAGCATAATTGCTAGGGATAAAGTGTAAACTCCTCGGTCTAGTAACGCTCCCCCTCCCAAATCTTTATTAAAAAAGCGATTGTCAGGATTGTAGTAAGTAGGCACTCCAAAATCAGCAGTAAGGGTGGTAACTTCGCCAATTTGCCCACTATCAATGATTGATTTGACCTTAGTAATGGAGGGGATGAAGCGCATCCACATTGCTTCCATACAAAATAATTGTTTTTGTCGAGCTAGCTCAATTATTTCTTTCGCTTCGTCATGATTGATAGCAAAGGGTTTCTCGCAGAGAATTGCTTTGTTCGCCTCCAAGCACAAAATGCAGTCTTGTTTATGACGATGGTGAGGTGTTGCAATGTAGACTATATCGATTTCAGGATCTGCAACTAGTGCTTCATAGCTATTGTAGGATTTGGTTCCTCCAAACTCATTGATGAATGCTTCTGCTTTGTCTAGCGATCGCGAAGCGACTCCCCATAGTTCTCCACCGGTAACAAAACTCAAACCTGTGGCAAATTCTTTAGCAATGTAACCTGTACCTAAAATTCCCCATTTGATAGTTTTAGACATACTAATTTTTTAAAGTTATAGAGATTAAACTATGTTTTTTTAATTTGATTGGGCTCATGGCATTAGATTGATCAGGACCCAAAATGTGCTTCTAAAGTAGTTGGCTAGTGGGTTATCTTGATTGAGAATTACAATATAGTTCTTTGAGTAATATATGGACTCTATCATTTTTAGGCAGTTTACTTAGCCCAAGGCATAGGTTGCATAGGCTCAAAAGTGGATTTTAGTTTGTAAGGATAACCTCCTATCACAGGGTTTTGGATTGCTAAAACAATTTCGTTAACGTGAAGTGAATAGTCGGCAGACAAGCGGTTAGGAATGCCTAGTTTGATACTTTCTGCCATATCTGCAACTCCACGACCATAATCCATAAGTCTTCTGCGTTTCAGATTTTCAGGAAATGGTGCTTTTCTGACTAGTGGGTATTTTCTTTTGATGGGATTAATTAGGGTTTTGCGTCTAATAGTGATTCTGTCTTGAAAGTAGACAGGGGAATGATAATCCCAAGAATCTTCTGTTGTAAGAATTCCTTTGTCTCCGACAATCTTGAGATGATGATCGTGGGGAGCAACAATTCCACAAGTTAATCTGGCAACTACTCCTGAGGCAAATTTTATACAGGCAACAGAAAAATCTGGTGTATTTGCAGGTTCTAGAACCACATCAGTTTGCTTGTCAGGGATTGTGCAATCAGAAAATGAACTCAAAGATTCTGCTGGGCCAAAAAATGCAGTTAACCAAGTGACGTAATAACCAGCATGTTCCAGCGTGCAGCCAACTTCAAATTCATCTTTATAGGGCCAAGGAATTCCATTGATACTGAGCCATTGGTCATAGCGCATTTGGTGCACCATTCCATCATCCATTTCAGCGTAAACAACTCTGGGGGTTCCCACAACGTTTTCTCTCAGAGCTTTCCAGATAGTCTGGGCCGTTTCGCCTAAAACATTACATGGGGCAGAAGCGATGTAAAGTTCTTTTTCTTTGGCTAAAGCTACTAATTTCTCCGCTTGTTCGATCTCAACAGCTAAAGGCTTTTCCGAATAAACATGTTTGTTTGCTTGTAAGCATTCCCAAGAAACTGCAAAATGGCTTCGAGGATTAGTGAGATTAAGAACGATTTCGACTTTGTCATCAGCTAACAGCTCTTCTACAGAGCTGTAAATATGAACTGAGTAATTTTTGCCAAAATCAGCTGCCCTAGTCTGATCTATATCTGTCGCGCCTATTAACTCTAAATCTGGATGATTCGGCAAGGTCGACATATAGTAATCAGCAACGAAGCCGCAGCCGATAATTGCAATTTTTGTAGTCATGGAAAACGCTCCCTCTTTTTCTCTTCTTGGTTAATTAATTTTGGTGATGTTTCTCGAAGTCATACTAGGCGATAAAAATTGCTGTACTCTAAGCTATTTTAAGTCTTCTAGCTTGATTCGGGGGTCAATTGTTTTGAGTAGCAAATCAGCGATTAAATTACCCAAAATTAACATCGTTGCCCCCATCATTAAACTTGCCATCACCAGATATAGGTCTTGAGAACGTACAGCCTCTAAGATTAGTCTGCCCAAACCTGGCCAATTAAAGAAAAACTCTGCAATAAAAGAACCACCTAAAAGACTAGCAAATTCAAAACCGATCAAAGTAATCAACGGGTTGATCGCATTACGCAGGGCATGAATATAGATCACGCGATTTTCTGGAAGGCCTTTAGCTCTTGCTGTTTGGATGTAGTCTTGACGCAAAACATCTAAAAGTTGACCTCTAGTGAGTCGTTGTAAGCCAGCAAAGCTTGTAATACTTAGAGCAATGGTAGGTAGGATCATATGCCAGCCTATATCAAGAACTTTGCCCAAAGGTGATAAATCTGTATGGTTAATACTGGTCATTCCTCCAATGGGAAATAATGGGGAAGTAATTTGGGCTACGAAAAGTAAAAGTAGTGCAGTGATAAAACTGGGAAAACCTTGTCCTAGATAGCTAAGGACTCTTAGAGTGCGGTCCAAAGTGCTATCTTGTTTTACTGCACTAATAATGCCCAATGGTATCGCGATCGCCCAAGTAATGAAAATTGATGCTATTGCCAATAGTAATGTGGCGGGAATTCTCTCCGCCAATAGATCGGTAACTGGACGAAGGTATAGAAAACTACGTCCAAAATCTAACTTGGTGATAACGCTCAACAACCATTTCCCATACTGAACTATCGGTGGTTGGTCTAGACCAAACTGTTGCTCTAACTGGGCAATGAATTCAGGCGAAATTTGAGGGTTACTTCTTAAGGTATCGAGATAATCACCAGGTGCAAATTGTACAATCGCAAAACAAAGTACTGAAGCTAGCAACAAAGTTAAAACTGCTTGTAAAATTCGTTTGACTACATAAAGTAAAGTTTCCACTTTCTATTTATTCGCTACCCAAGTAAGTATTACGTTAGCCAAATTAAACTTCCCAGAGTAATAATGGCAAGTCCTAGAGCAAACCAAATAAATTGATTGTCTTCTGTATTGACTTTTGACCAGTCAATCTCGGGAATTTCTTCTTGCTTTTTCTTTTGTGTGTTTTTTCTTTTAGTAGTTACGTATAGGGGTTTTGCTGTTTCCTGCTCGCTGAGCTCAGGGATTTCACTCATCCATTCTGCTGGGCGTTGTAACTCCGGGGCATTAATTATATAGAGGACACTTTTAGCTTTTTCTCTAATCAACATATTAGGATGATTAGTCAATTCCTGGCAGAGAGTAATTGCCTCTTGGCGTTGGCCAATAGCTTGGTAAGCAGTGATGAGCAGCATTTGCACATCTGCCCCCAATTGGGTGCCAAAACCAACTAACGCTTTTGCTGATTCTAGATTTTCAATGCTTACCTTGTACTGGCCATTTTCTAAAGCTTGCTTGCCTGTCCCATAAAATACATTGAACTCCTCTAGATTCTGCTTACTCACTTCTAAAACTAACTATTCACTCTACTTAGTTATGGCTCAGCCGGATGAACCAGAGTCTTTGTTCTATTCTGCTGACTGTGCATAGTTTGAGTCAACTGATTTAGCTTTATCCTTGGCAGTTTTACTCTTTTTTTTACCTTTGGTAATTTTATCCTGAAAATAACGTTTTCCATAGCGACTGGAGTAAGAGTATTTTTCAAACTCTTTATTTTTCACGCCATTAACTACCATTCCGATTACTGGAGTATTGATAGATTCCAAAGTTTCTAGCGCGAGATCTGCACTTTCCTTTTCTACGACTCCCATACGGGTGACGAACAAGATCCCATCAACCAACTTACTAAGCGTGAGCACGTCTGCCGTCACAGGAAGTGGTGGTGCATCAATAATTACTAAATCATAAGTTTTTCTTCCCTGAGCTATCAATTCACTCATTTCAGGAGAATCCAAGACTGCTAGAGGGTTTGCTAGTCTTTGTCCAGAAAGTAGGAGATCTAATTTTTGCATGGGTTGGTAGATCGCACTTGTGAGTGGTTTCTGTTCGTTGACTACTTCCTGTAAGCCAACTACATCGCCGATTTGCCATAAATTTTGTTGGGTTGGCTTACGTAAATCGCCGTCAATCAGTAATACCTTGCTACCTAATTGAGAGATTGCCGCAGCTAAGTTGGCTGTAACGGTAGATTTTCCTTCTCCTGGGATAGAGCTAGTAACCAAAATAACTTTGGGGGTACGCTGCTGATTTCCCATAAATTTGAGATTAGCTTGCAGCATGCGGTAAAGCTCGCTGAGATAAGAGTCAGGCTCGTGTAGTACCTGTACTCCCTGTTGTGCCTCGTCTACTTGAGGAATCGCTCCCAACATCTTGTAGGGGAGCTTTTGTTTGATTTCTGAAATAGTCTTAATTGTGCGATCGCGCCATTCTAGGGCAACAGCAGTAATGTTGGCTAACAACAATCCAGATACAAAACCTAATGCAATTATGGGTAAGCGACCAGTGCTTCCTTCTTCGGGGACTACTGCAGGTTCAATGATCTCGATATTACCTGTTTCTTGGTTTTCGGCTAGGTCAACTTCTGCAAGGCTATCGAGAAGATTTTGGTAGGTTGTGTTTGCTGTTTCAGCTCTGCGTAATAGTTCCTGCTCTTGTTTTTCAAGTCTGGGCAATTCCTGCGCCCTTTGAAGGTGCTTGTCTCGCGATGATGACACACTGCTAAGCTGTTGTCCTAGACTCAACTCCTCAATTTTTAGAGCAATAAAGTTATCGAGGATCCGGGGCTGATTAAGATCTCCTCTATTGAGTAAGCCATCAGATACTCTAACTCCTTGGCCGACACTACTTGAAACGGTTTTCTGTAACTTCTGGCGGAGATCGGAGCGCTTTTCCGTAAGGCTAACAACTTCAGGATGACTATCCTTAAATACCTGCCTTGCCTGTGCTAAGGAAGATTCTGTATCTGCTAATTCGCTTAAAGTGCTTCTGACAACTGGCGTGTTACTAAGCTTGTCTACTGCGATCGCCTGCTGGAGATTGAGGCCTAATTGACTCTGTATGGCCGTAGTCTGAGCTTTTGTTCCTTGAAAAGATGCCCCTAGAGTTGCTATGTCGCGATTTGCAGTACCAATTTCTTGAACAATAGTCTTTTTCTCCTCTTGCAGATCGACTATGTCGTTCTCAGTTCGGAACTTTTCTAAAGCTGCTTCTGTTGTCCTTACCTTATTTTCAATAGCTGGTAACTGACGATTGATAAATTCTTTAGCTGATGCTGGGTCAGCCTGTCTGCTACGAATCTGTTGCTGCAAATAAACACTCATCAAAGAGTTAACTACCGCTTCAGCTTGCTCTGGATCCTCACTTTGGTAGTTGATTTCGATTATGTCGCTACCCCCGACAATCTCAACCTTCAAATTTCGAGCAAAATCCTTTGCTGCCAGTAGATCTCCATCTTCGTTCCTCAAATCTAGCTCTTCGATCGTCTGGTTAAGTACGGGCGTAGCTTGAATTTTCTCTAACTCGTTGTTCAAAGGAGTCTCATTAATTTGCAAAGCTCCAATTTGAACATTGTTCTCACCGATTCCTGTAAGGTCACCTGCTGTATCTTGGCGGAAAAGCAACTTTCCTGTGGCGGTAAAAGTTTCAGTCAACATTAAGCTTAGGGCAACCGTTGCTCCTAAGGTTGCCAAAAAGGCTATTGAAGCGGGTTTCCAGCGTCTTCTAAGCTTGATTAAGTACTGTTCTAAATTTAAATCTAAACCCGCCTGCGAATTAGGTAGATTGTATCCATATCCCGTTGCTTCTAGTTCTGGTAAAGGGTAGGGGTCGAAACTCTTTTTAGCCATGTGCAATAGATTTAAATGTAACTACAGATACTTAGTGCCACAGAGTACAACAGTTTAAACTTTTGTTGCTCCAGTTAAAGTATTTTTTCCATATACTTCCTCAAGTATAAAGGAGAAACCATGCTAGTGTCCTCAAGTCTTTGAAGACTCCACTTGCACACAGATAAACGCCGTAAAGCACTATTCTGTAGGTTTTGTAAGTAATAAGAAGGAGCAGATAATATCTCTGAATTATGCTACAAACTTGGGTAAAAATGAGATAACTCAGTTAAAGTTCTATTCTTTTTTCTACGTATGTCGTTATAATACTTAAGATAAATTTATTAACTTCAGAGTATACTGTGAGCGAACAGACGGCATATTTACTCGTGTTTCATGGCAGTCGAAGTCGTCATTATCCTGAAAAAATGTCTCAGCTTGGGACTCTACTACGTTATGAGCTTGCCTCATTAGTTGAGGTGGCAGTGTTGGAGTTAGCTCAGACACCTCTAGCAGATAGGATTGTCCAGTTTTGTCATGAGGCCATTGCAGTTGGCTATCAGCAAGTAAAAGTTGTTCCTGCATTTCTTTCTGAGGGAGTTCACGTATCTGAAGATATTCCTCAAGAGATTGCTAGGGCAAAGACCAGATTAGATTTATCCTGTGATGTCAGGGTTGATGTTGAACTTTTGGAACACCTTGGCTCTTCTCTTGACTTAGTTGAGTTGGTTCAGCAGAGGTTCAGTTCATCGAAGAGTGATGCCAAGATTCTGATTGCTCATGGCAGTCGCTTTGAGGCAGGTAATGTCCAAACCAAAGTTGTTGCAGATAAATTAGGAGCTGCGATCGCCTATTGGAAAGCTACTCCCGATCTTGACTCAGTAGTTGAGTCCTTGGTGATGCAAAACAAAGAAAGTATTACTATTGTGCCTTATTTTCTATTTTTAGGTAGAATTACGGATGCGATCGCTTCTCGCGTTACCCAGTTGCAACTTAGATATCCCCAAACTAGTATTTCTCTTACTCAACCACTTGGTGCAACCCCTGAATTGGCTAGAGTCATTGCTCGCATAGCTTTAAAAAAAACAGTAGCTCTTAGCTGATTTTTAAGTTTGTAGAGATCGCAGATTATTGCCATAACGGTAACCAACTCGTCATAAAGTTATGAATCAACGCAACAAAGTTCCAGGAAAAGTTTATCTTGTGGGAGCCGGGCCAGGTGACCCAGGATTAATGACCGTCAAAGGTAAGACACATCTCGAACATGCCGACGTAGTAATTTATGATGCTTTAGTAAGTCCTGAAATCCTCAATTGTATTAACCCTCAGGCAGAACAAATTGATGTAGGGAAACGTCGGGGCAGACATTCCAAGGTTCAGGCAGAGACCACTCAGCTGCTCATTGATAAAGCTCAAGAACATGCCATTGTTGTTCGTCTCAAAGGGGGAGACCCGTTTGTTTTTGGCCGTGGTGGTGAAGAAATGGGAGATTTGATTGCTGCTCAAGTTCCTGTAGAAGCTATTCCTGGTATTACTTCTGGGATCGCAGCTCCTGCCTATGCTGGGATTCCTGTGACTCATCGCGGTTACAGCTCTTCTGTTACTTTTGTTACTGGTCACGAAAGTGTCGGCAAGTATCGTCCTGAAGTAAATTGGAGTGCAATTGCTCAGGGATCGGAAACAATTGTTGTCTACATGGGTGTCTACAATTTGCCGCAGATTGTCCCTCAACTGATTGCTGGCGGCTTGACTCCTGAGACTCCTATTGCCCTGATTCGCTGGGGTACTACTCCCAAGCAAACCGAGCTTAAAGGAACCCTGGCTACTATCACAGAGCAAATTGCTCAGACTGAATTTACTGCACCTGCGATCGCCATTATTGGTTCAGTAGTCGATCTTCATGATCTATTGAAGCAAGCTGCTCCTGGAATTCCGAAAATACAAAAATTAGACTGACATATCTTCAAGCTAAAGCAACCTTGAAACGAATCAAAACTCACTAACTATTAATTAATGTAACGATGTCGTAATACTTCTAAGGAACAGAGACCTGTCATATTGCGCCAGAGAACCATTAAATGATAATTTTTAGGGCTAAAGGGCTAAGTAAAAGAAGTTCAAGGTTTGATACTACCCATATCCACTCTGCTCGAAATAGCGAGCCAAAATTCTTGAGGAGAACAATGTTGAAGCGATTATTATTGACGGCTGCGGCTGCTTTATTGTTTATTTTTCAATTTAATATCAGCAGTGCTAGTGCTTTAGAACTGACAGAAGAAGCTCGTACCGTAAACTACAGCGATGCAGGCGATAAAGTTGTCCTAACTCTCCAGCAGGTAAAGAGAGGCGAACGTGTCTTTGTTGATAGCTGTACTTATTGCCATAAAAGTGGTACTACCAAAACAAACCCTAATGTTAATTTATCTGGGAATGCTCTAGCTAATGCAGAACCTGCTAAAGATAACATCGCAGGGATTGTCGAATATCTAAAAAACCCAACTTCTTATGATGGTGAGATCAGTATTTATGAGTTTCACCCTAACACTACCCGCTCTGATCTATTTCCTATGATGCGTAATCTAACTGATGAGGATTTTGAAGCTGTAGCAGGTTACATTCTGATTCAGCCTGGAATTCGTGGCACCATGTGGGGTGGCGGAAAAGTATATAGTTAATTTTTTACCTGATTAACTAGGTTGATAGCTCACAACTAATTTAATAAATAAGTGATTAATTGTTCTAATCCGTGAGTAAGAACTAGACTAAAAAAAAATACTAAACCAGGGAACTTGAGCTGTACATTTCAGGTTCTCTTTTTTTATGCTCATAACTTATT
>CAZSEZ010000158.1:0-8349 GCA_964606015.1 uncultured bacterium
CTAACAGGTTTTTTACTGAAGGGTTTCTTTTTAAATCTAGGTTTTTTCTGAACAAACCCAAGATCTGTGCCGGTACCAGGAGGGATCACAAGGGTTTCCCCATCAAGATTAGCTTCTAAATCCCAAAAACGACGTAATGGTTTGCCGTCAAGCACGCCTTTGAGCTTAAGTTTAAATGATTTCGGCTTGTCTCCTTCTTTACGGGGAAATTGTTTGATCTTGACTACCAAAACTTCTTGGTCACGATCAAAGAAGACTAATTCTCCCCTAATCGAAAAACAGTTTTCCTTAATCTCATCTGAAGGAACTGTTTCCTCTTCTTCATCTTTTGCCAGGGTTTCTGGTTCCCAAACACCAACAATCTGCACATGCAATAGATCATCTTTAACCTTGGTACGGGGATAAACTACCCAAAGATGCTCTTTTTCGAGATCGAGATGCTTTTTGACAAGGCTAATTATCCTTCCCAAGAGAACAGCCTCTATTTCTGTTCCATCTGGGGTTATCAGGGTACCTTGGGTGATTTGCTCCCCTGTAACCTGATACTTGCCTCGAATTAAGCCAATAGCTCGATACTGTCTGGCATGAGAAGGTGGTGGAATCGGTTCAGAGCGTTCTTTGCTAGTTTCAGAAATAGCTTCAGAAGGCTCTACCTGACTGACAGAAATTACTGGCTTTGGTTTAGATGACTGATTTTCGGACGAATTCATAGTGTAGATGTTATCTATTTAGGCGGAAACACAACAGGGCGCGCAAGAGACTTTGTTCGCGCTGACTAAATAATGGTCTTATAGTTCCCTAAGAGCTACTTAGAGACATACCCCAATCATACAAACACAAACTAGAATGATCGAATATCCTATTACAAGATATTTGCTCCCTTTGGCTGTAGGTGGAGTTATGTTATTAACCACGGAGAATAGAAATCAGAAAAATGCAAAATAAACGTAGTCCCTGGATGTCTATAGTACTAGGCTTAATGCTGTTTTCTCTCATAATCTTTTCGGGGTTACCTTTAGTTAATAGTATTTTCCTTGAGGGTAAATCTGATTCTGTAGAAGATAGTGTCGTGGCAAAACTCTCCCCTCAAGAGCAAAGCGAGCTTGCCGCAGAGGCCAAAGGCTATAAAAAAGTTTTATTAAGAGAGCCAGAAAACGAAACTGCTCTTAGAGAGTTACTTAATATCCGTTTACAGCAACAAGACTTAGAAGGCGCGATCGCACCACTAGAGACTCTAGCGCAAATTCACCCAGAACAGGCAGAATATGGAGTTTTACTCGGACAGGCCAAACAGTATCGTCAAGATAATGAAGGAGCTGCTGCGGCTTATCGTGAAGTGCTAACGACTAATCCTGATAACGTAATGGCCTTAGGTGGTTTAGTAAATCTCTTTCTCAATCAAGATCTGCCAGAAAAAGCGATCGCTTTACTTAAAAACACTTTAGACCGTGTTAGAAAACAAGACGATGAGTCACCATATAATCTAAACTCGATTGAACTACTTTTAGGAGAAGTTTACACTGAGGCTGAAAAGTATGAAAAAGCGATCGCAATTTATGACCAAATTAGAGAAACTGACGAAGCTGATTTTCGTCCCATAATGGCGAAAGCCCTGGTATTGCAGAAACAAGAGAAGAATGAAGAAGCAAAAGACTTGTTACAAACTGCCTACGAACTGGCACCTATAGACTTTAAAGACCAAATCAAAGCAGCAATTAACGACAAAGGATAAATGCTCAGTCATTCCAACCAAAATTAATTGGGAAAAGTTGTTACATGAGTAGAAAAAGAACAGAGCAGCTTGGTTGGTTGTTGATGGCATTACTCGTCCTAGCTTGCTATTGCCAACCCCTAGAAGCCAAGACTCTTGCCGCTACCATTGCCATGTCTACAGAAAGACCGCAAAAACTAGAATCTGTTGAACAGGTTGAACCAGAATCTTCTCTTCCTGAAACGATTGGCCAAGCTGTCAAAGAAGATGTGATTGCACAAAATCCCTCTCTAGATGCCGATCAATTGCAAATTACTAAAAGCGAGGCCAATACTTGGCCTGATGGTTGCCTAGGCTTGGCAAAAGATGGCGAATTTTGTACCCAAGCTTTAGTTTCGGGCTACCGTGTTTCTCTAACAGATGGTAATCAAGCATGGATCTATCGGACTGACGGGATTGGAGCCATCTTACGAATAGAAACAGAGAAATCTTTAGAAGATTGAGGTACTTAGCTGATTACTTGAGCCATTTCCACAAGGGATGAGCTGACCCTTTGGCTGAAATTTTGCTTACTTTTTGTTCTAGTTCGTATTTTTCGCGATCGCTTAATCCCCAAAGAATATGACTACTTTGCCAAACTAAAACGGAAAGAGTCATACCAGCACAAAGACCCACACACAAGGTAGGAACCAAATTAAAAGCTAGGCCATAGCGTACTCCTGACCAGGTAAAATAAGCCAACCAAAGCTGAATTTCTTGGCGTAAGCCCCAAATGCCATAAACCCCGAATGTTAGCCACAAAACAACTACTATTAGCCAGCGTAAATAAATTGTTAACTGGTAATATTTTTGAGCTTTTGGGGTCAAATCAACGTTCGCTTTACTCATACAAAAGGAAGTTAACTAAAGGCAGCTAGATTTAAGGCTTGAGACATTCCCAACCAACCAGCATGAGCAGTGTGATCTTGGAGGTCATCACCAGTGAGAGGATGGAGCAAAATATTTAGACCATTACGATTGAGACTCAACCAGGCAACTAGCTCAGCAAAGCGATCGCTATTAAAAGCCAACTGACAACTCCAACAGGGATGAGGCCCCACGGGCTTACAATGAAACCGACCCACTGTAATCCCAAACAACTCTCCCGCTTGATTGCAAAGAGTTTTCGCCTGTTCTAGAGTCGTTTCATCAAAGTAAACATGGGCATGATAGCTCTTGATGTCGCTGACATTTCTAAACTCAGTTGCTTGATTCATGAGATTGGTTTTTGTCTAAATTGCAGAGGGAGGTGCAAGAGTTTTATCATCTCTGCTATTGCGCCACCAAGCCAACAAAGTACTAGCAATAAAAATGCTCGAATAAGCACCCAAAGCAAAGCCAATGATCAGAGCTAGGGCAAATAGTTTGAGGGTTTCACCACCAAAGAGAAAGATCCCCACCAAAGGCAACAAAGTAGTTAACGTCGTATTAATCGAACGACCTAATGTCTGATTAACCGCATTGTCAACAATTTCGTTAACCGCCATTTCTGGTTCATTGACGATAGTTTCTCTAATGCGGTCATAAATAACAACCGTGTCATTAACAGAAAAACCAATAATTGTGAGCAATGCCACTAAAAATAAACTGTTGACCTCTGTCTGCCAAACTAAACCCAGGATAGCAAATACCCCTGCGGTAATAACTACATCGTGAAAGAGAGCGACAATGGCAAACAAAGCAAAATCGAACTTAAAACGTACGCTCAGGTAAACAATAATCCCAAAGAAAGAAACAATCAGGGCTAGCATTCCCGAAACAAATAATTCTTTCCCGATTGTTGGTCCAACGGTGTCGATTTGGGTAGTTTGAGGATCGAACTTGCCGATTTTAGCTTCGAGAGCCTGTTGTAAGGATGTTCTTTCATCTACATTGAGATTTTTAGTCCTTACCGAAAGAATTTGCTTATCATTCCCTAGTAACTGAATAGTACTGTTACTCAAACCCTCGCTATCTAAAACCTCGCGGACATCAGCATTCTCAATTGGAGCATTACAATTGTCTGCAACACTACAGTCCCGTTCGATTTGTAATCTGGTACCACCAATAAAATCCAATCCAGGACGAATCGGTGCATTCAAGCTAGAAAAAGAGATTACCATCGCCACAATCGAAATTGCGATCGCTAATCCTGAAATCCCCCACCAGATTCCGCTTTTTTTGACAATACTAATCATTGGTTAATTGTAAATGGTTAATTGTTGGTTTTTGGTCGCTAATATAAGTGTTGCCTATCAAGAGCCTAAGCTTCTTCTTTAACAGGGATATCAGGGCAGAACAAACTAGGATTTTGTCTTACTTTGGGGATGCTGAGAACAGTTAAAAGTAGGAGAGTTCGACTACAGGTAACAGCAGTAAACATACTAACCAAGACCCCAATTGCGAGAGTCAGAGCGAAACCTCTTACTAAACCAGAACCAAGCCAGAACAAAGCACCACAAGCAATCAGGGTAGTTACATTACTGTCGAGAATACTGGAAAATGCTCGGAAAAAACCTGACTCTACAGAGCGATAAAGAGTTTTGCCGTTGCGTAATTCTTCTCTAGTACGTTCAAAAATCAAGACATTAGCATCTACTGCCATCCCGATACTAAGGATAAAACCAGCGATCCCTGGCAGAGTCAAAGTAACTCCTGCAATGGAGTAAGCAGCTAGAGTAAGCAGAGAATAAACAATCAAGCTGATATCAGCAATCACCCCAGGCAGGCGGTAGTAAACTACCATAAAAATCAACACTAGTACCAAACCAGCGATTCCTGCAATTTTACTGCGATTGATACTGTCTTGCCCAAGAGTTGCCCCTACTGTGCGGTTTTCGACAATTTCAACAGGGAAAGGTAAAGAACCACCTCGAATTTGAATTGCTAAATCGTTAGCACCTTCTAGGTCGTAGTTGCCTGTAATGACGGCTCTACCACCAGTGATCCCTAAGTCAGCAAATTGTGGCCCCACTGTGGGCGCACTAATCAATTCATTGTCCAGAAAGATCCCTAAAGAACGACCTGTACCAGCGACATTTTTGGTTAGTTCGGCAAACTTTTCACCGCCTTCACTATCAAAGTTAATCGCTACTTCCCAAGCATTACCAGTTTGGTTGGGCTGAGGGCGGGCATCTTCAAGGTTTTTACCAGTTAAACCGACAGAGTCAAATAAATTACCTACTGCTTCATTAGAAGCTCGAATCGATTCTTGGAGTTCAGCAATCTTCGCTGTGTTTTCAGGGGTAGTTGACTGTTGACGCAAAAGAGCTAATTCAAGAACGCGCTGCTGCCTTACTTGAGATTCGGCTGCTAGTTCCCCTTCAGTACCTTGGCGCTGCTGCTTGAATTCTAGTTCGGCAGTACCTTGTAAGCGTCTTTCCGCAGTTTCGGGATCGCTTTCACCAGGAAGCTGTACCAAGATTTTATCGTCGCCTACTGTTTGAACAGTAGTTTCGGAGACACCAAATTCATTGACACGATTTTCGATGACTCTTTTAACTGCATCGAGATCTTCGCGATTGACTTCGGTTACTTCTTCAGTGGGATTAACCTGAATGGTTAACTGAGATCCACCGATCAAGTCTAAACCTTGTTCTGGGGGGATTGTGGTTAATATTGCGATCGCTGCTACGACGAGGGCAAGTATTAGCACCACATAGGCTCTTTGTTTCTGCATTTACTACCACCTGCTATGACAAGTGTTATGATAAACCGTTTTGCTCCTAAGTTTGGCAAACTACATAATCAGGGAAACATAGGAAAGTAGCGAAATATATTTCTCCCTTATGCAGGTATACAGACTATCAGACCAAAGTTTTGCCAAGATCCTTCGAGCGACTAACAACAGAACGATTCTTTTCTCATCGTTGACTTTTGCTTTTTTTGCCTTGTTTGAAGTGCTGGAATTCCTCAATACAGGTGAAGTTAATTTGCTTAGTAATCTTTTTAGCTTTCTCGTACTCATAGGTATTGTTATTTTTATCAGTCGCAAAGTAGCTGCCCAGCAGCAAGAAATCTGGCAATCAACTATTATTCGAGTAACGGAGGAGTATATTTCCAGCGAACAAATAAGAGTACCCGAAGTTAAGATCCACCGTGAAGAAATCGCTTTAGTTAAAGAAAACAGTCAGGGTCTTTGTATTTTCGCTACCGATCACAAAAGATCACTGCTGATTACCAAGTTTTTAGACCAGGCTGATTATTTAGAAATCAAAGACAAATTAGCTAGTTGGCAACCTATTGAGTCAGTCAACGCTAAACAAAATACTTATCAGGTATTACTCACTATTGCGTATGTTATTGGCTTTTTCTTTATACTGGGTTCACCATTTATTTGGCTCAATGCCTTGATTGGTATCGGTTTACTTATTACTCAGTTTTATGCCCTGAGACAACTTAAGCAAAATCCAGCAGTAGACCCTAAATACCTCAAAAACTATCGCAGAATCTTAATTTGGATGGTATTCATGGTGTTTATGGGTGTATTTGGTAATTGGTATCTTTATCACTATTTAGCTCCTAGATTAAGATCCGATCCTCAGTATCAACCAGAGCAACAGTCATTAATTCATTTCACTGATCGAGATTCGCTAATGTAGATAAAAAATCTCGACCATTTCTTTCGATTGCCGATTTTACAAAAGCGATCGCTTAAACCATGACACAAAGAACTTTAGTTATTTTCTCCCGCTATCCCGAAGCAGGTAAAACCAAAACCAGAATGATTCCTGCTCTGGGCGCAGAGGGCGCAGCTCAGCTCCAAAAACGTCTCAGCGAACACACACTCAAACAAGCAAGAAAATTCCGCGAGCTAACAGACATAACCATCAAAGTTTATTTTGCGGGTGGAACTGAGGACACAATGGCAACCTG
This sequence comes from uncultured bacterium, assembly GCA_964606015.1. Lineage (GTDB taxonomy): Bacteria > Cyanobacteriota > Cyanobacteriia > Cyanobacteriales > Xenococcaceae > Hyella. Next base: position 6,605 of record CAZSEZ010000158.1, read on the forward strand.
GTTAGGAAAAGATGTTAGCTACACCCCCCAAGCAGCAGGAGATCTAGGCATCAAAATGCGTTCCGCTTTTACTGATAACGGTCAAGAAATTGGAAACTCAGTAGTGATCATTGGTATCGACTGCCCTGGGATTGATGAAAAAGTTTTACAAGCAACTTTTGATTCTCTAGAGAGTCATGATTTTGTTTTGGGTGAAGCAGCCGACGGTGGCTATTATCTGATCGGGTTAAAGGTAGGATCGCAAGATGAGTTTGCCCCTTCAGAACTTTTTAGCGATATTAAATGGGGTACAGGAGAAGTATTTGCTAGAACTATCGCGATCGCGCAACAACTCAATTTAAACACCAAAGTATTACCAGTCCTCCGAGACATGGATCGCCCAGAAGACCTTGATTTACAAGAATTATTAGAAGCTTAGACAACTCAGTGATCGCTAATCGATAACTCTTCTAAATTCCAATAAGCTCCACCAAGAGGAGAATATTCGATGGTCTGGATGTGATTGCGAACTGCCCCCAAAGAGAGAGGATTAACCAAGTAAATAAAAGGTGCTTGCTCGGAAACGATCGCTTGTACCTCAGCATAAATAGCCTTGCGTTTAGCAAAATCTAGCTCTCTAGAAGCCTTGATAAAGAGTTGTTCAATCTCGGTTTCCCAAGGTGCAATTGTTCGTCCTTCTAGATCGGGTTTAGCTTGGTTAAACATGTGCAAGTCACCATCGGTGTACCAAACATTTGCTCCATTGTTGGGTTCGTTACCGCCAGTTAAACCTAGTAAGATACAGTCCCATTGCAAGGTACTATCCAAGCGATCTAAAAGTAGGTTAAAAGCCAGAGGCTTAAAGTTGACTTGAATGCCGATTTTTTTGAGGTCTTCTTTGATTTGAGAACCCAGAGCTTCACGAATTTTGTTACCAGCATTGGTATTGAGAGTAAACTCCACCCGATTGCCGTTGCTGTCTATTAGTTGATTGTCATTGTTATACGAAAAACCTGCTGATTGTAAAAGTTCTTTGGCCTGCTCAAGGTTGTAATCGTAGCCAACTAAGGAAGCATCGTAAAAAGGAGCCTGGATCGAAATAGGTGAATTTTGAGCTTCGCCTAAACCTCGATAAATATTATTGATCATGCGTTGGCGATCCAGAGCATATGCCACTGCCTGACGGAACTTAACGTTGTTAAACCAGTCCGATTTGATCGGATCTACTAAAGACTTACCATCGCGCTTGCCTCGGTTGAGATTAAAAGTAATGTAGGTATTACCATAGGCTGCGCCACCATTGTAGATACTAAAGTTCCCTCGTTTTTCCTCCTTTTTAAGCAAGGAAAAGAACTCAGGACTCACAGCTAAAGAATCCAAACTGCCAGAACGAAACTGTAAAAAAGAAGTATCAGTAGATTCGACAATTTGCCAAACTACCCGTTTGATTTTGGGTAATTTCTCACCACTAGGATCTTGCTTCCAGTAATTAGGATTAGCCTCAAAAATAATCCTCTGGGCGTTGGCATACTCGCTCATTTGGTAAGCGCTGTTAACCACAAACTGATCGGGAGACGTATCAACTCCCCAAGTAGTTAGAAACAAAGGATTGCCTTCACTATCTTTCTGGGTGACTGTTGATTCGAGAATATGTTTGGGTAAGATACCACCGCCGACAGTGCTAAAGAAGGGGGCAAAAGGTTCGGGTAAGGTAAATTTAACCTCGCGATCGCTTATTTTGGCAACTGTAGGAAATTCTTTACTAG
>CAZSEZ010000158.1:8362-9267 GCA_964606015.1 uncultured bacterium
CAATCTTAAGCGTAGCTCGACCATTGTAGGGAATCGCATCATTGAGATAAAGCTGATTAAACGAAAACACAACATCATCAGCAGTCAAAGGCTGACCATCTGACCACTTGAGACCTTCTCGGAGGGTAAAAATAATCTCTAGGTCATCATCAGAAACAGTCCAAGACTCTGCTAAAGCTGGCTCTGGTTGACCAGTAATCGGATTTTGTGAGATCAAACCATCAAACATCATTCCGCCAACTCTGGAACTAGTAGCATCAGCAGAGAGTACAGGATTAAAAGTTTTGGGGTCGCTCAAGATCGCATCCACTATTTGAGGAACATCAGTCTGAGTCGAGGATTGAATCAAGCCACTACAACTTGTCAAGCCAGAAGTTATCAATATTGCGATCGCAAATAAAAACCCAAACCACTGCTTACCTCTTCTAGCCATAGCCAATAACCGATTTAGCTTTACTCTAGTGAATGAGCTTCGATTCTACATCACCCCAGCAGACTATCGCATCACACCACAGTTAACCACTAACTTGACTTAAGTGAAGTTCAAGGACTAACCAAGAAATAATTGTCCACAACTTCACAACAACCAGTAAACTCGATAATTAGTGTTTCTAGATTGAAGAAAATATGGCAACTATTAACGATAATTATCTCAAGCTAAAAGCAGGCTATCTCTTCCCTGAAATTGCCCGTCGAGTCAGAGCTTTTACGGAAACTAACCCCGATGCACCGATTATTAAGTTAGGGATTGGTGATGTTACCGAACCCTTACCTCAAGCTTGTCGCGATGCGATTATGGAAGCTACTAAAGAGATGGGCGATCGGGGATGCCCCACCGCCGGCGGCCATGTCGATGCTGAGTATGCCGTCTCGCATCAGTTCGATGACGTGGATGGCGGAATTCA
>CAZSEZ010000159.1:0-9255 GCA_964606015.1 uncultured bacterium
ATCTCATGGAAAACATTAGCGATTACCTAGAATCAATCAAGCAAGAGACTGTCGCAGAAGAAAGAACAGTAAAAGTGGCTCGACTAATCATTTTGCTTATCAAGATTGAGAAGGAGCTCAACACTGTTAAGTCAACCTTGCTTAAGCTACAGAACCATCAGAAAAAGTATAAGAAAGACTCTCCTTTAGCAGGACAAATTGTTCAGAAGATTCAGACTGTTGAACAATTGTTAGAAAAAATTCGTAAAGCAAGATTAAATCTTAATTTCTATTTCATTTAACTCGAACAATCCTGGACTAAAGTTCTTAAGATAATGAATAAATTGTGAGCACGTAATCATTAGACTACGTGCCTATTTCTATTAGTATTGCTAGGAAAATTGCGCAGTATCCATAAGGCTTCGAATCTCTTGGGGCAGGTTTCGCTACACGTAAATCCCTGACTAATCTTCTAGCCTGTAAATGAACTAATCACTGTGTTCCTGATACTGTTGCTAAGTTATTGAGTTATGGCAAATGTCTTAGAGAAGAGTTGCTGTAAGTGCAAAATTTACTACTTATCTTCCCTTCAAAATTTGCAAGATCTGAATCAGTACATATAAATCCAGCTTAGCTGGTTGGACTAAATGCTCCAATCCTCTTCTAATTCCTGCTGTTGCTGTATCTGATTGATTGCTAGATTAATTACCTGTTTAACACTGGCTTCTGGTTCTTTCTCTAAGGCTTCTTGAAGAGATGGGAGTACAGCTGATTCTTTGATTTTCATAAGAGCCAAAGCGGCAGATTTGCGACTTTCTGGCTCCTTATTGCTTAATAAACTTACTAAGGAATCAAGGGCAGGTTTATAGGCCAGATTACCTAGTGCGGCAGCTCCTTCACTACGAACATCAGTGGCTGGGTCTTCTAGGGAGTTGAGTAGTAATTCGAAAGCTCTGTCTTCTGGATCTTCTTCGGCAATCTTGAGTATTGCCCCTACTACAGCAGAGCGGACGTCTTCTGACTCAGAGTTGTAAGCTGCATAAATTTCAGATTTTGCTTTGACCCCGATAAAAGCGATCGCCCAAGCAGCATGCCCTTTGGTCGTTTCGTCGCTGTCTTTGCTGGCAATAATCTTTAGCAGGTCGGGAACTACCTGTGAGCCCATGCGAGCTAGGCCACCTACACAAGAGTTTCTGACTACCTGGTCTGGATCGTGAAGAAAAGACTCTAACAGCAGAGGTACACTACGAGGATCTTCAATTAGAGTTAAGGTTTTGGCGGCTGCTCTTTGGACAACAACATTGGGGTGGCTCTTTAGGGCCTCCATTAGTTGCAGTACCGCAGGTTCTCCTACTACACTCAAAGCCTCAGCAAAGCCCAGTCTATTCATTCCTCTGGTATCACCCAAGCATTCAATCATTTGTTGGATGAGTTCAGAGTCAGTGCGATCAAAGACATCACTGCGTAAGTCATTTTTGACTTTGTACAGTAGAGCGTCTATTTCTTCAGGTGAGAGTTTCAGCCGATTTTCGGATGATTGTGTAGGAGTGTTAGGGGTACTATTCATTGAAAAATTGTTATTTTAGGCAGTTGTCATAGTGTTGTATTGATTGCGTAGAGCCTCAAGCTTGCTATCAATATTGTCTAGCTGGGGTTGAAGCTGTGTCATGACAACTTTCTTGCTGATTTTCGCTTTTTTCGCGTTTTCTACAGTGTCATTAACCAGACGTTCGCGGTACTGTTCAAACTGGGTAATTACTTCTGCCAGATCTTCGGCGGTAACTGGAGTGTTTTGGACTTCGCTCATGATTAAGGAATCTTGAATAGGTAGATTTACTATACTTATCCATAATTATCTGATGCAGAGTTACTGCTGTAAACCAATCCCAACCAACGACCGTACCTAGAGTTACATAACTTTATGAAAATAGCTGATTGGCTAGTAATACTTTTAAAAGCCAATTGACTACATGCCTGACTGTAGTTCGTGTTTATCTCGAACTGAAAATAGGCTGCTCATTAGTCATGGATTTTGCGATCGCAACTAGATCCGATATTGATACCGCGAAATCTAAAGCTCCAATTCCATAAATTTGCCCATCTTGCTGCCAGACAATGTTATGGCTTTTGGCTTCGTCTTTTCCCCAAGTAAGATGATAAGCACTTATTTCAGGTGTCAGTGAAATCAGCGAAACCATCTCGGCTGTTGGTGGCCATGAATCTGTCTCATTTAGTATTCCCACTGCGCCTACCACTCCAGTTTTACAGGATGGTATCTGACAATCGGGTTTGATTGTTATGTTGACTCGAAAGCCTTTCTCATCAGACACAAAATAGGGATAGAGCTTGGTTGAAGATGTGGGGAAATAAGCAGGTAATCGTAAGCTGGTTCCTGAAGGAAGCTTTTCAGGCATATTTTCGATTAAGGGGGCGAAGATTTCAGCAGGATCGGCGACTGACTTAGAAGGAAATCCGAGTACTCCACTTAGTAAAACTGTGAACCCTGCGAAAAATGAGATGTTTCGTGAGATTGCCATAATTATTAACTTCCAGTTGTTCTTTTGTTGACATTTTTACCGTAAGTGAGTCGACTGCCATCTGCGAAGTCACCTCTGTCATTTATCACCATGACATCTGTCATTAATTTAGAAAATTTGTCTCAATTTGAAGTCGTTATAAGAGAGAATCAAATTCTGGATAATTCATCAGAAAATCTCAGTTATAAAAAGCGCTTGGACTATGTCACACACAGCCGTTCCAATCTCTCTAAAAATGAGAAAAATCCTGCGCTGGGTGGAGTGGATTATTCTTGGGCAATGTATCATACGCGACTTAGTTTTCTCCGAGCTAGATCCCCGTTTCGGACAACCTTGGCAACTGGCTCTATTTGTTGTGGTAGTTACTGCTATGAGTCTCACATTTCCTAACCAGTATTCTTTAAAGAGACGTCGTCTCTATATAGCTATAGAAATGACTCTATTAGTGATTGCAAGATTTGCCCGAATTTCATCTGGGAATTTGTTTGAGTTATTCGTTATTAAAGCGTGTTTGCTATTGCCTATGCGTGATGCAATTATTGCTACAGTTGCAACTACTGGCATAAGAATTATGCAACTTATCTGGGGGCTACCGATCGCGATTGAAGAAGCCCAAAAACGGGGAATTGATTTTTACTTAAATCCTCAAAGAATTTTGCTAAATAGTCTTACTGCTGCTGTCACCGTCACCATATTTGTAATAACGATGGGTTTTCTGTTTGCATCAGAACAAAGAAATCGCTATCGAGCCCAAGTACTGACTCAAGAAGTTGAGACATTAGCTACCCAATTGGAAAGAACACGTATTGCTCGGGATATGCATGACTCTCTCGGACATTCTCTGACGACCCTGGATGTAAAGTTGGCTTTGGCTCAGCGATATAGTCAAACTAGTGGCAACAGCATCAAATTACAACAGACATTAGAGGCAGCTCAACTGTTGACGATTGAGTGTTTAACCGAGGTACGTCAAACAATTCAAACTATGCGTGAGTCTGATTTTGAATTAGACAAATCTCTATATTTGTTAGCAGATCAATTGCGTTCATCTTTTTTGATTAATCTCAACCTTAAACTACCTCTGCTATCGTCCCAGCTCAGCTATCAGATTTATTTAGTAGTCAAAGAAGGATTAGTCAATGTCAAAAAACACGCCCAAGCCACTCAGGTCGATCTTTCTCTGGTTAAAACAAATCATCAGCTAGTACTAGTAATTCGTGATAACGGTTGTGGTTTTGACCCTGAGGCTCCAAGGTCAGGCTATGGCTTACAAGGGATTAAAGAAAGATCGCAGTTATTAGGTGGCCAATTCGTGATGGATAGTGATCGGCAACAGGGAACAACATTGCAGATTAAGATTCCCCTAATTACCGAGACCTAAGCAATGATCAATATCCTGTTAGTAGACGATCAAAAGAACTATCGCCAAAGCTTGGCTGAGTTGCTGTCATTGGAATCTGACCTAAAAGTCATAGGGGAGGCAGAGAACGGAAAAATTGCTATTACACTTACTCAGCAATATCAGCCTGATGTTATTTTGATGGATGTTCGAATGCCTATCTGTAACGGTGTTGAAGCTACTCGTATCATTCACCAACGGTATCCGTGGATTCGCATTTTAGTGTTGTCTACATTTGATGAAGACGATTATATTTGGCAATCTTTGCAGTGTGGGGCATTGGGCTATCTACTTAAGAGTACTCCTGCTAATCAGCTAGCGGATGCTATTCGGGTTTTGTCTCAGGGTTATAGCCAGCTAGGCCCAACTATTGCTCCCAAGGTCTTTGCTCAGCTTAATCCTGCGATGACTATTGAGTTAGATCAAGATGATAAGCGTCAGCCAGCCCACTCTTTAAGCGAACGCGAGCAAGATATTGCCAGACTTTTAGGGCAAGGTAAAACCAATAGAGAAATTGCTCAGATACTTCATCTAAGTCATGGGACAGTACGTAACCATATCAGTCGAATACTAAGTCAATTGGGCTTGCGCGATCGCACTCAAATTGCTTTGTGGGTACACAAGTATCTATAAATTGTTGTTAGCGATCTCCAGCGATTTGCATCAGCAATGTTTTCTAACTTGCAGGCTACGTAGCGAATGAATATGTAATTCTGACGAAAAATCAGAGTAAAAGTTATTCGGTTTGCTAGGATAAATTGCTGTTAATTCTTGCTAATGTTGTGACTCAAAATCTAAACAATCCTAGTATCTGGCTGGAAAGCTACCAAGAATCAGCCATCAAAGATCGTTACCAAATGTTGATGGATATCTTGCAAGAGCCACTGACCAGAGAATGGCGACAAGAAATTGATTGGTCAGAAATCCTAATCCAAATGAGCGATGAGGTACAAAGCTGCAACCGCCATCAAGATATGTTGGCTTTAGTAGAGTTAATGCGGGAAAAACAATCTAAGTTCTACAAGCAAGAGTTTGCCTTTTATGATCGCTTTGTCGTTCAGTACGCTTTGTACAATCAGGATGATGACTTGCTCCAGACAGGATTAGATCACTTTAAGCAGTATCCAGGTCGAGACATCGAAATGCTGTTTGTGATTTTGGATTTTTTAGTATTTTACGAACAAACTGAAAAGGCGATTGAGCTGGCAAATACTGTCTATCCCAAAATACTTAGCGATCGCGATTTAGATAGTGGCTTGGCACAAGAATTGGCTTGGTTAGTGATTACTAATGATTTGGAGCAGATTTATAACCAGAAACAACAAGGTAATCCTCTTAACTGGCAACAGCACCAGTTTCAGCTGCAAAATTATGATTTTAATTTAGAAAAAGAATGGCTAGATAGAGTCCAGAATGCGATCGAGCAAGGATTTGACCCTGATAATTTTTTGAGTTTATTCAAACGTAGTAAGTTCCAACCTCAGGCTTTTCTGATGTTGTCGATTGCTTTTTATAGCTATTTGCAAACCAATTATCAGATGAGTTTTTGTTGTGCCCAAAGAATTTGGTCAAATATTTGTAGTTTTTGGGACACTCGCGAGCTAAAAGCCAAACAGCAAACCAATCCCAATACTTTTTTTGGTTTTGCAAAACCTGAATTAGAAAAGTATCTGACCCAAAAAATCTTTAATCCCTTTTCTCTTAAGCAAGCAGAAGGATTTGCTACCTTATGGGGCTTGCCCTATCTCTATGAGTTTCTCTTAGACCAAGGTATTATTCGCGAGCCAATTTATAAAAAAGCGATCGCGATTGTTGAAGGTCTGAAAACTGAGTTATTGGCTAGTTATAAAAATAGTTGTGAACTTTGGCGCTATGACTTTGTCAATCGCTGGCCAACTGATCGCGCCACTACAGATCAATTAGCCCAAGCGAAACGAGAAAAATTCCAAGCTAGTTTTGAATCCTCTGAACTTCTAAGTGATGTTCCAGGAGAAGGCCATCTTGAACAGATGTTGGACACTTTAGCAGATAAATTTGGATCTGATGTTGTAGATACTAAGTCAGCAACCGAAACGAATGAAGATGCTTTAGAACCAGAACCTACCACTTCAGAACCCCAACCAACTTTGACGCGTCAAAAATCTCAGAAGAAAAAGAAAAAATCCAATCTGGGTCTGGCTGCCAAACTATATAGCAACTAGTCGCTAGTTAAAAGATAGATCGGTGTGGTTGTTTTTTAATGAATGTTATTTTCCGTTTTTTGGTTACTTAGTCAAACGTTCTTTGACCAAACGAATATAGCTAATATTCTGTTGCCAGCGTACTGGAATTGCTAGGGCCTTGGTTAGCATCCAAGTATTGCGCCAGAGGGGAGGATACAAAATCGCGCCTAAATGACTGGATACTCCATAAGAAATTACTGTTGCGATCGCAGCCCCCAAACCACCATAGAGAGGAATCAAATATAGATTTAGCCCAATATTACTGATGGCTCCCAAAACTGTCATTGCCAAATGGAAAATAGTTAAATTTTCACTCATTAACCATTTGCTCCGAGCAACTCCCAAAAAAACAAAAGGACAAGCCCAAATATGAACTGCTAGAATTTGTCCTGCTTCACGATATTCTGGTCCGAGGATTGTGGTGATCAAAGGTGTGGCAACAAAAGTCATGGGAAGTGCTACTAACCAAGCCAACCAAGCCATAAAGTCGTATAACTGTTGAATCTTTTGCCTGTACTCTTGTTCGTTCCTTTGTTTGGCCTGGATGATCGCAGGAAATACCGAGCCACAGATCGTCGTGGGTAGAAAGTACCACAGTTCTGAAAATCTACTGGCAGCACCATAAATGCCAACTTCGGTAACATTGACCAAATTGCCCAACATAACACGATCTATATTTAGATAAATTGCGATCGCGACTCCCGAAAACACCAATGGCAAAGCATCTCGCAGCATTGTTTTGGCTAATTTTAGATCGAATTGCCAACCTCTGGGTTGATTAGACTGGCGGGCATAAACCCAATTGCAACCTAAACAGTAGAAACTTACACCCAAGAAAAATGGCAATGCGAAGGGCAATAAACTAGCACCCAACAGAATTAATCCCAGTTTGCCTCCATAGTCGACAAACCTCTGTCCTGTTTTCACCAAAGCGATCGCCTTAGAGCGAACTTGAGACTGAAACCAAAAATCAATGACTTCCCAAGGACTAAAGAGAAATGAACTACCGAGAATTATGGTTAGCCAACGAATTTGGGGATCTGGAGTAAGTTGGAAAATGATAATTGCGATCGCAATGGTTGTTAGACTGCCACTCAACAATTTCAGAGCAAAAGCTGTTCCCATAATCTTGTTGCTGGTATCGGGTTCTTTAACCAAATTCCTAACCACAATTGCATCAAGACCTAACTTGGCGGGAGCAAAAAATAAAGCGATCGAGCCAGAACTATAGCTCAACTTACCAAAATTCTCTGTTCCCAGATAACGCACTACATACAAACCCACCACAAACTGTAATGCCATGGTTATTAGCTTTTCTCCAGCTAACCAACCGACATTACTTGCTATTTTTTTCATTATTGGTGGTTAGCCCTCAAAGATACGGCTTTGAGCATCTCTTAGTAAAGAATACATTTATCAAAAAGAGGTGCCTCATCAGACTTCAAATAGTACACCAATAATTGATTTGGGTAACTCGGCAAAACTAAAACTAGCTACTTCTGTCAAGTCCTACTTGACATTTTGAATGTTGTTTATGTAAAGTGATACTTGACAGGGATCAAGCAAGTTATGAAAAACCGACTCAAGGAACTTCGAAAATTACAACAGTGGTCACAAGCTGACCTTGCTAGAAAACTAGAAGTTAGTCGTCAAGCAATTAACGGGTTTGAATCTGGTAAGTTCGATCCAAGCCTAGATATGGCTTTTAGAATTGCCAGTCTGTTAAATGTGAAAATTGAAGACATTTTTATCTATGAGGCTAAGAATTCTATGCAAACACTTGTAAAACAAGTCAAGGATTTTTTCGGATTAGAGTTTGGTTTTGAGAAATTTACCAAAAAAGCAATTAATGTGATTAATTTTGCTCGTAATGAAGCGGTGCGAACAGGAAACAGTCACGTTGAGCCAAAACATTTGTTACTTGGCTTGCTCGCTGACTCCGAGACAAACTCTGCTCGATTACTAAGAGCTAATGGTGTCAAACATACTGTTGAAGTTGATGAACATTCGTTTGAAAATTCTCAGAAAATCAAATTAAACTCGGAGAGTAAGTTTATTCTCGAATTGGCCTTACAAGTAGTTAGACTACATGGTGAAAAATCGATTGGAACTGAACATATTTTATGGGGGTTAGTTCGTTTAGCCGAAACAGGTAACTCTGCTATTGAAGACCTATTAACTCAGTACGAAGTTGACCTTACAGCATTAAGTAAGCAACTAGCTGAAGAAGTTTAGCTCGCACTCTTGAGTAATTAATAAGAAGTTGATTGTTTTTCGTAAAACTTCAATTTAAGACAAATCATGGCTTTAGATAACAAAATGGTGACAGCTATTCTTGATTCGATGGCATGTCTCGCAACTAAAGCCATGTATTAAAGTTTAATCGTCAATTTCTTGCCATTTACGCTTTTTTTCTGCTGCTTTGAGATTTGGCTTGGGATTTTTGATGAGAGAGAGTTGGCGGTAATTTGTCTCGGATTGGGGCTGTTCCTTGCGTCTCTGGGCAGTTTTTTCTTCGCTAGTTTCTTGGGTAATGACCTCGTACAAGATAGCTTGTTTGTTACTAGTGTTGCCTTTACGAAGGACTCTACCTAGACGCTGAATGTATTCACGAGAAGAACCAGTCCCCGAAAGAATAATTGCAATTCGCGCGTCGGGTACGTCTACTCCTTCATTGAGAACGTGGGAAGCGACTAGGGTTTGATATTCTCCTGTTTTAAATCTTTTTAAAATATCCCGTCTTTCTTTGACTGGAGTCTGGTAAGTGATAGCTGGGATCAAAAACTCCCGAGAGATGCGATAAACTGTAGCGTTGTCGTTGGTAAAGATGAGAATTCGTTCTGGATGATGCTTGGTAATTAGCTCGATGAGGACTCTTAATTTAGCATCAGTTCCTAAAGCAAGATCTTTGGCCCGACGGTGAGCGATCATGGCTTGTCTCCCTTGAGGCGATCGCGCTGAAGCTTTGACAAATAGTTGCCAACCATCCAAAGATCCCAGAGAAATATTGGACTGACGCAAAAAACGGTTGCGAGTAGCTATGGATTCGTCATAGGTGGCTTTTTCAACTTCCGAGAGTTTGACTTTGATCTGAACTATGGAGTGTTCCGCGAGAGCT
>CAZSEZ010000160.1:0-9206 GCA_964606015.1 uncultured bacterium
GGAATGATAACTGATCAAATGTCTGGAGTTTTTATTTGGTTGAAGTCACGCTTAGTTATTTCAGACTCTCAGTGAAAGAATTTTTATTCATCTCCCAGGTTTCACGAAGTAGAGCCAACAGCAAACGCGACATTACAGGCTAATTAGCCAATATAGCTATCTTTTCTTTTCACAAGTGTGATCTCTTCTTTCTCATCTTAAGCTTGTTAATTTCTTCCTCTAGATAGTTCATTCGACAGGCAGTTGCACTCCTTAACCCATATTTGCCATATTTCGACTCAATTTTTCCTTGAGCCTTCCAGTTCTCAATGCTTCTGTAGTGAACCCCTACCCACTTAGCTACTTCCGCAGCACTTTTTACACTTTAAAATTTCAGAGATTACCAGTCGGGTGCGTTCCTAAGCTGATTAAAGCAGGGTCGCTCGACCACCACAAGGGTTCCCTAAATTTTTCTCACTTAGACAAAGAATGCAGTTTTGCCTACCGCATATTGCCATGGCTATGGAGTACATCTTTGATTAATTGTTCAAGAAAAAAGTACGCAAAGGTAAAGTTCAGTTTCTACTAATGATAGTTAATCTACGTAATATGAAGCATCACCAGCTTGCTTAACTGATTCAACACATACATTGATTTTTTGAGCAAAGCTGTTAATGTCGTTAGCTGGAAAATTGCTGTTCAGAGCAAAGAGGTAATTTCTAATAGCAATCTCCAATTTGAGTTGTGACTGCAAAAGCGTTAAGAATGTAGACCAATTTGGGATTGCAAGACAAACATCTTCAAAGTATTTGTGTGGACCACATTCATCTACTATGTAACTTTCTAACCTACTAAGTAGATCAACAACATATCCTATTCTTTTAACTTCCTCTTCAGTAAGCCAGTAACGATATTCCATAGCTAATCCAATATCGTCCACTCCTGTTCGAAGTTTTTCAGGGTTAGGTGGAAGTAAATCTTTTTACTAGAGAAGGCAATAACCCAAAAGAGATAGCTAATTTCGTAGCATCAGAGCTTTTCAAGATTTCATTTTCTATTTCCTTCCTTTCCCAAGGGGGAGGCAGGCGAATCTTAGGGTTATTTTTCGCCCATTCTCCAAGAGAATCACGACAAGATGTAGTTATATGACTTGAAACGACAATTAGCATAACCTGTGGTTTTTCGTTTGATGCCCATGTCAATGAACCGCTCAAAGCATTGGGCGAAACTCCTCCTTTGTGGTGCTTCACTTCAACAAAGTATGTCTCGTTAACTTCATCTCCAAGGGGAGCCTGCCTTCGGAACGTTACTTGTATGTCTCTTCCCTTATCTCCTGGACCTTTTCGCCATTTAATTTCTTGTGGATTTGCCGACTTTAGTACGGTGAACACAAGCTCTTCAAATTGCTCGTCGTTTATTCTATCCCAACAAAACTTTTCCTTGATGGACATAGTGTTCAAACTTTGATACTGGATTTTTCTTGATCTTCTAAATTAATGGATAGCTTCGTTTTTGAAAGTTAATCTTTTATTGAGAAATATTTTTTACCTTTTTCTCATGCGATTTTAGGAATGATAGGAGTATCTCCAGATAATCAAGATCTATCCGACATCTTCAGTCAGAATGAAGTCCTAACTCATCTCACTATAATTCTCGTATTTACTTCATTCTCAGAAATCAACTTAATCACATGATAAGAGGTTGAACTCATAATGTATTTTCGTTCAAGCTAACTACGTAATCACTAGAATGCAGATAGACAATATCACTTGAAGAAAGATGCTTGTGGAGATTGAGAACGGTAGTCTCGAAAACTGCTTTAGAGAAACCCTAGCGAGCTTCCGAATTTCTCTTGCCCTAATAATTTCAAAAAACTAAACTTCTGGTTCAAACACAGGACAATATCCTTCAGGAATAACTTTGAAACCGTAAAGTGGCGAATTTTGATTCCAGCATCTTTGACTACGATAGTGAGTACAGCTTTGGCAACAATCAATATCTGTACTTACAGAAGCATCGTGACCTGGTTGCAATAACTCTTTTTGAGAAATGCCTCTAAGAACTAACTCATCTCCTTGCCAACGAGCTTCGACTATTCCTGTATCAGCAAATTTGTCCCAGCGGGAATCCTGATTAATGTGTTCTGGGAACTTAATTGTGATGTAAGTATCATCCTCGTTGATTTCCCCCTCATGATGGGTAGGTGCGGGCTTCTTAGGCTGAATAAAGCGATCGCCTATTGGTAGTTCTAGCAGCTTACCATTGCTGGGAGAGTGAACTTGATAACGATTACACAGTTCCTCCATGCTAGCCAACTCCAATAGATAATCCGCCAAACCATGTACCAAGACAATATGTTGGGGGCGTAGATTATGAATTAGTTGGGTTGTATTTCTCCCGTCACTGTGTTCTGCTAGCAGATAGGTTTCGGTCGTTATCCAGCTATGTTTTTTTAGAGGATAAAGTCTGGCAATTTGGGAATATGAGGCTGAAGAGTGAGGATTTTCAGGGAAAAGAATTAGCCATTTTCCTGCTTGGGCCGATACATAGGCAAGTAAATCTTCATCCCGATCAACAATTGCCACACAAGGGAGTTTTCCCTGGAAAATATCTTTTTTATTAGTAATTTCTTGCATTCTTGGGCATACACGATTGTCCCAAAATAAGGATTGATGTTTGGCAAAATTTTGGACTGAAGCGGGAAATTGAGAGAGTAGATCTAGGTAAACATTGCAAGCCTTAGCAATATTGCTGTCTACCCAAATATCAAGATCTCGACCTGTAAATTGATGGTGTGATCGCAAAAGTTTGAGAATTTCCTGTCCCATGCCAATGGCAGCTACTGGCAACAAGACATTAACCCCAGACATCAATGCCAGGTTAATTCGCTCCATGAGCTGTTTTTCTTGTTGGCGACGATGGGGATGACGTACTGTGCCATAACTACCTTCGATGATCAAAACATCAGGAGATAGGCCTCGCATCTGTTCGATAGAAAGCCCTTCTACTAGTTGAAAATTGGAAAGAGAAAAATCACCTGTATAAACAATTTTGTAGTCTTTATGCTCTGTTTTGTAAGTTAGGCAAATAACAGCTGCCCCAGGTAAATGACCAGCGGGAAATAACTCCAGTTCGAGATTTTCTGCCAGCTGAATAGGCGATCTCCATTGCAAAGGAGTTATTTGTTCGACAATCTCCGTCACAATCTCTTCTGTCCAATATAGAGGTAGAAGCTGAGCAGTGACTGCGCTTGTGTAAATAGGTATTTGGGGAAAAGCTTGAATTAGTTGAGGTAGGCCACGACAATGATCTCGATGAGCGTGAGAACACAAGACAAAATCAATAGTAGATTCGCTTTGTCTGAGTTTACTGAGATCGGCAACCCCGCAATCTAGTAATATCTGGTATTCTCCTAAAACTAGCAGTAAACATACCCCTTCGCGATCATGTCCTACACCATAGGGAAGACACGATATCTTGACTGCTTCGCTTGTAACACTAGTCCGGGGTTTTGGCATCGCTTGGGTGAGAGACTCATCTTACATAATTAGGTAAAACACCTCACTTTGTTAGAGGCTCTTAACAATACTTTTAACAGTTTCTCAACTTTTTACTGTGGCAAATCGAACAGTAAAAATACTAGTGTCTGGTACTAGGCTTATTAGCCAAGATAACAATCCCAAAGACATCAGTTTTATAGAGCAGTAGATCGCTAGGATTCTTGGTTCAACTATGTGCTGTAAAAGGGGCGAAATGCTTTTGAGGTAAGGGTTTGGCTTGCTAAGTAATAAAGCAATTAGTTAACGATCTGGGAAATAAATTCAAAGTGAAGCTTTTAAGATGTCCTACTACAAGCAAAGTGCGCCTATGTTCATAGTTGTACCAAAGAATTTTGAGGATAAATGCATCGATGTCTGTTGGTACTTGGTCACTAATTGAAGCGATCGCAGATTTTTAGGCTTGGTCTCCCTAATTATAATTACAACTGGTATGGGAGAATCCTTTGATTGATGAGATTTCTGGAGGTTGATTCAGACTGTGCAAACTAATGATTAGATGATACAAGTTTTCGCCTTAATTTCTATTTACTAGCGATAGATTTAGATATAAATTCACTAGCTACTAGCCACATTTGAGGTTGGAGAACAAATGACAAAACAACTCGAATATTTATGCGATCGCGATTATCTTAAAACCCGACTTAGTGATCCTCAAACAGTAATTATTGATTGCCGCTTTCAACTGAGTGATCCTAGCTGGGGTGAAACCGAATACCAAAAAAGCCATGTCCCTGGAGCTTTTTATCTCAATCTCGACCGAGATTTATCTAGTCCAATTCAAAAACATGGTGGTAGACACCCACTACCAGATATCAGTAAGTTAGCAGAAAAATTTAGTCAGTTAGGGGTCGTAAAACATGAAACACAAGTAATAGTTTATGACAATTCTCGTTTTGCTTTTGCCTCGCGTATTTGGTGGTTATTACGTTATCTGGGGCATGACAAGATAGCTCTGTTGGATGGTGGTTGGCAGGGCTGGCAAGATGCTGACTGTCCTGTGGAAAGTGAGATTCCTCAAGCTAGAACAGGAAATTTCTCAGTTGAATCCTTGCCTGATTGGTTAGTAGATATCGAAACTCTTAAAGCAGTTAAAGATCGCGAATCTATCGTAGTCGTCGATTCTAGAGATCGCGATCGCTATGAAGGCAAAAGAGAGCCTATCGATCCTATTGCTGGCTCAGTTCCTGGAGCGGTAAATTCTTCATGGAAACAGATTTCTAACGAAAATGGTTATTTAAGACCCTTCCCAGAACAAAAACAACTCTGGCAAGATTACCAAGATGCGAAAGAAATAATTGTCTATTGTGGTTCTGGAGTAACTGCTTGCGTTAATTTACTTTCTCTGGATTTGGCAGGATTTAGCAATACGAAGCTCTATGCAGGTGGTTGGAGCGATTGGTGTTCTTATTTGGTTTAATCCTTCTACCAGTTGAGTTTGGCTTGCTCTTGTCCTTGTTCGCGTCGTACTTTACTATCTTGTTCCATCCAAGTGATGATTTGCTTGTGAGTCAACTCTTCTACAGAAATATCTAAATCTTGAGCTATTTGCTTGAGTAGGCGCAGAGACGAAATAGTCAGACGAGTGAGAAACTTCTCGGAAGAATCGAGTAATGCTGCATCGATATCAGCAGATTCTTCAGGAGACAAGTATTGTTGGTTGGGATTCTGCATTTAGTTTGGATTGCGAGTTGATTTTTATTTATTATCGGACAAAACTAAAAAACCTTGTTGCTGCAAAATCTCTTGTGCTGGAGCGGTAAATAAGAAATCCAGAAACTGACTAGCTAGTTCGGGGTTCTGGCTAGTTTTAGTTATAGCGATCGCATAGTTAATCGGAGAATGAGCAGCTAACGGTGCAGTCTCAATTATTTGTATCTCTTCCTGGCGACTCCAAGCGTCAGTTAAATAAACTAACCCTACATCAACATTTTGGGTAGCAACGTAATTTAAAACTTGACGAATATCTTTCCCGTAAACTGTCTTTTTCGTTATTTCGATGTTGTAATGATTTAAGACTTCTTGAGCATATTGACCCCCAGGAACAGTATTAGGCTCTCCCATTGCCACTGTTTGTATTTCATTGGTTAGTAAGTCAGTGAAAGTATCGATCCTAAGAGAACTACTTCCAGTAACTAATGCTATTTGATTGTTAGCAAGATTTTGAATACTGGAACTAATCAGTAAATTTTGTTGTTCTAAAGAGTCTATTTTTGTGCGATCAGCAGAAATAAAAACATCAATAGGTGCGCCTTGGGCAATCTGTCTCTGAATTGTGCCTGAGCTGGCAAAGGTAATAGTTAAACTCTGTTGAGGATACTGTTGCTTGTAAAGTGGTTTGATCTGAGAAATAACATCTTGTAGGCTAGCTGCTGCTCCGATAACTATTTCTCCTTGAGAGTCGGCTTTGAGGCGATCTATTTGGACTTGACATCCAGTTATAGTAACTATCAAAAAGAATAATCCAATACTTAGTTTTTTCATTCTTTCTAACAACTTTTCTATCTAAAAAAAAGGTATCAGGCAACTATTTACCCAATACCTAAAACTATAAATTAAAGCTAATCTAATTAGTTTTTACGCATATTCTTTGAGCTTATCGGCCTTATCTGTTCTTTCCCAAGGTAAGTCTAAATCTTTACGTCCAAAGTGACCATAAGCAGCCACATTTTGATAAAAACGACCATCTCTAGCTGCGGGAAGATTTCTGAGGTCAAAAGTCTGGATAATGCCAGCAGGACGCAACTCAAAATGCTGGTTAATGATTTCCAAAATCTTATCTTCATCAATTTTGGCCGTGCCAAAAGTATCTACGAAGACACTCACAGGACGAGCAACCCCGATCGCATAGCTTACTTGAACTTCACACTTATCGGCCAAACCAGCAGCAACAATATTTTTTGCCACATAGCGACAAGCATAGGAAGCACTACGGTCTACTTTTGTGGGGTCTTTACCAGAAAATGCTCCACCACCGTGACGGGAATAACCACCGTAGGTATCAACAATAATTTTTCTACCCGTTAAACCAGAATCACCTTGAGGTCCACCAATAACAAATTTGCCTGTAGGATTAACCAAGAAACGAGTATTTTCATCCGGCTTAATTTCTAAATCACTAAAGACGGGAGTAACAACATATTTCCACAGATCTTCTTGGATCTTTGCCTGTACAGCGCTACCTTCGCTAATATCACCGACGGTTTCTGTATGTTGCGTAGAAACTAGGATTGTATCAATTCCGACAGGTTTACCATCTTCATAAATAACTGATACTTGAGTTTTCCCGTCAGGGCGTAAGTAGTTTAACTTTCCACTCTTTCTAGCGTTAGTCAAACTTAAAGATATTCTGTGGGCCAGGCTAATTGGCAAAGGCATTAATTCGGGAGTTTCATTACAAGCGTAACCAAACATGATCCCTTGGTCACCAGCACCAATTTTGTCTAATTCGTCGTCACTCAGTTTATCTCTCTGCTCTTGGGCCGCGGTGACTCCTTGAGAAATATCTGGAGATTGCTCGTCTAGTGCAACCAGTACAGAACAGCTATCAGCCGCAAAACCATTATCGCCATGGATATAGCCAATTTCAGCAATTTTCTTGCGAGCAAGCTCAACGAAATTGACCTGAGCTTTGGATGTAATTTCGCCCGTGATCAATACTAAACCTGTATTAACGACTACTTCTGCCGCGACACGACTCATACTGTCTTGAGCCAGCAAAGCATCTAAGATAGTGTCAGAAATTTGGTCGCAGATCTTATCGGGATGCCCTTCTGTTACCGATTCTGAAGTAAATAAATATCGTTTAGACAATTTTTATATTTCCTCTAAGTAATAACTATGACTTTTCAAATATTTAGTCTACTTTACACTATGTAGAACATCTAAATATACTCTCAAAGCGGAAAATAAATGAACTACAAAATAACTTTAATTTCTTGTAGATCGCTTATCTTTACGGTGGCGCGATCGAGATAACTAGCAGAAGAATTATGCCAGTCAATACCAATAGTCGCTCTAGCTTGTGCTTGTTCAGCCATGACTATATCTCCCACTGAATCTCCCACCATAAGAGTATTTTGGGGTTTTACTTTTAGTAATTCGCAAGCTTTGAGATAGAGTGAAGGATCTGGTTTACTCAGATATTTATCACTACCAAGTAATATTTCAAAGTAATTTTCTATATTTTCTCTTGCTACAAAATCTTGGATTTGCATAACTGAATCTGCGGAAATAATTCCCAACGGAACTTTAGCTTCAACTAGAGTTTGAATTACGTTTCTCGCTCCTGGAAATATAGGAGAATTTATTTTATTTGGAACAATTTCTGCTTGAGCTCTTATAAATGCTTGCCTGACAATTTCTCGTGCTTTTTGCCAACCATAACCATAGCTGGCAACATATGCTGCCGCTCCTATCTCATTTTCATGTTTGCTCCCTACTGCCATTAATCCTTGAGGATTGAGGCGATTATTGGCAATTCCCAATGCTAAAGCTAAAGAATTAGCGATATTTGGTGTTATTTCTGAAATTTGCTTTATTCTTTCCTTGGTTAGTTGTAAAAGATATTGGCGAGAGTTTTCCAGGGTGCCGTCTTTATCAAAGAAAATTGCTTTAACTTCTGAAAAGGTTATCCCATTACAAGTTATGTTAACCACTAGACTAATTTCCTATAAAAAAGTAGAGGGTTATTTACCCTCTACTACAAAGTTAGCCATTTAATTAACTAACCAACTAAACGAATGAATAAGACTTATTCTGCGTCAGCAACTGCTACTTCTTCTTTGGGAGCTTCCTCTGATACTACTTCCTCTGTAGCTGCCTCTGCAACAACCTCTTCAACTGCTGGTTCTTCACTAGCTTGAGGAGTTTCTTCTTCTAGAGGTACTCCTTCTGCTTCCGCTAATAGCTTGCGGCGGTACTTCTCTGCCATTTCGTCGGCTTTCTCGAAGACAATTTCGCGATTCTTCAGCATATCACCTGGTTCAGGCTCCAACTGCTTGGTGGATAGAGAGATTCTTCCTCTTTCTGCATCAAGATCAATGATCATTACTTTTAGCTCATCATTGACGTTAAATACGCTGTGAGGAGTATCGATATGGTCATGAGAAATTTCGGAGATGTGTAGCAATCCGCTTACACCACCAATATCGATAAACGCACCATAAGGCTTGATTCCTCTGACAGAACCCACTACCACTTGACCGACTTCTAAACCGTTCATCTTACGCTCTACTAGCGCACGACGGTGGCTAAGAACCAGGCGGTTGCGTTCTTCATCTACTTCGAGGAATTTCAGAGGTAGATCTTCCCCAACTAAATCCTCTTTGGCTTCTCTTGCACTAATGTGAGAGCCAGGAATAAAGCCTCTGAGACCTTCAATTCTGACTAATGCACCACCACGATTTGTTGCGAAAACGTTAGAGCGAACCGTTGCATCTTCTTGCTGAAGCTGTCTGACTCTTTCCCATGCACGCATATATTCGATGCGACGAATCGAAAGAGTAAGTTGCCCATCTTCGTTTTCATCGGTGAGAATGAAGAATTCTCTGGTTTCGTCAGGCTGGAGTACTTCAGAAGGATCGTCCACACGGTTGATGGACATTTCCTGAATGGGAATGTAGGCTGCTGTTTTGGCACCGATGTCAATCAGGGCCCCTCTTGGTTCCA
>CAZSEZ010000161.1:0-9152 GCA_964606015.1 uncultured bacterium
GTTATTTGGCTCGTAATGCAGATAATCCCACTGCCGAAAATGGTTTATTTGATGGTTCTTTTGCTGCCCTAGCACAGTTAGATGTAAAACCTACTGATTCGCTCAAAGTTGGTTTGACCTATGTTCGAGCCTACTATCCCGATGGTAGAGCCTTTGTTTCGGCAGGGACTGGTAGTAGATTGGCTAATGCTCCTTTTGGCAATATAGATACAGGGGCTAATCATTTTGGTTTACAAGCTAGCTGGGATCTAGAACCTGTGACAATCTCTGGCTGGGCTGGCTATAGCATTGCTGAAGCAGAAGGATCGACTGGCGTTGTTAATGCTGGCGACCAAGCTGATATTTTTAACTGGGCAGTCAGTTTGGCTTTTCCGGATTTGGGTGGTCAAGGAAATCTACTGGGTTTGATTGTTGGGCAACAACCAAGAGTCATCGACAGTGACACTGGTAATGATGAGGCAGATAGTAACTGGCATTTACAAGCTCAATACACTTATAGACTTCAAGACTCAATTGGCCTTAACTTGGGTGTGCTAGCCATTCTTAACCCTGAAAATAATGCTGACAATGATACGATCTATGTTGGGACACTTAAAACAATTTTTGAGTTTTAGTGATTGGTTGTGATTACTAATTAGTTGTTCGTTAGTGGCTACTAAGCTTAATTTCTGTTTTCATCACGGTGGTAGGTTTTGTGCCAAAAGTCAGAGGTAGATAAGAGCCTGAGACAGGTGCTGCATAACTAGGTACAACAGAGGCAGCTAGAGGAATATGGCGATCGCTAACTATTAAACCCAAAGTAGGGTCATAGCCGCGCCAGCCAGCACCAGGTAAATATACCTCGACCCAAGCATGAAGATCTCGCGCTTCTTGATCTGGGTCGCCTTCTTGATAGCCGCTAACGAAACGGGCTGCGATGCCTACTACTCGACAGATTTCCATAAACAGTACTGCAAAGTCTCGACAAGTTCCCGAACGCTTACTCCAGGTATAGCTTGGAGGATAGGATTCGCCAGAGTCACGGATAGCGTAGTGACAGTCTTCGTAAATAAGTTGGTTGAGACTAAATAAAAAATTGAGCGTATTGCGATCGCTTTTGACTAAAAGTTCGTTGGCTAATTCTGTGATGCAGCCACCACTGACAGGGAACAACTCCGCTAGATATTGTTGAAGTTGGCTTTTGAGCGAACTAGGGTAATCAAAAGGGATAGTGGTTGCCCAAGGTTCTAGTAGATAGTTAAACGGATTTTCATCCAGAGTTTCTACTTCGGTACGGGTCAGGATCTCTAGGTCCTCTATAGGATGGTCAAACCACAACTTAATAATTTGGTTGCCGTCGAGGTCATTAAAACGAGATTCACCTTGAGCATTTGGAGTACAAGTCAAATTAAACTCTTTGATTAGAAGAGTGTTTCCACTACGGGGATAAAGTCTAACCAAATGTGGTTTGAGACGAACTGGCTGACTGTACTTGTAAGTTGTGCGGTGTTGGAGATGGTATAACACAGTAAGAATCTCCTAAAGCAATAAAGGTACTGTAGATCTCATTACCTACTTCGTTAATTGAGTTTTGCGTTCGATCCAAAAATTCGTGTAGACCAGATTGTACAATCTCATCAATAGTCAGATAGCCAAAACTTGCCAAAAGTCTACCCAAAGATCTTTCTGCACTATTGCACCAGGTTCCAGTAGGAGTTTGAGTAATTTCGTGCAAACATTTCTCGGCTTCCCACAAACAGAAATAAATTGATCGTGGAAACTTCCGGTCTAAAATCAAAAACTCTGCCACCGAGCCAGGTGTAATATGATGCTGACTCTTACGGTACATTTCATAAGCGCTTGCTGACTTGAGCAAAGAGATCCATTGAATCCGATCTAAAGGTGTCCCTACCCATTCAGCCGACGGTAGTAGTAAAAAATATTTAACATCTAAAATCCTTGCTGTTTTGTCTGCTCGTTCGAGGAATCTGCCTAGCTTGCCAAAATGCCAACCTTCATTGTGAGACATTGTGGCACTCATAACCCCTGCAAAACGGTGGCTTGCCATTCTAATCTCAGCAAACAGTTTAGGCAAGGAACTAAAAGAGTTATGCTGCTGAGCTTCCTTGAGCATCAAATAAAAACCATTAACCTCTTCCCACATCTCTGAAGAAATTACTTCTCTGACTGATCGCGCATTTTCTCGGGCAGCTTTTAGACAAGAAATTATCGAGTTGCTATAGGTTTGATCAAAGGTTAAAAACTGAATGACATTGGTGCTATTGGCCTCGTCATAAAGACTGTCAAATAATTCGCGATCGCCTGTTACTGATACTAACGGGTGCCATTGCTGAGGAACTCCCTGAGGTAGATCGAGCATCAAATTAAGATTGACATCGACAAAACGGGCTACATTTTCTGCTCTTTCAATATAACGATTGAGCCAGTAAATAGAATCAGCAACACGACTTAGCATATTTGGAGCAAAGGAGAGTAAAGAATGAATGGAGAGAAAAAAGTGTAGGAATCATAAGTATTGTCCCTGGTGCAGAATTGCTAAGTGATTATGTGCATTAAAAATTAACAAGTAATATTCTTATCTGAAGTATAGCTATCACAAAATGATGGTGGTGGTTTACAAGAGCCGTGAGAAATTCTGTGTCCTAAACTTGCACTATTACTATTGATTCAAAATCCAAGTATCTTTGCTACCTCCTCCCTGAGAAGAGTTGACCACGAGAGATCCCTTTTTAAGAGCTACTCTGGTTAGGCCTCCTGGATGGACGTAGATTTCCTCCCCTCGATTCAAAATATAAGGACGTAAATCTACATGTCTACCTTCGATTTGATCGCCTATCAGAGTAGGAACGCGAGATAAACTAAGGGTCGGTTGGGCAATGTAGTTACGAGGCTGGTCGATAATTTTTTGGGCAAATTCGGCTCTTTCTTCCTTGGTTGATTTATGTCCCATCAGCATGCCGTAGCCTCCTGCTTCATTAGCTGCTTTGACTACTAGCTTGTCGAGATTATCTAAAACATATTTGCGGTCTGGCTCGCGCCAACACAGATAGGTTGGTACGTTGTTGAGTAGGGGTTCTTCGCCTAGATAGTAGCGAATCATTTCGGGGACATAAGCATAAACTACTTTGTCATCTGCCACTCCCGTACCAGGAGCATTAGCGATCGCAACTTTGCCTTGTTGGTAGACTTTCATTAACCCTGCTACTCCCAGAGCAGATTCGGGATTAAACACCAAAGGATCGAGAAAGCGATCATCGACACGACGATAAATGACATCTACTCGACGTAAGCCCTTAGTCGTTTTCATCTGGACATAACCATCGGCAACTACCAGATCTCTTCCTTCTACTAGCTCTACTCCCATCTGTTGAGCCAAAAAAGAATGCTCGTAATATGCGGAGTTATAAATCCCTGGTGTTAGCACTACTACGTTAGGGCTAGGGATTTGGGCTGGAGCGAGATTCAGTAGGGTCTCTAAAAGTTGACTGGGATAGTCATCTACAGGAGCAACAGCCATGGTTTGAAAAATTTCGGGAAAAGTACTTTTCATTACCCGACGATTTTCCAGGACATAAGAAATACCAGAAGGCGATCGTAAGTTATCTTCGAGAACATACCAATCTCCAGCATCATCACGAACTAGATCAGTTCCTGTAATGTGACACCAAATATTTTTAGCGGGATATAACTCTCGACAAGCAGCCAAATAGCCTGAAGCTGTAGCAATAATTTCTTGAGGAATTATGCCATCTTCAATGATTTTTTGCTGGTCGTAAATGTCGCTCAAAAATAGATTTAAAGCTGTAATCCTTTGCTTGAGTCCTTGCTCTAATTTGCTCCATTCCTGACTATCGATGATGCGTGGAATGATATCAAAAGGGAAGATTTTTTCGACACCCTGATTGTCGTTGTAGACATTAAAAGTTACTCCTAGCTTAAAAAGCGTGATCTCTGCCGTTACATGATGCTGCTTGAGTTGTTCCATCCCCAACTTAGTCAGGTGGGCGATTAGAGAGCGAGAATGTGACCGCGCTTCACCTTGAGCAACGAACAGCTCATCATAAAAGGCCTCAGGATTGTAAGCATTAAAGGGCATCTTTCTCTATCTAAAAGAACAACAAATAAGCGAAAGGGGACATTAGTATGCCCAGGTATTTCCTACACTCACTAATCATTAACCGATTAATCGTGAACGGGATGTGGTGATATTTGTTACTTTTTTAGATTTTTTTTAGATACTTAAATTTAGCTACGAGACTCACGAGTAAGGTAGAGATTGAGCAGAGATAACCCTAAAATTCCTAAGAATAGAACTAAGCCAATAGTGCAAGCATAGCTAACATCCAGATCGGTGAAAGCTCGTTCGTAAAGATAGTAAACTACTGTTTTCGAGCTGTTGCGGGGACCTCCTTGGGTCATCACATATACTTCTTCAAAAACTTTGGTTGCTGAAATTGCCGAAATCACTGCGACTAAAGCTAAATAAGGACGCATCAGAGGAAACGTAATATCTAGATGTTTTTGCCAACCATCAGAGCCATCGATCGCTGCTGCTTCGTAGAGTTCTCCAGGAATAGCTTGTAGTCCTGCCAAATAAATCACCATGTAATAGCCCAAGCCTTTCCAAATAGTGACTGCCATCACGCTCCATAGCGCCCAATCGGGACTGGTTAACCAGGGGAAACCCTCTAAGCCAATTCCTCTGAGCACTTGATTTAAGATCCCATTACTTGTGTAGAGAGCTTTCCAAGCAATCCCAGCAACTACCATCGAAACTACGACAGGGGTATAGTAAGCTGTCCGGAACCAGTAAATACCTCTGAGTTTTTGGTTTACTGCGATCGCCAGAATTAAGGGTACAACTACTAAAATTGGCACAGCTCCTACTAGATAGAGCAATGTATTAATTGCTGTTTGCCAGAAAGTGCGATCGCTAAATAAGCGTTCGAAATTAGCGGTTCCTACCCAGCGAGGTAGTTGTGTGAGGTCATAATCGTACTGGGTAAAGCTCAGAGAAAAGGCTTGAATTGCTGGCAAGAAGATCGTTAAGGTCAAAGCCAGCATCGCAGGTAACAAGAAATAGTAGGGGGTTAACTGGCTTTTGGCAAAAAATGATTTCATCGAGTGAGTATTTTGAGTGACTATCTACGAAGCTCAGCTTGATTGTATTGCCTGATTAGATTTTTTTATTGCCAACTGACTACGCACAAATTTGCTGTCTATTTCAAGGTTATAAAAAACTGCTATACTTGTACAACTATCAAGACAGGTTGGAAATGAAAGTAGTAACCTTCACAGAGGCAAGGAATAAGCTAAAGACCGTTTTAGATCGTGTAGTAAATGATGCAGACTACACTGTAATTACTAGAAGGGATGCAGATGATGCAGTAGTTATGTCTCTTGAGTATTTTAATAGTTTGCTAGAAACAGTTCATTTACTAAAATCCCCTGCTAACGCTGCCCATCTAGAACGCTCCATAGCTCAGTACCGACAGGGACAAATCCAGGAAAAAGATTTATTGGATGAATAGTCGTCAGCTAGCTTGGACTGATGAAGCTTGGGATAGTTATGTTTACTGGCAAGGTCAGGATAAAAAAACACTAAAAAGAATTAACAAACTAATCAAAGCCACTAAAAAAGATCCCTTTACTGGCATTGGTAAGCCCGAACCCTTGAAGGAAAACTTATCAGGTTTTTGGTCACGTCGGATTGATGATACTAATCGCTTGGTTTATGCAGTAGATGATCGTTATTTGACTATTATTTCGTGTCGTTTTCACTATTGACTTTAAGCTTGATAGTATGAACTGATTGATATTTTGAAACTCCTGATTTTGGATCTTGATGAAACTTTAATCCACGCCATAGGAGAACCTTGAGTCCGTCAAGCTGGTTTTAGAACAGGGCTTTATCACGTTTACAAAAGACCCCTTTTGTGGATCAATTTTTAACATTCTGCTTCCAACATTTCCAAGTAGGGATTTGGACGACAGCCGGAAAAGAATTTGCTGAAGAGGTTGTGCATAATATTTTTGCCTCAGAATATTCTCTGGAGTTTCTTTGGTCACATCAGCGATGTACTCGTATGTTTGATTCTGAAACCTCAGAAGTTTATTACATTAAAGACCTCAGGAAACTTAAGCGACGAGGGTATCGTTTAGAAGAAATGATTATGGTGGATGACACACCAAGAAAATTGGCAAGAAATTACGGAAATCTTGTGCGAGTTTCAGAATGGTTGGGTGATCGAAATGATCGCGAGCTATTGCAACTGGTTCAATACCTTGACTATCTAAAGGATATGGAAAATATCCGTAGAATAGAAAAGCGTGGTTGGCAAAATTGTTTTCAATAAAACTAAAATTGGCGATCGTATTCAAACACAAGCAAAGACTTATTTAAGATCCCCTATCGGCGATACCTGGGTAAACTAGAGCAAGCATCAAGTAGTATAGCTAGTCATGAACCAGGAAGCATTAACCAGTAGCCAAACAAACGCTTGGATAGAGATTGGGACTATCGTTGCACCTCAAGGACTCAATGGTGAGGTTAGGGTCTATCCTGATTCTGATTTTCCCGAAAGATTTCTCGTTCCTGGAACCAGATGGTTACAGAATCCCAAAACAGGCAATGTAGAAGAAACTGAATTGCTTGGTGGAAAATATCTTCCTGGGAAAAATTTATACGTGTTACGTCTAGTTGATATCAAGTATCGCGACCAAGCAGAAGCTCTCAGGGACTATAAACTAGTCGTTCCAGCAAGTGATCGCCCTGAATTGGAAGCAGATGAATTTCATGTTGCTGACTTGGTTAATCTTGAAGTGTATCACCAGGAAACAGGTGAAAATCTGGGTTTTGTTAGCGAAATATACTACACAGGAAATGACCTACTAGAAGTGACTTTGCATAAGCAACCTGAAGTAGCTCCAGAACCTACTCCTGATCTTTCTCAAATTAGTCGCCGTAGTAAACGAAAAGCCAGAAAGCCCCAGAAAATTAAACCGGTTACTGTGCTAATTCCCTTTGTTATGGAAATCGTGCCTGTTGTCGATCTAGAAAATAAGCGTATCGAAATTATTCCGCCAGAAGGGCTTATCGAAACCAATAACTAGTAACCAAATCACTAACCATCATGATTAATGTATTTAGAGCAGATCTATTTGCGTGCCTTTAGAAACTATTTAGAACAAGAAGTTAATTTTCAAGAGCAGAAAACAATTATTGTGGGCAACAATGCCCAAGGAAAGTCTAATTTGCTTGAGGCGGTAGAGCTTTTGGCTACCCTCAAAAGTCATCGCTCTACACGCGATCGCGAGTTGGTTCTGGATGGTTGTAACGCAGGACAAGTTCTCGGTAAGGTCAAAAGAGCTTATGGTTCAGCGGAGCTAACTTTGACGCTGCGCCAACATGGTAAAAGAACTCTCGCACTCAATAAAGAACCCCTCAAAAGACAGATTGAATTTTTGGGAAGTCTCAATGCAGTTCAGTTTTCTAGCTTGGATTTAGATTTAGTTCGGGGAGCGCCAGAAACTAGAAGAAGCTGGATTGATGGTTTATTGGTTCAGTTAGAGCCAGTTTATGCTCATATTTTGCAACACTACAACCAAGTGTTGCGTCAGCGTAATGCTTTACTCAAAGCAATTCGTAAACAAGAACAAGATCTGAAGTTGGGGCTCAGCTCTAATCAATCACTAGATACAACCCAACTTTTACTTTGGGATGAGCAGCTAGCGACAGCAGGCTCTAGGGTGACTCGTAGAAGAGCTAGAGTAATTCAACGTATGGCACCGATTGCTCAAAAGTGGCACGATCGCATTAGTGGTAAAACCGAAACCTTAGTAATCACCTATGCCCCTAATGTCGTGTGGACAGAAGATAACCCCGAACATGTCCAGCAAGCCTTTTTAGCCAAAATTGAACAAAGAAAAACAGCCGAGTACCATCAGGGAAAAACGGTTGTCGGTACTCATCGAGATGAGATAGAGTTCGCGATTAATGAGACTCCTGCTAGATACTATGGTTCTCAGGGGCAGCAACGAACTTTGGTTTTAGCTCTTAAGTTGGCTGAGTTGGAGTTGATTGAAGAGATTATTGGAGAGGCACCATTACTTCTATTAGATGATGTCTTGGCCGAACTCGATCCTAGTCGTCAGGGACAACTTTTAGAAACTATAGGCGATCGCTTTCAAACGCTAATTACGACCACTCATGTCAGTTCTTTTAACGATCTTTGGTTGAAAAATGCTCAAATTCTCACAGTAGAACAGGGTAAAATCATCTGATTTGGCAGTCAAATTGATATTTTTACTACAATGTCGGGAACCTTAAAGATGTAGCTTGATAGGGCTTTTGTGCTTTGTTTTGGGGCAAAGCTAGTTGATTGAACTGAGAATTTTTTTTGATGCAATTTAATTTTAAATCGGGGCAAGACGATAAAAAGCAACAAGGAGTTAAAGCAATTTCTCTCGGAAAAAGAGTTTGTATTTATTTACTTGCTATGGGGGTTTTGGGGGCAGTTGTTGGAGCAGTAGATAGTAGAGTGGCACTTAATAAGTGCTTAGATATAGATAACTGTTCAGAAGAACAACTCACGAGCCCTGAAATTATGCGAATGGGAATTGGTGCTTGTGCCGGTATGATTGCAGCAGGTCTGATCAGTTTACCTGCAATGCTAGAAGAAGATTAGTTGTGAAATCCGTTCTGGTATCTAATTGAATACATTGAGATAAAAATACCCCTCTCACGATGAGAAGGGATTTATCTAAGCTGAAAAAATAAAAACTTGAAATTTGATGCGTCAGTTTTTGGTCCTTCCTTGCTTCTGAAGATACATCTAAAATATTTCTAGAGATCTCCGCCACGAGCAGCAAGTAGAAAGATGATTATAGGGCCAGAAATCAGGATCAAAGCTACACAAGTTAACTGAAAAATAATATTAAAATCGATTCCACTTAAAAATCCCATTTTGACTGTATTCTCCTATATTTACCCAAACTAAAATTAAACAGAGGTAGCGATGAGCTATTAAATCAATGTCTATAATACCTGGATTTTGGCTTTTATTGGAAACTATTAAAGAATAATTAAGTAATGTAACAGAAGTCTAAAAAGTCTTCTAATGATTGCTGTGTCCAGCACCTAGATATAATTC
>CAZSEZ010000162.1:0-9116 GCA_964606015.1 uncultured bacterium
TGTTTACCATCGTTAATATTGCCCGTTGGTACGACCTCGACCCCAGTGAAGCTCTCCAGGGAACTAACCGTCGTTTTCTCCAGCGACTCAGCATCATGGAACAGTTTGCGGATCGTCCGCTAGAAGAACACACCATCGAAGAATTAGAAAACCTTTGGCAATCCGCGAAAAAGCAATTAAAACAGGGGAGTTAGTTTGACAGTAGGGGAAGAGGAAATTTGCAGAAATGGCAAGGATGGTTGCTCCTGATTGGGTGCCTCGTAATAGGTGGTTGCCAAAAAGAACCCCAGTTACCCCAAGATCCTACAATTCAGGTTTACTTTAACCAGCGACAAGCCAACAGTTATAAAGATTCCTACCGCAAGATCAAAAGATCGGGAGACGATCTAGAAAAGGTAATTATTGATGCGATCGCAGAAGCCAACTCTACTATTTTTCTTGCAGTTCAGGAATTGCAGTTACCCAAAGTAGCCCAAGCCCTAGCCCAGAAAGCTAACCAAGGAGTCAAAGTTCGAGTCATCCTCGACCATAAGTACAGTAAGCCCATCAGCCAACTCAGCCAGTCTCAGATCAACAAATTATCCTCCAGAGAAAGACAACGCTACCAGCAATATTTTCAACTAATTGATCGCGATCGCAATGGCACCATAACCAAGAGCGAAGCAGCAGAATATGATTCTTTAGCAATTTTGGAACAGGCAGGAATCAGAGTAATTGATGATACTGCTGATGGTTCTAAGGGTAGTGGCTTGATGCACCACAAGTTTCTAGTGATTGATGGGCAAAAAGTCCTCACCGGCTCTACAAATTTGACATTAAGCGGTACTCACGGCGACCTAAACAATCCCCTCACTAGAGGTAATGCCAACCATCTCCTAGTAATTGATAATGCTGAACTAGCCAGCTTATTTACTGCGGAATTTAGCTATCTCTGGGGCACCAGCGATCAGCCTCAGTTTGGTCTAGACAAACCCTATCGCACCCCCAAAACTGTCTCTCTACCCAATGGCAAAATCACTGTCCAATTTTCCCCGACATCCAAAAGGCGAGCCTGGCAACAGAGCACTAATGGCTTAATCGGAGCAACCTTAGCCCAAGCTACTAGTTCGGTGGATCTGGCTCTGTTTGTTTTTAGCGAACAAGAATTAGCCGACATCCTGGAAAGCAAACAACCATCAGTTAAGATTCGCGGTCTGATCGATGAGGAGTTTATTTTTCGCTACTACAGCGAAGCACTAGACATGTTGGGCACAGCGCTACCCAATAAATGCAAATACGAAACTGCAAACAATCCCTGGCAGCAACCCTTAAACACTATCGGTACAGCGAATCTAGTACCTGGGGATAAACTCCACCACAAATTTGCCATCATTGACAATCAAGCAGTGATTACTGGCTCGCAAAACTGGTCAGCGGCAGGTAACTACAACAATGACGAAGCCGTATTGATTGTTGAAAATAGCACTGTCGCGCAGCACTTCCAGCAAGAGTTTGAGCGTCTTTATCAAGATGCTCGGTTGGGATTACCTGAAAGGGTAAAGGATAAAATTACCAAAGCTAAAAGAAAATGCTGACTGAAATGACATTGTTTTAGGATGTAAATGGCTACTAATCAAAAATTCGTTTAATAAATTATCGGTTATGAAATGGCGTGTAGTTTTAGAGCATGACAGTGAAACTAATGATTGGTCGGTTTGGTGTCCCGAACTTCCAGGTTGTGTTTCTTGTGGCAGCACAGAAGAAGAAGCTTTGAGCAATATTCTTGAAGCTATTGAACTCTATCTCGAACCTTCTGAAATTCAGCTAAATTCTGAGGCGGTAGTTCGAGAGGTAACTGTATAATGGCAGACCGCATTCTAAGGATGAATGCAAAGAAAGTTGAAAAGCTTTTGAAAAAATATGGCTTTGAACTAATCAGTCAGAAAGGAAGTCATAAAAAGTGGCGTAATTCAGAGCAAAATTTGCAAGTTATCGTTCCTTATCATCAGGGTCGAGATTTACCTTTGGGAACACTAAAGAATATTTTGGTTAATGCCAATATTCCCGAGTCTGAATGGAAAAAGTAGTTTTACCTAAGCGATATGTCGATTCTGTTTGAAGAAATATTGGGCTGTTAATTATCCATTTTCACTTATTGATTGATTGAAGAGTTCTTTGATTTTTTCCTCTTCGGTTTCAAACATCGTTGCTAGTTCTGTAACAATGCTTTGGTCTTGAGTTTTTTGATACAAACTAGCCAAATTGCGAACAGTTAAATTTAATCTTGACTGATCGTTAAACTCAGCAAAAATCGCTACAGCTTGTAAGTAATAATTTTTCGCTTCTGCCCATTCCTCTAACTTCTCGGAGAGCATGCCTAATTGCCCGTAGGTATTGCCCTGAGAATATTTATCGCCGTACTCAATCTTGATATCGAGAGCCTGTTGGAAGTAGTCACTGGCTTGGCTATATTCTCTTTGTTCCTCGGCTACTATGCCTAATTGGTGCAAGGTACTACCCTGGGAGTAGCGATCGCCGTATTCAATGTAGATATCGAGAGCTTGTTGGAAGTAGTCACTGGCTTGGCTGTATTCTCTGGTTTCTTGGGCTACTATACCTAATTGGTGCAAGGTGCTGGCTTGGGAGTATTTATCGCCGTATTCAATCTTGATATCGAGAGTTTGTTGGAAGTAGTCAAGGGCTTGACTGTATTCTCTTTGTTTCTCGGCTACTATGCCCAATTGGTGCAAGGTGCGGGCTTGATAATAGCGATCGCCATATTCAATGTAGATATCGAGAGCTTGTTGGTAGTAGTCACGGGCTTGGCTGTATTCTCTGGTTTCTTCGGCTACTATGCCTAATTGGTGCAAGGTGCTGGCTTGGGAGTATTTATCGCCGTATTCAATCTTGATATCGAGAGCTTGCTGGTAGTAGTCACGGGCTTGGCTGTATTCTCTTTGTGCTTGGGCTACTATGCCTAATTGGTGCAAGGTGTTGGCTAGAAGATTTTGTTTAAAACTTTCGTCTATTTCCTTAAATTGTTGAACTTGGTTGAAAGTTTGATTGTAAATTTCTTTTGCCTTTTGATAGTCTTGATTTACTAAGTAGCACTTAGCAATAGAGTTCAGAATTCCGCTAGCTTCAAGTTCCCATCTTTGATCGCGATTTTCTTGCTCGTATCCTGATAAAGCACTGTAAGTTGACTGTAAAATCTTTAATTCCTCTATTCTATTTGTGACTGCTTCTAGATAATCAGCCAAACAAATTACAAGATTAAAACTACTTTCCTGCTGTTCTAAACATATCTGCAAAGCTTGATAGATGTTTTCATATTCCCAGCGCACAAAAGCTACACCCAGTTTTTTTTCTTGGGGGTCTTTGGAGTCCATCATTTTGATGTAGTAAGCTGCCAAGCCTCGGTAGTGGTTTTTAAAGCCTTCGTTGATGGCTGCTTTGGTCACTTCGTCTGTTTCTGCTAGCTTGGTTTTTAGGAAATAGGGCAGTACTGGTTGAATATTTAGCAGTTGGGGATAATTTGGATCTATGGGAGAAAGTAAACCCCAGTTAACTGCTTCGTTGACGGCATTTTCTAAGTTATCTAGGTCATAGTTTTGTAAAGCTTCTAATTCGCCTAGCTGTTTTGCATAGTGCTTAAGGTCGCTACGGTCGATAAATCCCCGAAAGGGTGCCAGCAATAGCAGTAACTTTTGGCTGGCTTCGGAGAGGTTACTATGAGAGTACTCGATGCACTTAACGATGTTATTGGTTTTGTCGTCCCCTCCTGGGTTGATTTCCGCTTTTTCTAGCTGTTCGAGGATTTCTTGGGGTGTCTGGGTTTTTAGGTTGGTGAACACTACTTCCATCGCTAGGGGATACCCTGCCAGTAGTTTCATTAACCGCAAAAATGATTCGTCGGTTTCGATGTTCGCTAGAGATTGGCTACTTTGGACTCGTTGTAAAATACTCGCTGCTAGGTCAGTGCGTGCTTGGCTGTCTAAACCTCGTAGCTGGTAGCGATTGGTTTGAAAAGTGCTGTCTGCTAGCCACTCTTCCGCGATGCGAGAACCAAGAATAACTTTGGTCTGTCCCCCAACCAAGGAAGCTAAAAATTTCTTGATTTCATTTCTGGCTGGTTCTTCGAGGGTATTCTGAATAGATAGCTGTTGCCCTGTTACCGACTCCAAATTATCCAAAATCAAAAGATAAGGTGTGGTGCGGAGAGTTTGGGAAAGTTTGCGCCACTGCGTAGTCAGGTTTTGGGCTTGGAACCTTGCCATTTCCCCACGACTATAAATTTGTGAGCCGATGCTATGAACGATTTGCTGAAGAGTATGAGCTTTCTCGTCGTAACCAAAGTAAAAACTATCGCGGACAAAGTTGGTAACTTGCCACCATTCCCGTAAATAATTTAATAACGTGGTTTTACCCGTGCCTCCCATACCCTGCACTAGCAAAATATTGCACTCTAACAGAGCTTTTTCGATTAAGAGAATATCCAACTCTCGACCCTGAAATCCATAGGTAGGTTCTTGAAATTCGTGTTTGCTATCTAGGCTTTCGTAATATTCTTCTTCTTCCTCAAAGCTAAACTCCCTTAGCTGAAAATCCACCTTGCCATTGCGGTAGACCACAGGCAATAGCCAATCCTCTAGAGAGATCTCCATGTTGTAATAAGCTCCCCGTAGCTTCTGATTGAATAGTTCTTTTCGACTCGCGAGGATTGCCCGATCTATTTCTGGTTCGCTAAATAGATGCTGGTAAAGCTGCTCCATCATGATTTCCGCAGCAGACACCGTTACCGAATAGCTCATAGCTACCACCAGTTGCATCCCCGCTTCCATGAGGCGACTACCCAAGCTAGTTTCCCGATTATCCTCTGTAGTTTGCGCTAGCTGTTTCCCAGACTGACAAGCATTAAGGATACAGACAGGGATATTTTTATTGGTGAGTAGAGTTGCAATTTCCTTAGCTGCAACAAGGTCATATTCCCCTTTACTTTTACCTTCCAAAGCCAGAAAAGCTTGCACCCCATCGTATTTATGTATTTTACCTCTGCCATATCTACCATTACCGTAAACATAGCGGTTGCTGGCAATACCTGCTTCTAGATCTGCGTAGCTTTTGAGACTGCCATGTACGTCAAAATGGACAATGTGATAGTAGCCATTTTCCTTACTATCAAGGTGTTTGGATAAAGCTTCAAAAGTGCCTGGTCGCAAGAGATCGATCTTGACCTTTAGTTGGGCATTACGGATTGCTTTTACCAAAGGACGCGAGATTGCCCGATAGGCTATATCTTCATCTAAGTTTGGTCTGGCAGTAACTACCAAAAGATTAATTGTCGGGGAAGGCTTAACCTGAGCTTTAGTGACTGTAGAGCGTTTGCTTTTGCGGATAAATACAGCTTGCAAAGCCAAAATCGCAGCAGGTGGTTCTAGGTTAGGATCTTGCAACGCTTCCCAATGGATTGCCTGAAACTCTGGACTAAGACTTTCGATTTCGACGGTTACTTGGCTAAGGTCTCCGCTTACTTCTCGGTATCTGGTGTAGGCATTAATGTTTTCCTGAAAAACCTGTCTAAATAGTTCTGTGCCATATTCCCGAATGCTGGCTTTGGCTCGTTCTGCTTTCACATTGTCTAGCATCGGTTGAGTTAGCCAGTCCTCAAAATACCACTCCAGCTCATGCTCTTGCTGAGAGCTAAAAGGTTCGCTAACCGTAATATCGTAACTATCCGACCCGATAACCAAAGTGGCACTAAAACCATTCTCTGTTTTGCCCTGTTCGCGAATAGTTATTGCAACCATACCTTACCCAACCAGATTACCTAGAGACTTCAGATTACTCTCAACTTCAAAGTAACAACTTTTCCAGGCAAACTAGGTAGTTTTTCGTGTCTATGAGAGACATCTTTAGACTTTTTTAAGAGATTACAATATTTTTTCAAACAACAAGCTAAGTAGCTGAGTTAAGGGTGTAAAAATTTATACCT
Organism: uncultured bacterium; assembly: GCA_964606015.1. Taxonomy (GTDB): domain Bacteria; phylum Cyanobacteriota; class Cyanobacteriia; order Cyanobacteriales; family Xenococcaceae; genus Hyella. The sequence goes on from CAZSEZ010000162.1 coordinate 5,972, forward strand.
CCATAAGAGCATAAGTTAATAAACCCTAATAAAACTAGCTAATTTTTAGAAATCGTACTTCACTTTATAATCGCTATTTTCCGACTTCGTAAAATCAGGAACGGCATTACTTCTAGCTTTAGGTTTTTGCGCTGAAACTTCTGGCTTTTCGGGGTCTTTTGGGGATTTTTTCTTATCTTCTGCCATAACCAAAAATCGCTATCATCAGTAGTATTATATCAATCCTCTCTAAAGCAAATGCGATCAAGCTAATGAAAGAAGAGCTTAATCCCCCAGAAGAATTTGACGCAGAATACCAAGCCAATGTCACCCTCAGCTATGAATATCTAGAAAAATCAATCAAAGAAATCCAAGACATCACTAACAATGCCAATACTCAGTCTGGTCTACTAGTTGGATTTAATTTTACTTTTATTCGTTTTTTTCTTAATGGGTTACCCAGTGATTTATCTGCTGTCAGTACACCTTTAGAGTGCTTGCGTTTTATTCTCCTATTTGCTGCTTACTTCGCTTCTGGAATTAGTATTGTTTGTTGCTTTAGTGCCCTATCTGTAAGTACAGAGTTCCTAATTGTGCCCCCAGAAAGACTATTGCAAGAATGCAATCTCACCTCAAATACTGCCCTCAAACTCGGTATTATCCAGGCTTGGCAACAAAAGCTTAAGCAATTTATCAGGTTGCAAAAAAAGAAAAAACGACTCTTAAATACTGCAATTCGTTTTCTGATAGTTTCTGCAATAATTGCTGTAATCGACTATGCTCTCGGTTACCTCTAAATATTGCTATGGTATTTGCTTGTATTGCGATCGCTAAAAATCCTCTAGAACTAAAAAAACCTCCCAAAAAAGGAAGGTTTAAAAAATAAAGCGATAAATAAATTACTAGCTGTTGCTAGTGATTCAGTTAAACATTAGCCAATAACTTTCTTCGCTACTGCAACTACGTTATCGACATTGAAACCAAACTTATCAAGAGCTACACCACCAGGAGCAGATGCACCAAAAGTATCAATACCGATCATCGCACCACTGTCGCCAGTGTAACGCTGCCATCCGAAGGTAACACCTGCCTCAACAGATACGCGCTTCTTAGCTACAGAAGGTAGAACAGATTCAATGTATTCTGCACCTTGAGCTTCAAATCTTTCCCAACAAGGAATAGAAACTACGCGGACTTTCTTGCCTTCAGCAATTAGTTTTTTAGCAGCTTCAACACAAAGTGCAACTTCACTACCAGTACCAATCAAGATTACATCTAGCTCTTCAGGCGCGAAACCACAAGAAAGAACATAACCGCCTTTTTCTGCTTTCTCAATGGAAGAACCTTCTAGTTGAGGTAAGCCTTGGCGAGAAAGAGCCATCAGAGTAGGAGTTTCTTTGCTTTCTACAGCTACTTTGTAAGCAGCAGCAGTTTCGTTACCATCAGCAGGACGATATACGTTGAGGTTAGGAATCATCCGTAGAGATGCTACGTGTTCTACAGGCTGGTGTGTAGGGCCATCTTCCCCAACTGCGATCGAGTCATGAGTCATTACCCAAAGTACTCTGGTTTCAGAAAGAGCAGATAGACGAATTGCGTTACGCATGTAGTCAGTGAAGACCAAGAAAGTCGCACCATAAGGAACTAGACCGCTACCATGTAGAGCCATTGCGTTACAGATGGCACCCATTGCGTGTTCGCGTACACCGAAGTGTAAGTTACGTCCATCGTAGGAACCTTTTTGGAAGTCGCCTTCTTTAGACAAATTAGTTTTGTTGGAGGGAGCCAAGTCAGCAGAACCACCAATCAATTCGGGAAGAGCATCTGCGATCGCGTTGAGCATCTTACCAGAAATGTTACGAGTCGCGTCTGCTTTATCTCCAGGAGTATAAGTAGGCAAACAATCAGACCAGTTTGCAGGAAGTTCGCCACTGAGCATACGCTCGAACAATGCTGCTTCATCAGCGTACTTAGCTTTGTAATCAGCAAAAGTTTTGTTCCAAGCTGCTTCAGCTTCAGCACCGCGGTCTACTGCTTTACGGAAGTGAGCTAGTGCATCATCGGGGATTTCAAACTCACCGTAGTTCCAACCCAAGTTTTCACGAGTTAGTTTGACTTCTTCTGTACCAAGAGCTGCACCATGTACACCGTAGGTATCTACTTTGTTAGGAGAACCGTAACCAATCAAGGTTGTAATTTTGATGAAAGAAGGCTTGTCAGTTACTGCTTTAGCTGCTTCAAGAGCTTTAGCAATAGAATCTAGACTGTCGTTATCTTCCCCATTACCACGTTCTACGTGTTGAACGTGCCAGTCATAAGCTTCAAAACGCTTGTTGACATCTTCGGTGAAAGAAACATCAGTGCTTCCTTCAATGGAAATGCTGTTGTCATCATAAAGAACGATTAGTTTACCTAGTCCTAAGTGACCAGCAAGGGAAGCCGCTTCGCCAGAAATCCCTTCCATGTTACAACCGTCGCCCACGATGACGTAGGTGTAGTGATCGACGATTTCAGAACCAGGTTTATTGAACTTCGCTGCTAAGTGAGCTTCCGCCATTGCCAAACCAACACCGTTAGCAATACCTTGACCTAGCGGTCCAGTGGTTACTTCTACACCTGCGGTAACGAAGTTCTCAGGGTGTCCAGGAGTTTTGGAACCCCACTGACGGAATTGTTTGATGTCTTCTAGGCTGACACTATCGTAGCCAGCTAAATGAAGCAAAGCGTACTGCAACATACAACCATGACCAGCGGACAATACGAAGCGATCGCGATTGAACCAGCTAGGATTTTTGGGGTTGTATCGCATTAAGCGATCCCAAAGGACATAAGCCATTGGAGCAGCCCCCATGGGCAATCCTGGGTGTCCTGAATTGGCTTTTTCGACGGCATCGATCGCCAAAAAACGAATAGAGTTAATACAAAGTTGATCTACTGACTGGGTGGCAACTACCATAATTGTTATCTAACTAAACTACAGATAAATAATAAAATCGAGCATTCTCAAAGCAGATGTTCTGTGGGTTGCCCCAAGGCTCATTCTCATCATCCCATTGTTTCGGAACGACGAGCAAATTTAACTATCAATTATGAGGGACGAAGGAAAAATTAGAAAGAGTTTGTGTCTAATTTTACAGTCATCAAATAATTAAGTATATTTTTGGAA
>CAZSEZ010000163.1:0-9085 GCA_964606015.1 uncultured bacterium
AATAATTAAAATTTTGATTTTTAGGATTATTGATTCTAGTTTCATTAATTAGCTTGAATCATGTTTCGATAATGTCAACCAAATTTGTTTAGAACAAGTAATGTAGTATGAAAATTTACCCAGAACGAAACGTTAACTCTCAATATAGATACGGGTTCTTCTCAGAAAATCATCCTGGTTACCGATTAAAAAATCTATTTGAATCTTGGCCGTTATTAGCAGTTTTGTTGATATTTTCTCTAGTCTCAGATCTGAATATATACTCTCTGTTACCATGTTTACTCGTATGTAGCTTAGTGGCGATAGGTATCGAGCAAATAGGCCGCCAGAATGTCCTGTCCCGAAAATCTATTGTCTTTATACAGCTCTTTGTTCTTACTTTTATCGTCACTGGATTCTGTTGGGGCTATTTAGCAGAGCCCGTACAAGCACAGTTTTTCAGAAAAGCGGAAGATTTCTTTCGCTTCAATCTTACTCAAGGTTTAGAAGGAGGAAGCGGTACTGTAGCAGCCGTTAGTTTAGTTTTTAATGTATTGCGTGCTATTTACTTATTGTACATCGCAATATCTCTAATTGGTGTAGTTAATTCCATTCGCAAAGATGAGGATTGGCAAACTGTTATTAGAACTCCTTTATTAGTAGTTGTTGCTGTGACAATTGCTGATGTTTTAACTGGTTTTGTCGTAGGAAATAGTTAGTTGATTGAATGATTTAATGATTCAGTTAAACTTAATTATTGAAGGATATATTTATTCGGCCTAACCGTAAATAAATAGAAATGACAGATTTAAGGGGTGTATAAAGCACCCAGATAGTAAGGAATTTTAGAGAGATATTAAGCCTCTGATTTACAGTCCAAATAATTGAGGATCAACGTTAAACATTTAGATTATGACTGATATTCGAGATAAAGAATTTCGACCCGTAAATCAAATTTTAGGAACTCAACCATCACTGGGTCCAATTCCAGCAGATCAAATTCTTCCTTGGACTTTGATTACTTTGGCTTCATATTTTGTTATCAGTGGTATTTTTGGCGGTTTATTCAAGGATGAATTTAGCAAATGGTTATGGATGGCTCTCGTAACTGGATGGGGAATCACGACATGGTGGATTTTGACCAGTGGTAGGAGCTGGAGCTTTTTGAGTAAATTTATTGGAGTTCCCAAGTGGACGAGAGGTTTTGCTCGTTATCAAAGTCTACTTTTAGAAACTAATCATGAAGCAAAAGATCGGAAAAAGAAACGTCGGGACCATAACAGAAAGTCAAACTAGGTTAACTCCCTTTGAAGATTCATTACATTTAGCCTCTATGCTACGTATCTTTTTGAATGGACGAGATGTTGGGGCTTATATCTTGACTAAGGGAGTCCAAAAAGATAGGTTTTGCTTTGTTTTTGGTTTTGATTGCTTGGGTATTCATACAACTCTTAGTTCAGAGCAAATCAATACCATTGTTACTAATGTTGAAAATGGTTTAAAGGATATCCCTTTTGGGGAAGAAATTACTTTTCATTTGAGCTCTTTTAGTTCTGATAGCCAGCGACAGCAAGAGTTAATTTCTCTAATCGAAAAAGCACCATCGCGAGATCTCAAGTTTTTATTAATGGCAGAGCGTGCGCGAGTCCAAGATTTGACTCTTTCTGGTATCCGCAAGCCTAAAATACTGCGAATTTATGTAACATACTCTGTTGAGCCCAATTCATCTAAGAAAAATGATTGGATTGAAAAGTTATTGGCAAAAGGCGAGTTGTGGTGGTTGAAGTTTAAGGGAGAATTGACGGAAGTAGAAAACCAACGCATCGAATCTACTATCTATGAAGCTTTCAAGAATGGTTTTTGTCGATGGGAACAAGTTCTTGCTAACAAAATGGGACTAGATATCAGACCCCTAAATGCAGATGAGCTATGGCAAGAAATTTGGAAACGATTTAATCGTACGAAGCCGATAGCAATTCCTCAATTAGTCACTCTAGATGAGTACGGATTGAAGGAACAAGTTTCCTCTGATTTAGCCAGTAGCAAGTTACTGACAGAAAATGTTCACAGTACTACTTTACTAATGGAGTCTAGTGTACCTCGTGCTGATCGCCGTTGGATAAGAGTTAACGAGCGCTTTGTAGGAGTTCTAACTTTTCTAGAGAAGCCAGGGGGTTGGCAAAATCAAACAGCACAACTCCGTTATCTTTGGGAACTACTAGCCAGGGAAACTGTGGTAGATACAGAGGTTTTCTGTCAGCTAACCGCTGCTAACCCAGCATTGGTGAAAACTACTCTCCAAAGAGTCTTAAAACAATCTAATATGACTGCTTTGATGGCTCAAGAAAAAAGTAGAACCATTGATGTCAATGCTCAGCTAAAGCTGAAAAAATCAGTTGCTGCTCAAGAAAAATTGTATGAGGGAGCTGTTCCAATTTATACGGCTCTGACAATTTTGGTTCATCGTCCTACCTTGGAAAAACTTGATGAGGCAACAGAATATATTGAAAACTGTTTTCAGCGGCCAGCCCAAGTAATTAGAGAAACAGAATATGCCTGGAAAATTTGGCTACAAACTTTGCCAATTGTCTGGGAAGGTTTACTATCTAAGCCCTTCAATCGTAGACAACTGTACTTAACTAATGAAGTGCCTGGACTTATGCCTTTAGTTTTAACCAGAAAGGGCGATCGCCAAGGTTTTGAATTAATTGCGCAGGAAGGGGGAACACCTATACATATAGATCTTTTTAACCGACACAAAAATCTTGCTTTATTTGCTACCACTCGTGCTGGTAAATCAGTCTTAGTTTCAGGGATTCTGACCCAAGCTTTGGCTCACGGAATTCCTGTAGTGGCTATGGATTTTCCAAAACCTGATGGAACATCCACTTTTACTGACTACACGCGTTTCTTGGAGGAGAGTGGAGCTTATTTTGATATTGCCAAACAATCGAATAATCTGTTTGAGCAGCCAGACTTGCGCGCTCTCAGTCCAGAGCAAAGAAGCGATCGCTTGCTTGACTACAAGGCTTTTCTCGAATCAGCCCTAATGGAAATGGTTTTAGGCTCATCAGGAAATAATCAATTGTTAGCTCAAACTGTACGTTCCATTCTCAACCTAGCACTCAAAGCCTTCTTCGCCGATGTAGAGATCAACAAGCGATATCAAGAAGCAGTGCTTGGTGGATTTGCTAGTCCAGCTTGGCAGAATACCCCCACATTAAGGGACTTCTATAAATTCTGTTCTCCAGAACATCTTCAACTTGATTCTCTTAGTGGCAGAGTTGAGGATGCTCTTAATCAAATTCAATTACGTCTACGTTTTTGGCTCTCTAGTCGTGTCGGACAGTCTATTTCCCAACCTTCAAGTTTTCCCACTGATTCTCAACTTTTGGTTTTTGCCCTGACTAATCTATCAGATAGTGAAGATGCCGCAGTACTCGCTTTAAGTGCTTATTCTGCTGCCTTGCGTCGTGCTCTCAGTAGTCCAGCTTCTATCTTTTTTATTGATGAAGCCCCAATTCTCTTTGAATTTGAGCAAATTTCTAACTTAGTAGGTAGAATCTGTGCTAACGGTGCTAAAGCGGGTATTAGAGTTATTCTATCGGCTCAAGATCCAGATACTATTGCTAAATCTCCCGCAGCTTCTAAAATTCTGCAAAACTTGACCACAAGATTAATCGGACGCATCCAACCAGTTGCAGTAGATAGTTTTGTCGACATACTAAAATACCCTCGTGACATAATTACCCAGAATGCTTCGGAAAGCTTTTTTCCTCGTCCAGAAGGGGTTTATAGCCAATGGTTGTTAGATGACAATGGAAGATATACTTTTTGTCGTTACTATCCAGGCTATGAACAACTAGCCGTAGTAGCTAATAATCCTGATGAACAAGCAGCAAGGAAACAAATATCGCAGCGCCAAAATAACAAGTATGAGGCAATCTCTGCATTTGCTCGTCAGCTAGTCTCTTCCTTACAAAATCGTACTTGATAAGTATTAAAAATACATTAGCTTTTTAGTATATTCAAAAACCGAAAAGGAAAGTGCCCTAGTGCTTTCCTTTTCGGTTCTTAATGAATTAAATCAGGTTAAATTAAAACTTCAAAAGCAGCCCCTTCGTCAATGTAAGTGTCTGAGAAATTAGTCTGGATATTAGCAAGTTCATCGCCGGTTGCATAGAGATAAGCACCAGGAATACTCAAGTTTCTCAACCGGTTAAAATCAGACCCTTCATCAGAATCTGAACCATAGACATAGAATGCTAATCCTTCCTCGGTATATTCGCCTGAAAAGTTGGGGTCGGCATTTATTGCAGCACGTTCTTCTTCTCCCACCAATAGATAGGTTCCTTGATTACTTCGAAAACGATATAAAGCTTCTAAATCATCTCCAGGTTGACTCGATACAGTAAAAGCAAAGCCTTCTTCAGTAAAGCTGTCAGCAAAGTTCTCTCGGATAGATTGAGCTTCGTCCCCACCCGCAAATAGATAGGATCCAGGGATTGTATTGCTTTGGAATCGGAAAATATCTGTATCAAAGCGATTATCAATGTCAGAATTAGTTAGTTCAAAAGTGGCGATCTGGTTGCCATTGTCGAAAGGAACGCCAGTCGAGCTATCGTCATCGAAAGCAATATAAAGAGTGCCGTCGTCGATCGCTAAACCTTCAGGGTCAACAAATCCTGAAAGCTCTTCAATATCAATCGATGTAAGAAGTTCTCCATCACGGGTGATCTCATGGATAGCATTATTCCCGTCAGAATCGTCTGCAACTATAAAATTGCCTGTAGCAGGATCAATTGCTAGACCAGAAGGAGAAATATTATCAACTATTAGAGATAAATCCATTTCAGAGAGGATATTTATCGTTCCGTCATCTCCCAATTCTGGAGCGATTTCTAGTAATTGACCGGTGAAAGAGTCAACTCCGAAGATGCTACCATTAGTCTCGTCGAAAGTAATCCCTACAAAAATATTACCTTCTGCAAGGGGATCAGATTGAAGATCGATTCCACCATCAAAGATGTTGCCTGATAAATCGATTTCGACAATTCTGTTATCTTCGCGGACATCTGATATGAGAAAATTACCGTTTGGTAAGGACGCTAAGCCAACGCCACTAACCAAAACATTATCTAAAGCATCTATTGAATTAACAATGTTGCCTTCTGTGTCATATTCAACAAGGGTTAAAGAAAAATCCTCAGGACTGTCTCCACTTTCAGGATTGGTTCTAAATGACTCGACTGCAAATATATTGCCAGTTGTTGGACTGAATTCTATGGCATCAGGCGAAGTCGCAGAAAATGAATTTAAAAATTCCAATTGTATCGTCATATTTAATCTCTAATTTTTTTTGAGGACTGTGATTGGTAAGTATTTAGTTAAGTTTTGGACTACTTTTACTGGATCTAGTAAAGTGTGCTTGCAAATTTTCTAGACCAGATATGATGGCTAAAACCTGGAAAATTCATCATTAAATGCAATAAGTCGCAATACTCCTGCCTCAATCAATCAGCGGATTGGGGGCAGAACCTAGAAAATAAGTTTTTTGGCTTTACGAAAGCAGATGAGAAAGAGTCCCGAAGTAATCTAAGCAAGAGATCCACTTCAGAACTTCATACACACAATTTAAGAGGTGAAAAATCAAGGTTTTTGACCTCAGCGATTCAAACTAATCCAGTACTCCAATAAACTTACTAAATCAAAGTAGGGAGGGTTCATCACTATGAACCGATAATCCCACCATCTCTTCTAGTAACAACAAAAGTGCAATCACGGGGGATAGTTACACCATCTGTGGGAGCAGGAAAGTTAGTTAGCGTAGGATCTCCATTACCAGGATGCTGAGTATTACAGAACATCGTTCTGCGATCAGGTGTAAAAGCAATACCTGTGATTTCATCACCGTCAACACCGCTTAACAAGCGACGAATCTCTCCAGTAGCTGGGTCGGCAACTAGCAATTGGTTATTAAGTTCCTTCTGTTGTCCACCGTCAGTCTCGATAAACAAACGACCATCAGAGTCTGAATAAAGTCCATCAGGGTCACTATAGGTTCTTTCATCCCCCTCACCATGAGTCTCTTCTGCAATGAATACAACCTCCCAAGTAAAGGAAGTTCCCGTATTTCTATTGCTGTCTAAGGTACGAATGATATGACCGTCAGCGTTGGGAGCTAGGGGATTAGCTGGGCCAGGCTCTTCACGGCGGCTATTATTAGTCAGAGACCAGAAAACCGCACCATCTGGAGCAACTGTAGTCCACTCGGGGCGATCCATTGGAGTAGCACCAAGAATATCCGCAGCTATACGTGCAAAAATTAATACCTCTGCTTGATCGTTAAATCTTTCAGCCAGCAAAGGGTTATTGATCGTCAATTCTAGCCATTCACCAGTACCATCTTCGTTGAACTTGGCAACGTACAGACTTCCGAAATCGAGAGGACTGTAGCCACGAGCAAGCATTGAACGCCAACTAGTTTCTGAGACAAATCTGTAACAGTAGTCAAAGCGTTGATCGTCACCCATATAGCCAACTGCTCTACCACCTGCGCCTGTAGCAAAGGCAAAGCCTTCATGCTTGAAACGACCCATAGCTGTTCGCTTGACTGGGGTTTTTGTCCCATCTTCGGGATCAATTTCAACAACCCAGCCAAATCGATGATGCTCATTGGCAAATTCTGGGTTAGAAAGATCGAACCGCTCGTCAAAAAACTCCCAACCGTAGCCAAAGCCATCAAAATCAAAACCATAACGATCTTGCTCTGGAGTTAGTCTTTCATTAAAGCCCTCTCCTTCAGTAGCACCAAAATATCCGTTAAAGTTTTCTTCGCAAGTTAAGTATGTGCCCCAAGGGGTAAAGCCATTTGCACAATTGTTTACTGTGCCTAACGGAATATTTCCAGCATTATTTTCCAAAAGTGGGTGTCCAGCGGCAGGTCCGCTAAATCCGACAGGAGTATTAACAGTGATACGGCGAGAGTTTGGACTATCGACAACACTCCACTGACCATTCGTCTTTCTGATTGCAACCACAGAAACCCCATGTGCATGTTGCGATAAGCGAACATCCTCAAGACTTTCAGGAGCATCTTTACCTAGAACGTGGCTATTGCGCCCAAATTCGTGGTTAATGCACAGCATTCCTTCGGTGTTACTGATGCCATTTTTGGCAAAAAACCACATACCGTCATGACCAATCCCAATTTGCTCAGCTTGCTCAGAAGAGGTTGGACGAGAGTTAGGATCTCCGGTGTATTCTGGTCCACCAGATCTCAATGGGGTTCCCCAGGGGATCAAAACGCTGTACTCGTAATCAGCAGAAATACTTGGAACCTTGGGATCTGCGATCGATTCAGCGATGGTCAGGGGAGAGAAATTTATCAGCGTTGAAGATGAAGCCTGAGCTAATAAAGTGCCAGAGGTACCACCTGGTATCTGACCAGTAGTAGCAGAAGCAACGTCAGCAGTTAAACTTTTTCCAGCTAAAGCACCTAAAAAACCTGTAGCTGACAAAACGGCACTTCTTTTAAGTAGATTTCTGCGAGACATACTAGCTTTAAATATGTCTTCAAAAGGTCGATTACCTGAGCGGTTGGAAGTTTTGTTATCGTGAAGCATAATTGATGTTGTTTGTTCTCCTTCAGTTTGAAACCTAAAGCCCTGCTGTTAACTTTGGAAATAGAAGTCACAGGATTTTCCTAGCCAATACGTGTCTAATCTCAAATAAAGGGCTATAGGCATTTCAAGAGCCACTGATAAATCATTAATATTTAATTAAATATATGCAGCTTTTGAATCTTGGGTGATATTGGCTTGGATAAAGTAAGGATTTAGAATTGAAACTGTTCTCAAATTCTAAATAGTTTGTTGATTAGGTATTACACAATAAACATATTTTTAGGAGTTAAAAAGGCAGTTAAGAAAAGATTAGGTAAGGTTAAATTAAGCTTCTTAAAATGGTTAAGATTGGTGCAAAAGTTTTCTACTTTGGCCTGTAATGGTTGATTTTTAGCTGTTTTGCAACGTAAAATTAAGAAAAAAGGTAATTTAAAATATAAGTATAACGTGATCAAATATAACTAGATTAAAATCTGTCATAACTAGGTGGTGTGCTTGTGATATCCAAGTATTCTATTGGTAATTCATGATACTTTGTATAAAAATTTAGTCATGCTTTATATAAGCAAGTTAATTTAATTTGTAGCGGTAGAAATCTTTTTCTTGCTTTAAAGATGTTTCTTAACCATTTAATTTGCTTGTATTCGGAGAAATTGATCGATGCGTAGAATACTACTCCTAACTTTTTCTATCCCTTTTGTATTCGTATTACCTGTAGCAGCTCAACTTGGTGAGGTTTGGGTCGATTTTCAAGCCTACTCTATTGACCTACAAAACTACCTCAATACTTACCTTAATAAGTCTCTAAGCCCTTTACAGCTTCAGGCACAGACAGCTATCGAAAGTTCAAAGGGGGATTTAAGTATTCCTAATCCAAATGAGGCTCGGAATATTATTAGCTCTTCTCTGGTTTTTAACTCTGTATCCGATGAGTTTGAAAATAATTCGGCGGTGCAAGGCTCTTTAGTTAGTAATGAAATTGATCGACTGATCACTAGAGGTGCAGTTGAGGGATTTATCGGTTCTAGTGGCCAAATTCGTTATAAAAGCAAGCTAGAGAATACTGAAATAGCTCTCGTTAATATTTCCAATATTTCTCAAGAGGCTGATGGGATTTTTAATCAAATTCTAGGTATCTCCCCAGAAAATACAGCTTTTGGAGCTTTACTAGGCCAAAACCAAGCCAATTTGAGTTTACAAACTATAAAAATTCAGAATGAACAAGCAAGAATCATGGCAGAAAATCTTGCTCAAGTAATGCAAAATAATCAGTTTCTACAATATTCCAATTTAAATTTGGCTAATATTTCTCGGCAAGTAGAGCAAGCAAATCAGACTCGAAGAGTAGATACCGCTGCTGAAGCTGCAAGACTCTTGAGAACTAGCGCACAAATTGATTTATTTGGTAGAGAATACCTGAAATAAGCCAAATAAATAGTATTTATTTGATATTTGAAGCATAGATTAAAGCATATCTATTT
>CAZSEZ010000164.1:0-9000 GCA_964606015.1 uncultured bacterium
GAGCTTTTACCCCTTACTCCCAAAGAATATTCTTTAATTGAGTTATTAATGCGCCACCCCCATCAGGTGTTTAGTCCTTCAGCCATTATTAATAATCTCTGGGCAGGAGAAGATCCCCCAGGAGAAGAAGCGGTACGGACTCATATCAAATGTCTGCGCCAAAAATTAGCTAAAGCTGGTATGGCCAAAGATAGTATTGAAACAGTATATGGTGTTGGCTATCGTCTTAAGAAGCAGACAACTGAAATAGCTAGTAAAACTAGTGAAGCAAAAACTCAGTTTAAGAAAGAACTGAAGATTTCCGAAGCCTGGGTCAAGTTTCAAGAAGCCACGGAACAAAGACTAGAAAACATCGAAAAGTTGGTACAAGCTCTAGCGAAAGATAGTGATTTTTCTGACTTGTTATGCGAAGCCCGCAGTAGTGCCCATAAGCTAGCTGGTTCTTTAGGGGGGTTTGGTTTTCCAGAGGGGTCAAACCTGGCAAAAAAAATTGAAAATTTGCTTGCAGATGAACCCATCATTCATGAGGAAAAACAGAAACTAACTTATTTATTAATCTCTATTCAGGAAGAATTGCAAAAAGAACCTTTTGCTGAAAGAGTTTCTAATGCTTTGGAGCAAAAAGTTTCTGTATTTATTATTGGACAAAATCGCACCTTCATTAAAGCGTTAGTAAAAGCAGCCGAACGTAAGCAAATGAAAACTGCGATCGCCTATTGCTTAGAGGAAGCCGCAGAAATCTTAGAAAAGGAATCACCAGCTCTTGTATTACAATTACTCGATTTTTCTGACAGAGCCGACTTAATTTTCCTAGCCAAAATCCATCAAAAACAGCCTCAACTTCCACTGGTTGTTGTTACGGAAGATATTTCCCCCGTAGATAGACTTGCTATCATCCGTCGAGGAGGGAATTTAATTCTGCAAGCTCCTGTTGAGCCAGAAGTTGCCATTGATTCTGCGATTGAGTTGCTAAAAAATAGCGGTAATAACGCCAAAGTACTATTGGTAGATGACGATCCTCAGGTTTTACTCTCTCTTGAAATTGCTTTGCAACCATGGAACTTTCAACTAGTGACTTTGAGTGATACCCAACAGTTTTGGGATGTTTTAGGCGATTTTCAACCAGACCTCCTGGTTCTAGATGTAGAAATGCCAGAGCTTAATGGTTTGGAGTTATGTCAGTTATTACGGAGTGATCGCCGATGGCAAAATTTACCAATTTTATTCTTGACTGTAAGTTGTGATGCCAAGACAGAAAATCAAGCTTTTGCTTTTGGCGCAGATGATTATCTTTGTAAGCCAGTAATTGGTTCAGAATTAGCTAGTCGTATTCTCAATCGTTTGCGTCGTAGTCAGGTTCATTGAAAATCCTCACAATATCCTCAAACTAAAGATCTATAGATATAGATATCGCAGAAATAAGAGATATAGATGGATTTTTAGGAGAGGTCAACAATGGTATCTGTTAAAACTCAACACAATCAAAAAGGTAAATATTTTTGTATCTTTGACTATTACCTAGATGGCGTTTTTCTCAAATATGAAGAAATTCTTGGAGAATGTCCTGTTATCAATCCTGGCGAAAGAGTGGTTGTCGAGCTAGATAACGGAGGAAGAGTTGAAGCTAAGGTAGTTGACTCAGAATTTATTAGCGAAGATGAACGCCACGTTTATTTAAGTTCTTTGTGATTATTTGATTGTTTGCCTAGTTGCTAGCAGGTGGAAACAGGTGCCTGCTGGCTTTACTATGTGATGTTTAATCCATAGATCGCTATCAAACCAAGAATTCCTGCTCCAGTAAGGTAGTAAGTTAAGGGGATTAGAATGCGGCGAATTAGCATCCCTTCGCAACCACTCAAACCTACCGTACTCGAAGCTGCCACTACATTGGCAACGCAAATCATATTACCCGCAGCAGCGCCAATTCCTTGTAAGGAAGTTATGATTGCTCCAGAAACATCAATTTTGGTAGCTACTCCAAACTGAAACAGAGAAAACATCATATTGCTGACTGTGGCGCTGCCAGCTACAAAAGACCCCATTGCACCTATAGTGGGGGCAAATAAGGGCCAGCTTTGACCAGCTATACTAGCCACTCCATCAGCTAGAATCAGAGGCATACTTGCTAAGTTTGATTCGTTATAGCCTGAATTGATGAATACTCTTGCCATGGGCACTGTAGCGCCTAAAACTAAAGCTGTATTAACCAGCGTTTTGACAGAGTTTAACCCTGCACTTATCAAATCAGCAGTTTTCATTTGATGTAGCCAGTATGTAGCGATCGCAACAAGAATAAATATGGTTCCTGGTAAATATAGAGGTGCCGAATTAATAGCAATTTCAGTACCCAAAATATGAGAAAAAGTTATTTGCCAGGATTTGAGCCATCCTTGCAAAGGTAGTGTCGATATCCTCGATAGCATGAGCACTAAGCCAATTGCTAAATAGGGCGTCCAAGCTTTGACTAAACCCATTGTGCTTTCTTGGGATGATAATTCTGGGTTAAAACTGCCCTGCCAGCCATCTCGCCAACTAGCTACAGGAGGGAAATCCCAAATCTCTTTAGGGGTTAAAAATCCTTGTTTGGCAGCAGTAACAACTATAGTTAAACCAAATAAGCCACCAATTAAAGAAGGAAATTCGGCACCGAGAAATACTGCGGTTAAGGCAGAAGGAATAGTGACTGCCAAACCAGCAAATAGAGCAAACGGCCAAATAGCCAATCCCTCCAGCCAAGACTGGCGACTACCAAAGTAGCGAGTCAGACACCCTACCATTAGTAGCGGAATCAGAGCGCCCACAATACCATTTAAAATTCCTGTTCGCACCACAATTTGCTGGAAATATTCACTATATGTGGTGCCTAACTCCGCCAAGTGACTATCGACGACCTTGGCACCAGCTAATCCTGTATTGATGCCCAAAGAAATGGGAATACCCACAGCACCAAAGACAACAGCCGTACTGTTGGCAATGAGAGCTACCATCACAGCAGCCAAGGCAGGAAAGCCCAGTGCTACTAATAAAGGGCCACACACCGCAGCAGGAGTACCAAAACCAGATGCCCCTTCTAAAAAGCTGCCGAATAACCAGACGATGATAATTGCCTGGACTCTTCTATCAGGAGAAATCCCAAGTAATCCTTGGCGAATGGCAGTAACTGCCCCCGATGCTTGCAAAACATTGAGAACGAAAATTGCTCCAAAGATAATGAAAATAATCTCTGAGGCCATGACTAAGCCTTGGAGAGTGGAGGCTGAGACAACCGCCCAAGGTACTTGCCATACTATTATCGCGATCGCGACAGTAACTCCGTAAGCAATGGACATAGTTTGCCCCGCAGTTCTTTTTGCAATTACTAGTAAAAGAAAGACTGTCGCAATTGGGGCTAAGGCTAGTAAATAATAAAGCATTAGGTTAATAGCTCACTATCTCCAAATTATTCTTTTGAGCTTAAGTAGTTCGAGATTTTGGGAACATCTTAAAAAATCAAGACAAATGCACAAAACAAGCAAGATATTAGTTATTTTGACTCTTATAAGCTACGATTGCAGTCGCTAAAGTTGCATAGATATGTTCGGCAGGAATATTGCTTAAAAAGCCCGATCTTGCTAACTCTAAATAGAGGTCTTGCTTAACTCTGGCCATAGCAAACACGATATTTTCTCTAGTTAATTCATCTCGTAATTCAAATAAGATATCAATAGCAGTGATATCGATTTCTACGTTAGCTTCCATATTTAGAACAAACCATCTTACAGGGTGAATTTCAGCATTAATGGCCTCTAGCGATCGCTGTTTAAAATTATCTGCATTGGCAAAACATAAAGGTGCGTCATAGCGATAAATAATCAAACCGGGAATGGTTTCTGCATTTGCCCAATCTTCAATATCGTGGAATCCATCTAAATCAGGGATTTTTCCTAAGACTGCATCGTGAGGACGAGCTACTCTCGAAAATAGCTCAATAACCGATAAACTTACGGCAATACCCACTCCCACTAAAATTCCGGTTAGTAAAACAGCAATTGTTGTAATTACTGCTAAGAAAAATTCATTGCGACGAAAACGATAAAGTCTTCTGAATTCTTTAATTTCAATTAACTTGGTAGCAGCATAAATCACAATCGCGCCTAAAGCAGCTTTGGGAAATAAAGCTAGAATAGGGCGAAAAAATAACAATACAATAAACACTGCAAGCATTGCCACCAAAGAATAAACTTGGGTTTTGCTTCCCACAGAGTCTCCTAGTATGCTGCGACTACCACTACTACTAACAGGGAAACCTTGCATCAAACCATTAGCGAAATTAACTATACCCAAAGCTAAAAGTTCTTGATTGGCATCAATTTTATAATGATTGCGATTAGCAAAAACCCTGGCAGAAAGGACATTATCGGAATAACCCACAATTGAAATCCCTACTGCTGCAACTAACAAAGAAGTAAAGTCGGTAAGAGATACTTGAGGAATAGCAAACTTAGGCAGACCAGCAGGAATCTCTCCCACAACGGCAACTCCGCGACTGTCTAAATTAAAAGTGGCAACTGCCACAGTAGATAGTAATACAGCAATTAGCGGGATGGGTGCGTTAGGAAAGCGGTACTGAGCAACGAATAAAAAAACGAGAACCATAACGCTCAACAGCGCTGTCGGGACATGAATCAGACTAATCTCTCTAGTAAATTCTTCAATTTGACCGATGAAAGTCTCCGATTCAATGGGAATTTTAGCGATCTTGCCCAATTGTCCCCCAATCATAATTAAGGCAATACCAGTCATATAGCCTACTAGGATTGGTTTTGAGAGTAAATCAGCTAAAAATCCGACTTTTGCTAAATATCCCACTAAGCAGACCAGGCCCATTAAAATCGCTAATAGTGCAGTCAAACTAACGTAAATGTCGGTTCTTGCTTCTGCCAAAGGGGCGATGGCATAAACGGTCATTACCGCTGTACTAGATTCGGGCCCGATAGAAAGCTGAGGTGAAGAGCCAAATAGTGCATAGAGGACGATTGGGAATAAAATTGCCCATAATCCTGCTACTGGTTGGAGTCCTGCTAATTCTCCATAAGCCATACATTGGGGAATTAGGTAAGCAGCAACTGTGATCCCCGCCAAAATATCTCCCCGCAACCACTCCCGCCGATAGGATAGGATTTTTCTTAAACCAGGCATTGGCAGAGCAGGAGCAACTTTAGTTTTGATCATAAAGCGATCACTTTTCCTGGGAAATCTGAATTAGTTATTGATACAAAATAACTGAAAATTACTAGGTAATCTAGGTCTTGGAAGAACAGTTTTGGCAACTACTTCTTGCCATTCTTCTAAGGTTGTTTCGGGTACATGTAAGCGAGCAATCTTCCCTTTTTCTAAAGGAATTTCAAGGACTAATTCTGTACGGGGAATTTTAGTAATTACTTTATGCAGATCATATTGTCCGATATTAGGTAAAGGAGAACTATCTTTTAAATTATTGGGTATTTCAAAATGATTAAGCTTGGTTTGATGCTGAACTGCATCATCGGTAAAGAAACTAATTACTAAAGGTTTTTGGGATTGAATACGTAAAGAGCTAGATAGACCAGATAATCTTAGTTGGAGGTTATCAAACTGAGAAGGTTTGGTTCCATTAGTAAACAGCATGAGACCCCATTTATGACCAGATTCATCGATTAGGGATTGTTCTGCACGACAATGGGTAATTTCTGGAGTTATTTCAGTTTCGGTAATACGAGATATAAAGTCAGATTTAAGAGTTTTTGCCATTATAGGGCTAACTGTTACTAAGGTAATTACAATCCAAAAAATCAAAGTGACAATAGCAACAATTAAAACTAGCTCTAAATCTTTTAATAAATGGCGCAACATAAGATCTAATCTCCTTAAGATGCAACAACTCATATTGAATGTGGAAGGGATGCTATTGCTAGCACCCCTAAATCTGACAAAACTTGGTTGATAATTTCTCTAACTTGATAAGGAGAAAATTTCTAACTAGCTAGCTATCAGAGAGATTGATTTTGACACTCTTTTTCGGTTCTACAGTGACTTTAGGCATTGTCAGAGTTAGGACTCCATCTTTAAAACTGGACTTAATGGCATCAGTTTTTACTGGCATTGGTAGAGAAACATTGCGTTCAAATTCACCATAGTAAAATTCTGAGCGGAAGAAGTTTTGTTCTTTGTCGGTAACTTTGTCTTCTTTTTTGTATTCACCAGAAATTGTTACTCGGTCTTGATCAACTTCTACAGTCAAATCTTTGGCATCAATACCAGGAATTTCTGCTTTAAGAATTAATGCAACTTCAGTTTCTTCAAGCTCTACTGCTGGAGTCCACATCCCGCCTACACTATGCAATCCTAGCCAATCTTTGTCTTGAGAATCAAGCATATCTTCAAATAAACGATCCATTTGTTTTCTGATAGTGGTTAATTCTCGGAATGGTTGCCATCTACTAAGTGTCATATTGATAACCTCTAGTAAATTAAAGTGAATTAGGGTCTTTTCCCTTTACCCTTAATATAAAAAAATAAGTTGAAGATATTGTGAGTAAATACGCTCCCTAAGAGCTGATTCATACTGAAACTTCCACTAAACAAATGATGGTGGAAGTGAAATTCGTCAAAGATATCAAACCAAACTCCAACTGCTAGCAAAAAGCGATCAAGGTTATCAAAGTTATGGGAATTGAAGCTTTAGCCGAGGCTCTAGATAATCCTATTTTCAACATTGCTAAAGCTGACATGGAAGCAGCGATCAAATAGAAATCTGTACTTATTTTCTTAAGTAAAAAGTAGCTATATCTTCGCTATATTCTCATTAAAGGCGTTTTATCTGGATTTAGCATGGCAAATAAAAAGCATTTTGCGAAGCTCAAAGAAGGAGTAAAGATTTGGAACCAATGGCGTGAAAATAATCGCAATATTAAACCTGATCTCAACGGTGCGAATCTCGAAGGCGTAAACCTCAATGGTGCTAACCTCGAAGGTGCTAATCTTGAACGCGCAAATCTAAGGAGTGCCAACTTCGAACTTGCTAACCTTAGGAGTGCAAATCTGATTGGTACCAACCTCGAACTAGCTAATCTTGAACGCGCCAACCTCAGAAGTTCCTATCTCTGGAGTGCCAAACTTAAAGGGGTCCAGCTCTCAGGTGCCAGCCTCTGTTTTGCCAAGCTCAAAGATGTCGACCTAAGTAATGTCAATCTCTGTTCCGCCAAACTCAAAGATACCGACCTTCACAGTGCCAACCTCGAAAGAGCTAACCTCAAAGATACCGACCTTAGTGAGGCCAATCTCATCGGTGCTAACCTCGAAGGCGCAGAACTTAGATACGCTAAACTAAAAAACACAACGATTGACTTTACAACAAAGCTTGATCCCAAGTGGCGTAGGGTTTGGGAAATAATTAATACGAGAGTTGAAGGAAAAAACTTAACTGAAGCTGACCTCTCAGGTGCTTACCTCGATGGTTCCAATCTGGCTGGTTTTAATCTGACTGATGCCAATCTCAGTGGCTCTAATCTCACTGGTGTAATCCTTAATTCTGCCAATCTCAGTGGTGCTAATCTCACTGGTGTAGTTCTTAAAGAGGTTCAAGCGCTAAAAACTAATTTCTCTGAAACTAATCTGACTGGTGCTTGTATCGAAGACTGGAATATTAACAGCCTAACCAACCTGGCAAATGTTAAATGTGACTATATCTATCTAAAAGCAAATAACAACGATCGCCGTCCCTACGATCCAAACAAATTCTTTGCTCCAGGCGAATTTGCCAAGTTGTTTCAAAAAGCTTTTGAAACTATCGATCTATTTTTTCAGAATGGTGCTGATTGGCAAGCTATTGCTTATTCACTAAATAATGTCAGAATTCTCAATAACAATACTCCATTAACCGTTCAGAAAATCGAAAATATGGGTGATGGAGATGTTTTAATCAGTGTCAACGTTCCTCAATTTGTTGATAAAGGAAAGATTGAGGGGGATTTTTGGCAAGATTATGAGTTTGCCCAGAAGCAATTGGAAGAACAATTCCAAGCCAAAATTAAGGGTAACGACAAAGAAATAAATCGCTTGTTTTACATGGTTAACGAACAACGCAAGCTTATTGGAAATACTTACAGCATTGATGGGAATGTAAGTATGGTTTATAGCGATCGCAGCAAAATTTTAGACAATCCCAAAATCGCTGGTGAGCTTAACGAAAACTCAAGTTCCCAAAGCTAGATTGCTTGGTAGGCTCTAGCATTGTGTTGGAATTTTAAGATTAAATTTGCTGATTTCTTGGGGTTGGTTCTGGCGAAAGAATAGATCGCAATGAGAGCTAACAGAACTTGCATTCATACCTGAGAGATCATCTTGAAAATCAACCTTGGCAGTGAGCATCTTTAAAGTGATAGCAACTTAGCCTTAGCATTAGTAATCAAATTACCTCTCCCCCCATACTTTTTTAGTCTCAACCGGGGAACCTTCTACCTCATCCGCTTCCACATTTCTAATTCTCGCGATCGCAAAAAATCAATAGTAGAGATGCAGGAGCCACTTCTCTAATTTCATTTAAGATTTCACTATCTATATGTAGAATATCCTCTTCAGAAGAGGCATCATTATTTATCAAAAACTCACTTTTTTCTAAAAAGTATTCTCTACCTTCTTCAAAAAAGCGGTTTTCAGGAATAGGGAAATTAAGTCTTTCTAGATTGGGGTTTCTATCTAGTAATAAAGGCTTATCATGTTGTGCTTTAGATACTGGAATTGGATTTAAGCAAACACCAATTACTATCAAAGATTTGCTCAAACTAATCAGAAAATATCTTACTTTTAAATTGATTTTTGAAGCAACCATAGTATTCGGTTGAAGTCATTCTGGTTTATTAAATACTTATTGATAACAAACTATATGTAAGAAGCAGTCTACGAATAATGATAGGACTATTAAAATAACCTGATTCAGAGATACAGCGGATTGTAGGTTTATGAGGGACAGTAGCAGCAGTG
>CAZSEZ010000165.1:0-8936 GCA_964606015.1 uncultured bacterium
GAGGATTCAAAGAAAAACCAGTCTGTTGTGAATAAACGGAACTCACGCTGACTTTATACCTGAATTGATATCCAATTACTAGCAGTAGCCACACCCATATCCTTATCGGTAATGCTAATAATGCGATCGCTAAATACTACTTGCAGATTTTGCCATATTTCCTGATTTTTAGGCTGTTGGGGATCGAAATCAGCACTTTTAACTATTATTTTCCACTGTTCTAATAACTTAAGAAAATTTTGGTAGGCTTTTTTGTGTATAATCGATAACATTATTTTAAAAATTTAGTATTCAAGAAAACATTTTTTGTCTGATATCAGCTAGACTTTTATTAATCAACCTTGATGTCTCACTCGGATTGCGATCTGAGTCACATCCTTAAGCAGGAACATCATTTTTAATAAGTATATAGACTACTGCTGCGGAGATCTTTTTGCCAGCAGAACTGAATAAGTAAGTTTGTTTGTTAACAGAGAATTAATTGCAACCACCGGATTTTCGGTAGGGCTGCTTTTTTAGTATTTAGTATTTCTGTCCCACAATACCTAATTAACCAGTTGCTCAAATGACAGCCATCTCTATTCTGGATACCCCTAAGCAAACTCTAAAGCTTCCTAAATGGTTGCAACAATGTTTGTTAAACCAACAAGCCGATTCTGGCGATCATGACAAGCACCTTGTTTGTGATGCTTTCAATTTTGCTTACGAACTTCATGAAGGTCAATATCGCAAGTCAGGCGAGCCTTACATCGCTCATCCTGTTGCGGTAGCAAGCTTGCTTAGAGACTTAGGTGGGGATAGCGTTACGATTGCTGCTGGTTTTTTGCACGATATTGTTGAGGATACAGAGGTTACTCCCGAAGAGATTGAAGAGCGATTTGGCCAAGATGTTCGCTTGTTGGTAGAGGGAGTAACCAAGCTTTCTAAGTTTAATTTTTCTAGCACTAAAGAGCGTCAAGCAGAGAACTTCCGTCGGATGTTCTTGGCAATGGCAAATGATATCCGTGTGATTGTCGTTAAGCTAGCAGACCGCCTGCACAACATGCGAACGCTTCAGCATCTCAAGCCTGAGAAGCAACGCCGAATTGCTTTAGAAACCCGAGAAATTTTTGCTCCCTTGGCAAATCGCCTGGGGATCGGTCGTTTTAAGTGGGAATTAGAAAATCTTTGCTTCAAGTATTTAGAACCTGAGGCTTACAAAAAAATTGAGTCTTTAGTCGCCGAAAGAAGAGTTGATCGTGAAGAGCGAATCCAGCAAATTACTAGTGATTTGCGATCCCAGATGGAAAAGATTGGTGTCAAGGTTTTAGAGGTTAAAGGTAGACCCAAACATCTTTACGGGATTTACCAAAAAATGGAACGTCAGCAAAAGGAATTCCATGAAATCTATGATATTTCTGCCTTTCGGATTATTGTTGAGACCCAGGTAGAGTGCTATCGTTCGCTGGCAGTTGTTCACAATATTTTCAAGCCCGTTCCAGGTCGTTTTAAAGACTACATCGGGTTACCAAAAGCGAACCGTTACCAATCTCTCCACACCACAGTTGTTGGCAAGAATGGTAAGTCTTTAGAGGTGCAAATTCGGACAATGGAAATGCACCGGATTGCTGAATACGGGATCGCTGCTCATTGGAAGTATAAAGAGACTGGTTCTAGTGAAGCTCACCTTAGCTCCGATGATGAGAAGTTTACTTGGTTGCGTCAGCTTCTAGAATGGCAGCAAGATCTCAAAGATGCCCAAGAATATATCGATAGTCTCAAAGATAACCTTTTTGAGGATGATGTTTATGTTTTTACTCCAGAAGGAGACGTAATTGTCTTGGCACAAGGTGCAACTCCTGTTGATTTTGCTTATCGGATTCATACCGAAGTTGGTAATCATATGAAAGGAGTTCGGATCAATGATCGCTGGTCGGTTTTAGATAGATCGCTAGAGAATGGCGATATGGTAGAGATTATTACTCAGAAAAATAGCCATCCTTCTCTCGACTGGCTCAACTTTGTAGTTACTCCTACTGCTCGCAATCGCATTCGCCAGTGGTACAAGAAATCCCATCGAGACGAAAACATTCTCAGGGGCAAGAGTCTTCTCGAAAAAGGTTTTGGCAAAAATGGATTGGATGCGTTGCTCAAATCTGAGCCGATGTTGGTTACTGCCCAAAAATGTAACTATTCTTCAGTTGATGATTTGCTAGCTGCGTTGGGTTATGGCGAGGTAACTACTAATCAAGTCTTAAACCGTCTGCGGGATTTAAATAAAGAGCAACAGTCGGTCAAAGAAGTAGAGCTGGTTAATACTGAATCTGAGTCTTTAGACCGCAACCGTTCTACAGAACGTAGTAGTAGCGGTAAATATCCGATCGCTGGAGTCGAAGGTTTGTTGTATCATCTCGCGGGATGCTGTAAGCCCTTACCTGGAGAGGACATTATTGGGGTTGTTACTAGAAGCTCCAGAGGAATTTCTATTCACCGTCAAGGTTGTCAAAACCTTAATAACGTTCCTGGGGAAAGGTTGATCCCTGTTAATTGGAACAAAATGGATGATGAAGGTAGACCCCTAACTTATCCTGTCGATATTCAAATTGAAGCAATCGACCGTGTGGGTGTATTAAAAGATATTTTGACCCGTTTAAGTGATCAAAACATTAATGTCCTTAATGCAGGGGTTAAAACTGCTCGTAATCGACCTGCACTGATTTCTCTAAGTATTGAGATCAGAGATCGCCAACAGTTCGAACATACTTTGAATAAAGTTAAGAATATGAGTGATATTTTGAATATCCGTCGAGTAAGTAATGAGTAGTTTCTTTGAAAGTAAGCATTGACAATTAGTTAACAGATAGTAAAGTTGGGGTGAAATCTTTCGCCCCTTCTTTTTTGCTTGTATGAGGCTTAAATACGATCGCCAAACTTTGAGTTTTCAGTTAACTTTATTTTTAAGCTGGTTATTTTTAGGGGGATTGCTGCGTTTTACTAACTTAGAAGCAAAACCTCCTTGGTCAGATGAATGGGCCAGTTTGGTTTTTAGTTTGGGCAATAGTTTTCAGACTATTGAGCTAAATAAGCTAATTTCCTTGAGCGATCTATTAGCACCTTTACAAGTAGATTTTGCTAAAACTACCGTAGATACAGTGAGTAATTTATTCACTGAAAGTACTCATCCTCCTTTATATTTTATCCTCAATCATTGGTGGCTTAAACTAACAAATCCTGCTGGCTCTTTGGTTTCTATCTGGTGGGGTAGATGCTTTAGTGCTATTTGGGGAACGGTCTCGATCGCAGGAATGTTTGCTTTGGGATTAGTAGTCTGGCGTTCTTGGGCTGTTGCCCAGTTGGCAGCAGTTTTAATGGCAGTGTCTCCTTTTGGAGTTTATTTGGCTCAGGAAACTCGTCACTATACTCTCGCTATTTTGTGGCTATTGGTTTCTTTGGCTTGTTTGTTACTAACAGTTAAAGAGTTTGTGGAGCCAAAAGAGAGTAAGAATATAACTTGGGGGCCACTGGTTACCTGGATCATCGTAAATATCCTGGGCGTAGCAACTCATTATTTCTTTGCGTTAGCTTTAGTTGCAGAAACTATGCTGCTAGCTGCTTGTTGGTGCGTTGATATTATTTACGGTAAAAATAATTGGCTAAGTCCAACTTGGCGGAAAATCTACATTACAATTGCCGTGACAGTTCTGGGTTGTTTACCTTGGCTTTGGCTGTGGCGCAGCATTCCCGACAATCAACTTACAAGTTGGGTTTATCAAGATAATTCGTGGTTCAAGTTTTACGAACCAATTGGACGGATTTTACTGTGGTTAATTACAGATATTGCTTTGTTGCCTGTAGAGGGGGTTCCAGATATCGTTACCATTGTTTCTGGGATCGTTATATTGGGTACTTTGGCTTGGTTAATGCCTTATTTTTGGCGGAGTTCTCAAGCTATCGAGCCTATCGCCCTGACTTGGTTTTTACTTAATGCGATCGCGCTAATTTTAATTATTGTTTTTACTGTAGGTGCCGATTTAAGTTTATCTTCTCGTTTTCAATTTTTTTATTTTCCTGCTTGGCTGCTTTTGCTGGCAGTACTAGCGAGTCATCTTTGGCAAAATAGCTATAAATTTCCTGTAGCCGTTTTGATTGTCCTGGGGGTTTGTGGCTCGCTAACGATTAATCATAATTTAGCCTTTCAGAAAGTAGAACGACCTGATCTCGTGATTCCTAAAATAGTTGAAGCTTATCAAGAAGAACCTGTTGTTATTGCGATCGACCACATTACTCACGGACAGACAGGAGAGTTAATGAGCTTGGGCTGGCAGTTTCAAAAATTAGTCGAGCAACAAGAAATAAATTGGCAACCTCAGTTTCTGTTGGCCCGTGACAACAATGATGCTACAATGACAAAATATTTTAAACATCAAGTCAAACAACTCAAACAAGAACTTGAACAACCGTTTCAATTTTGGCTGATTAATTTTTCGCCAGATCCAGACTTGAGTTCGACCGACTGCCTCCCCAACAAGACTTATAGCGGTCGAGAGACAGGATACAAATACAGACTTTATAAATGTAATATTTAAAGTTCTCTTGAAGTTACAGTAGATTTAGGCTGAGTTATAAAGAAGGCATGAACCAAGCATTGTGCTTCGTGATTAATTTACCAAAATTTTACTTTTCAGCAACAAAAAAATAGAGAATATTTCTCTTTTCCTAATCAAAAAAAGACGAGATTATGTATGTAATACGCGGCTTATATGATACTTGGTTATGAAAATAGAATTTGATTATCGTTTCGACAGCGACGGTTTTTTTGATGATCCTCAACGTCGTGCAGCTCTAGAGCGTGCTGGAGAAATTTGGTCGAACCTAATACAAGATGATTTTGAGGCTATTCCAGTAGGGGCAGAATTCACTACGACAAATCCTACTACAGGAGCTTCAGAGAGAATTGTTTTGGACCGAGAAGTCGACGATTTGATAATTTTTGTTGGTGGTGGCAGCCTCGACGGAAGCGATAATACAGCAAGCCTACAGCATGGTCACTATCACTCTGACGGTAGCTATCATACTCATAGCCATCCTCAGGGATGCAGCTGCTATCATTGCCAAGGGGAAGGATATAAAAGCTCTTCAGATCAAGTAATGGATCTTTCAGAGCCTGGCATTCTAGGTGATGCAAGTCTTCTCAATACAGACTCGTTATTAGCTCAAGCCCAAATCAACGGGACAGATCTTCAAGGTGATGTTTTTCAGCGTCGGATTTCCAGCAATTTCCGTGGACAGGGTGCTGCCACTGATTTTGAGCCATGGGCCGGAACCATTAGTTTTAATCCCAGCGAAACTATTGATTGGAATTTTTCCCTAGGGAATACCAATGGCGAAGGGATTGATTTTATCTCAGTTGCACTTCACGAAATCGGTCATATCTTGGGAATTGGGGTTGCTCCAATTTTTGACGTGTTGAGTACGGGAGGAAATTTTTCAGGAGCCAATTCAATAAATGTCAACAATGGAGAGGCTATTCCTCTGGCAAGCGATTTAAGCCATGTAGCAGAAGGTTTTAACGGAAATACAACACTACTCGATCCTTTTCTCAACGATAATCGTAGTTTGCCCAGTAGTATTGATTTAGCAATTTTGGCAGATATCGGGTTTGAAATAGCTGGTTTTACTCAACAGGGTTTTACTCCAGAGTTAGCAACTGACCAATCAGAATCAATTTTTGGTAGTAATTTAGACGACGTAATTGATGGGCTCCTGGGTGATGACAGTATTCAGGGAAATGGCGGAAATGATTTGCTGGTAGGCAACGCAGGAAATGATACTATCTTCGGCGCTACTGGTAATGATTTTCTCCAAGGAAATGAGGGAAACGACTCCCTAATTGGTGGGGAAGGTGACGATACCCTGGATGGTGGTAGCGATAGCGATTTACTAGTTGGTGCGGCAGGCAATGATGCCATTTTTGGTAGAGCAGGGGATGACGAACTCCAAGGTAATGAAGGGTCAGATACAGTTCTTGGGGGAACAGGCAATGATACTATCTTCGGGCAAGCAGGAGCAGATTTGCTGATCGGTAATGCCGACAATGACAATGTGCAAGGTGGTGATAGCAATGATAGTCTTCAAGGAAATGAGGGGAATGATACCCTGATTGGCGAAGCAGGAAATGATATTTTAGATGGTGGTATTGGGAATGATCTATTAGTCGGTGGGACTGGTAGCGATCGCTTTTTCTTTGGACTTGATAGTGGCCGCGATACGATTAACGATTTTGTTGTAGCAGAAGATAGGATTCAAATTGTCAGCGACCTGGGCTTCAGTAATGGTAGCGAATTATTATCAGCAATTATCAACAGCGGTAATAATAGCAGTGGGAATGGCTTCTTTTCTGAGATTGCTTTGTCTGACAACAATACATTGACTGTTTTCCACGATAGCGAATTGCAGGCAAGCAGCTTTGAGATTGTTGAAGATTCAGGAATCAATCTAGATACCTTCGGTGTGATTGATTTAGATATTGACAGCAGTGGTTTTACTGTTCAATTTAGCGAATCTCTAAATGCTAGTACCCTAGATCTTGTTGATATTTCTATCAGACAAAACTCCACGGGAAATGAGATCTCTGGGTCTTTTGTCTTGACACAGGATAATACTCGATTTTCTTTTATCAGTTCTGGTGATGTTCTTGAAGGCGGAAACTACACCGTAAGTCTTAATAGTAGTGCGGAAGGATTTATTTCTGAAACAGGTTTACTACTTGATGGTGATGGTAACGATATTGCTGGAGGTAATTTCAGCGCGGAATTTACTATTGGTGAGTTTGACAGAGTTATTGGTTTGGATGATTTTACACTGCCTGCTGGTGCTAGCTCTAACATAGATATTTCCTTAAGTGATGGAACAGACATCACAGAAGCGGAGTTTACTCTGACCTATAATCCGGCAGTTCTCAGCATCGAAGACCTGAATCTTGATACTGCTTTGGCTGCTGATTGGGCACTTTCTACTGATACCAGTACTCCAGGCATAGTCATAGTTGAGCTTGAAGGTTCTGCTCTTGCTTCAGGTATGACGGATCTTTTAACTTTAGACGTTAGTGTTCCTGATGATGCTATGAGTAATATTTCTGATCTAGTCAGAATCGAAAATGTTAGTTTCAATTCTGACAATATTACAGGTGTTGGCGATACTGCTCTACAAACAATTGCGACAGTTGGTGATTTGGATGGTGATGGTAGTAGTTCCGACTCTGATGCTCATTTGGTTTCTTTGGCTGCAGTAGGTCTAAGCGATCATTTTGATGCTTTTCCCAATGTCGATCCTTTATTGATCGCTGATCTCAATAATGATGGAGTTATCTCTGCATTGGATGGATATTTGTTGATTCAGTCTTAAGCATCTGGGTTAACGATTCATGAAAAGCTGAATACTCTTTCTGGCGATCATCAAGCCAGACTATCGCTGAGTCGCTTTATAAGTCGCTAATTAAGATTTTGAAACTTAGCTTTGATTTCTGGATTGTAAACCAGTAGGTAGTTCCAGTAGTTTTCGAATACTGATTCAACGTAGCCCTTAGTTTCTCGATAGGGGATTTTTTCGACAAACTCATCGACATCTGTTAGACCATAACGCTTAACCCATTGAGCAACTTTGTGTGGCCCAGCGTTGTAGCTGGCAACTGCGAGCATTGAGTTATTGTTGTATTTTTTGTGAGTGTAGTCGAGATAAAAAGTGCCAATTTTGACGCTATCTTCAGGATTAGTCAGGGAATAGTTCGATAATCCTAGTTGCTGGGCCACACTTTTCCCGGTTGTAGGGATAACTTGCATTAAGCCTAAGGCCCCAGCAGATGAGCGAATTTCTGGCTCAAAACGAGATTCTTGACGAATCAAAGAAGTGACTAGCAAGGGATTAAGTTGACGCTGTTGTGACCACTTAAGTATCGAGTCAGCAAAAGGGAAAGGATAAAGAGCTTGCCAATACTGAGGTGATTGCCTAAGAATGCGCCACTGCTCGCGATCGCGAGCATTCTCTGAATTATGCTTACGGTCAAGGAACCAGATTTGATTAATTCCTCTGAGATTTTTCCCCCGTTCCAATCTCATTAAGCCCTGGGTAAATTCCTCGTTGACACTGAGTTGTTCTTTGTCACTAATTTCTACTTGAAATTGCCCCCAAGCTTCGTCTTCTAATCCTGCTTGGTATAGTTCTTGGAAAACAACTGAACCTCCAGGAGGAATAGTTATTTTACTCTGAACTACCTGAGGCTGGAGAGAGCGAACCGAAGTGAAATCGCCAACATCCCATCCTAGCGCAACTGCGGAGCGCCAAGCATAGTAAGAACGAGGAAAGGCTGTGATCGTAGCTTGAAAAGCTGTGGCGGCATCTTCTTTTCTACCAAGTTTTGTTGCCCATTTGCCAATCCAAAAAGATGCTTTAGGAGCTAAAGAATGTTCTGGATTATTTGTGGCGATTGGTTGTGCCCATTGCCAGGCAGATCTAATGTCTCCTTTTTTCGCAAATTTGCTAGCAGTTTTCCAGCGATATTCGGCTGCTGCGTCAGAGGTTTTATACTGACTCAGTAACTGATCTCTAACTTTTCCTGCGGAAACTGGGCTATTGAGTGCTTCAAGGTAGTTAGCTTTATCTGCTAAAGCTGCTGCTGCTTCTTGTGGATGATTAGCGATCGCGCGGTCTAGATATTTGATCCCTTCTGATTTATTAACTAAAGTTGCAAGCCTTCTAAGACCTAGACCAGTTTCTTGAGCATTGGGATGGTTAGTGACTAATTCTAAGTAATAGGGTTTTGCCGCGGATTTGTTGCGAGCGAGATGATAACCTCTGGCCGCTCGATAGAGATTTTTGGGAGTTTTTGCTGCTCTAGAGTAGGCTTGCCCTGCTTTGCTATAGTCCCACTTGAGCCAATAGATATTACCAATAGCTGCCCA
>CAZSEZ010000166.1:0-8884 GCA_964606015.1 uncultured bacterium
AATATTATTCTGGCGAAACAAATCCAAAATTTGCAAAATCGCTTGTTCCGTTCCCTGTAACTTATTCTTGTAATCGGCTAAAGAAAGTCTGTCTCTCACTCCCCAATACAGCTCAAAATCCAAAGATATTACTAGGGTTCCAAGTTTGTATTTTCCTGGCATATACGAACTCTAAATTTACTAAAAAGATATTATTTTTTTATTTGCAACACTCAAGAGATACAATAACCTACATGAAGTTGCACAAATAAACCGCTCGAATTATTCTGAGTTTTTTATTAAAATTAAATGAGAATAAGCTTAGAATATCATGATAAATTCTTCGCCAAGCTGAAGATGGTATAAAAATTGACTTCTAAGATCGAATAGGCAGAAAGTCTTTTTTAGTTAAGGAATTAAGTCGTCTAGCCAAAATTGCTTTAGTGAAGAGAAAGCTTTATCCAAGAGGGTTAAGCGATACAGGGCTAGTCAGATTTAGTTCAATTAGCAGCCAGGTACATTAAAAAGATTCGCTCTTAACTACTGATAAATGGCACTTAGACAGAGTGAGAGTTGTTATCAAGGGAAAAATGTATCGTCTATGGCAAATAATTGATAGGCAAGGCCAAGTGCTAGATGTTTTGAGCAACGTCGTAATGCCAAAGCAGCAAAAAGATTGACGCTAAAGCTGCTTTAGCATCAAGGATTTGTTCCAAGATTCATCATTACCGATAAGTTACAAAGTTATGATTCAGCCTTTAAAGAAAGGGGATTAGGTATAGAGCACAGACAGCATCAAGGATTGAATAACCAGGCTGCACAATCTCATCAGTGGATAGGAATCGAGAGAGGAAGAGGTAAGTATTCAGGTCTCCATCTCAAGCACAGCGATTTCTCTCAGCAGCAAAGTTAATCTACCAGCAGACTCAGCCACCAAGACACCAATTAACTGCCTCTGTATCTCAAGTAATGATGCTCTATGGAATCAAAAATATGCATGAGATTACAGATGCTCTTGTCTCTAACTAAAGAGCAGGTAAGAGATTTGAAGATTTTTAATTTGCTCTATTTTTTAACTTTTAACCTGACAAAGCCACATTACCAGCATTAAATAGCTTTTTGACAGTTTCAAGATGTTGAAGTTAGCCAAGAAAAAAATCATTCATTGTTTTATAAGTTGGGTCTGGAGCTTCTTCTGGCAAAAAATGACCACAAAGAATTTCTTTCCCCTGCACCTGCTTGGCCTTGTCCTGCCAAAATTCCAGAACATTGTATTGTTGGCCAATCACGCTTTTACTCCCCCACAAAATTAGCAGAGGGCAATTTAAGGCCTGGTTGATATCTGCTTTGTCATGAACCAAGTCGATACTGGCAGCAGCACGATAGTCCTCACAAGTACTAGCAATAGTTTCTTGTTTACAAAAACAACGCAGGTATTCTTGCATCGCACTCTTCTCAAAGCTATTGGGAACCTCGCTCCAGTCGTTTAAATAATGACGCAAAAAATATTCTGCTTTGCCACCGATTAGAGTTTCCGGAAAAGGAGCAGGTTGAATCAACCAGAACCAGTGATAATAAGCTGTTGCAAGCTCACGATCGCACCTTTGATAGAGTTCATAGGTAGGCAAAATATCAAGTAAAGCCAACTTAGTAACGGCTTGAGGATAATCCAAAGCCAACCGATAGGCGACTCTGCCACCTCGATCATGTCCTACCACATAAAAATCATCAAATCCCAAATGAGCCATAACTTCTAGCTGATCTTGAGCCATGACTCTCTTACTATAATGCTGATGATCTGGAGTAACAGGAAATTTCTGGCTATCGCCATATCCCCTCAGATCAGTCACAACGACAGTAAAATCTTCAGCTAAGCGATCACAAATTTTGTGCCACATGTAGTAGTTCTGGGGATAGCCATGAAGCAGTAATAAGGGATAACCAGAGCCACCAACATAAGTATTAATTTTGGCTTGACTGGTCTGGATAAATTGTTGCTGAAAGTTGGCTAGCATGGTGACAAATAAATCTGCTGAAGATATTCCCGATTTGCGTCTTTAGCTAAGATTGAGTTGGGTTATAAAAAACAAATTTAGTAAATGGCAAAAGTAGATAGCTTTGTAGTCGATCTGACTATAGTACTGTGGTCGTCAGCGATCGGCGGTTTTATTACCAATCGTTTGCGTCAACCTGTATTACTTGGGTACTTATTTTCGGGTCTAATCATTGGGCCTTTTGGCTTAGGGTTGATTAGTAATGTAGAAGATATCAAATCTTTGGCAGAAATAGGAGTAGCTTTACTCTTATTTACTTTAGGAGTCGAATTTTCTCTAGCAGAATTAAAAAGAGTCAAGGATATTGCCCTAAAAGGAAGCATTCTCCAAATAGGAATTACGATTACTTTTGTAGCCTTATTTTCTTTAACTTTAGGTTGGGTAAAAACTCCAGTCCAAGGTATATTTCTGGGAGCAGTTCTTTCGCTTTCTTCAACTGCCGTAGTCCTCAAAACTTTAACCGAAAAAGGGGAAACTAATACGATCCCTGGCCAAGTAATGTTGGCAATTTTAATTGCGCAAGATCTGGCATTGGGTCTAATGTTAGCAATCTTACCAGCACTCAACCAACCTGATAATTTAACTGTTGCTTTATTAACTGCAATTCTCAAAGCACTAATCTTTTTTACATCAGCTTTTGCGATCGGCTACTGGGTTATTCCTCCCTTAATGAAGGCAGTAGCCCAAACTGAAAATAGTGAGCTATTCATTCTTACGACAATTGCTCTCTGTCTGGGAGTAGCCCTAACCACAGCTAGTCTTGGTTTATCGATTGAGATGGGGGCTTTTGTAGCAGGTTTAATTATTGCCGAAATTGATTACTCTGACCAAGCTCTAGCCAAAGTGATTCCGCTCAGGGATACTTTTGCCAGTTTATTTTTTGCCTCGATTGGGATGTTAATCGATCCTCATGTCCTAATCGAAAATATCAGTACTATTGCAGGTTTAGTCGCACTAATAATGTTTGGTAAAGCCTGTATCATCTTTCCAATTATTTGGAAATTTGGTTATTCTTTTAAAACTTCAATTCAAGCAGCTTTAGGACTCAATCAAATTGGGGAATTTTCTTTCGTATTAGCATTAGTAGGCCAAAAGCTAGTCTTAATTTCCCACGAGACATATTTACTACTCATTGGGACTACGGCAATAACCTTGGTTCTAACTCCTGTAGGGATGAGATTCGCGCCTGAAATTGCTGACAGACTGGCAGAGATTCCCTCGATTAAGCGCTACATTAAACAACAGTTAAAAGATAAAGATATTTTTCTCCCAGAAACTATCCGTGACCATGTAGTGGTGGCAGGCTACGGTAGAGTTGGACAAGTAATCGTCAAAGTTCTTCAAGATCGCAATTATCAAGTACTAGTCATTGAGAATAGCGAAGCTGCGGCCAAACAACTCAGACAACAAAAAATCCCCCACATCTTTGGTGATGCAGACGCGGAATTAGTTCTAGAAAAAGCTCACCTTAAACAGGCTAAAGCTTTGGCGATCGCGCTACCCAATCCAGCTAGTACCAGAATCTTGCTCAAGCACGCCTTGGAGATAGCACCAAATATTGAGATTGTGGCTCGCTCTCACAATAATCAAGAGATCGATCTCCTAACTCAAATGGGAGCTAAAGAGGTTGTACAACCAGAATTCGAAGCAGCCCTAGAAATGGGAGGACAAATTCTGGCTACCTTGGGGGAAGCTCAGCCAATGGTTACTTTTGTCTTACAAGCTATCAGAGAAGATCGTTACTTGAGCGTGAGATCACGTTTTAACTAACTAGCTGACTCAGCTCTTGAGTTTCTCAAGAAAAGGGAGCTTTAAGGTAATTAGAGTTGATTATTGCGATCTCTAGGATTCTAGTCTCACTTGGATCCTAGTATCTACCATGCCAATTGTGATGATAACGGGATCTTCTGCCATGGTTTTCATATCTGGAGTCATGGTGACGGCGATTCGCTCTGTGATGATGCCTTGACTCATGATGTCTCGCTTCATGGTGAGGTTGATGGTGTCGAGATCCGTGATGTCTTACTCTGTGATGAGGCTGATGGTGTTGACTATGATGAGGATGGTGTACTTGACCGTGGTGCTGTTGGTGATGATGCACTTTATGTTTGAAAAGTTTGAAGACATTAGCTTCTGCTGGCATTACTGTGCCAAAGGAAATAGCTACACCGAGAGCTAAAGAAGAAAGTTTGCCAAGTTTCATTATTTCTGAGCCACTATTGAGGTGGTTTCCAGCTACTCTTAATACTTTGTCTTGAGAAACTGAGTCATTTCCGTGGGGATACTGAGAATTGTTGAAAAGTTTTCTGAATCGGCTCTCAGATTAGTTGCGATCGCCAAGACACTTAAAGATGTTTGAGTAAGAAGTAAATTCATCAAAACTGCCATAGATCTCGAAAACAACCTAAAAATCAAATCAAAATACAGCCTTAGCCCCAATTGATATAACGAAGAGTTTTGACAAACCTCGCTCTATTTATGGTCATCATCAGCCAAAAAGCTCTCAAAATAATCACTTTATTTATTATTAGCTCGATTTTGGTCTTAACGACTAGTGTGTTGGCTCAAAGCGATCGCGATAATCTCGAATTTAACTATCTTGAGCAGAAACTAAATAATTATGGCTTCACTGTAAAACAAGAAATTCCTCCTTATCAAAGCCGTTATGGAATTCGTCCCTATGGCTCAGTCAGTAGCCAAAAACCTACAGTATGGATAAATCCTGTCGTATTCGACCTGGGAAATGCTACCTCTACTCTAGTGCATGAAACAGTCCATGTAGCGCAACTATGTCAAGGTGATCGAACTACTTTTAAACTATTAAATCTAGAAATTGATCCACCAAAAATCACTCATCCATATTTTTTGCGTTATCACAGCTATCGCAGAGAAATAGAAGCAGAAGCCTATACAGTTCAAGTACAGCCCAATAGAGTGGAGCTAGCTGGCAAATTGTTAGAGCAGAATTGTTCTAGCCCAGAAAACAAGGAATAAATTTGGTATTTTTATTCCCCATATTTTCCAGGACTGATATCAATTAACTTAAATCCAATTAATCCAAGTTAGTTACACTTGATGCTGAGAGTATCAAGGATTTGATCGACCTTTTGTGCTTCTTCTGGAGTGGTGTAAGTCTGCACTACTGAAATCGCATGAGTATCTTGGATACAAGCATAGTACTTTTGTTTTATTTGAACCTCTCCAACATTTAGGCTGGCATTAAAGTAACCAAATTCACTATTGTTAACCCTTTTGGTTAAGCACTCATCTGTAAACTCAATTCTAATTTGACTCTGGGCAATAATTTGCTTGGCGTGGAAAAGATAGTCGCATCCTTGCTTGATTCCAGGGTAGAGAGACACATTTTCTGCTACTCCAGCGATGTTAGCATTACTGGGGGCAGGAGTTCCTAGAGGATATCGATAAAAACTAAATAGTGGCAACGAAGTTTTTAGTGACTCTTTGAGAACTGCTTGTAGATTTTTATTATCTCCTGAGATCAGATTTGCTCCTAGCTGTTGCATTTGCAATAACTCTTGTGTACTTTGAGCATACCAACCCTCTGGCTTGCTAATACTTAGATCAAATAGTTCGTTTGTGTAGACTTTACCATCTACAGATACGGTTGCCCCTGATACTTCTTGCGCAGAAACAGTGGCTATTTTCCCCTCGACAAAGCTCGAACTCAGGAACATCAAAAATATTAAAAATTTGTTTAGTTTATTCATCTAAAATCACTTAGAAATAGTATCTATCTCTAGGATGGAGGAGGATAATAGCAATTACCAGAGTGAAATTACTATTATTAATGCGCTACATCTCTCTTTTTCTAAGCTTTGCTGAAATTGTTTCTATTATGGATTATGGAAATTACTGATTTACGAAATATCTTCAGACATCACAATACTTTGAAAGTTCTTTTAGATAAATGTCGCCAGCAGCAAAAGTAACTAGCCACAAAAACCTGATATTCACCAAAAATGTTAGTTATATCCGACACCTTCTAATACTGATAGAAGAGAAATGGCGGTCTATCCAGGATTCTCGCGTAAAAATAATCTTAATACGCGAGAATCTTAAGGCTATCAAATCAAACTCTAAGCTGTTAAGGATTTAATTACTCGACAAGGATTACCCACTGCAACGACGTTATTCGGTATGTCATGAGTAACAACGCTTCCAGCACCTATAGTTACACCATAACCAATGGTAACTCCCGGGCAAATAATTGAGCCTCCACCAAGCCAGACATTATCACCAATTGTAATTGGGGAGGCAAGTTCCTTAGTTGTTAGTCTAGTGTCTAGATCAATATGGATGATGAGCAGTATAAATCTGAACCTTGGGCGCAATCAAGACATTGTTGCCGATGTCGACTCTATTACAATCAAGAATTGTGCAGTCATAATTGATATACAAATTGTCACCGGCGGAGATATTGCAGCCATAGTCACAGTAAAAGGGAGGTCTAATTGTGAAATTTTTACCAACCCTATCGAATAACTGAATAATGATGTCCTGCCGTTTTTGCAATTCTTGAGGGTGAGAATGATTGAACTCATACAAAAGATCAAGAACAGTGATGTTCATTTGAGTTAGTTCTGGATCGGTTGCCAAATATAACTCTCCATCAAGCATTTTTTCTTTTTCCGTTTTTTCTGGCATAAGATAATTTCATCTCAGCAATCACTGTTATTCTAACTTCGTCAATTTGCCGCAAAATTGCGAAAAAACCAATGCTAAATTTCCAGTATTCCAGTTTGATTGATGCTTCTGTAGAAATAGTCTGGCAGTTTCATGAGCGTCCCGATATTTTGGATCTTTTGACTCCGCCTTGGCAACCAGTAACTGTTGTCAAAAGAGAAGGCGGTTTAGGAGTAGGCGCAATTACTGAGTTTCGGATTATGCTTATGCTGATTCCTGTACGTTGGTTAGCAGAGCACATTGAGTGTGAAGAGAATCATTTTTTTGTTGATACGCAGTCAGTAGGTCCTATGCAATCTTGGCGACACCGTCACGAGTTTATCTCCGAAAACGGACAAACCAGATTAACTGATTCGATCGCTTATGAAATTCCAGGCGGTCAACTTGCCGAGTCAGTCTTGGGTTGGTGGGTCAACTCGAGATTACGAGAGATGTTTCGCTATCGCCATCAAATAACAAAAGAATACTGTGAGTAACTTACTGATTAAGCAAAAATTTACAATCGCTTGTCAAAGTATGAGCAAATAAAAAATCGAGTTATAAAATTAACTCGATCTAACTAAATAAATATTTTTAGGAATATTCTCGTACTGCAATCTCAACTATTACAGATCAACAGCGCTTAAAAACCCATGACTTTTGCCACAGCTTCAATATTGGCTTCAATGCCTTTGTGACTTTCATTACCACTGTGTGCGATCGCGCTATCTGGGTCCTTCAGGCCGTTACCAGTTAAGACACAAACAATCTTAGAGTTAGCAGGCACAAGATCTTTTACCTTAAGTAAACCAGCAACCGAAGCGGCAGAAGCAGGCTCACAGAAAATACCTTCTTCCCCCAACATACGATAAGCCTCTAAAATTTCTTCGTCAGTTACCGCATTAAATTCGCCACCACTAGCCGATTGAGCTTTGAGTGCTTTGTCCCAGTTTGCAGGATTACCAATTCTGATAGCAGTAGCCACAGTTTCTGGATTTGCCACAGGTGCACCAGCAATAAAAGGAGCAGAGCCAGCAGCTTGAAAGCCCATCATCTTGGGAAGTTTGGCACATTTACCTGCTTGGAAATACTCATTAAAACCCATCCAATAAGCTGTAATATTACCTGCATTACCCACAGGGATACAAAGCCAATCAGGAGCATCTCCTAAAACATCGACTACTTCAAAAGCTGCAGTTTTTTGCCCTTGCAAACGATAAGGATTAACTGAATTTACCAGGGTAACAGGATAGTTCTCTGAGGCATCACGAACAATTCTCAGAGCATCGTCGAAGTTCCCTTTGATAGCAATGACTTCAGCACCGTAAACTAAAGCCTGTGCCAGTTTACCCAGAGCCACATAACCATCAGGAATCACAACAAATGCCCGCATGCCCGCTCTCTTAGCATAGGCAGCTGCAGCTGCTGAAGTATTACCAGTACTAGCACAAATAACAGCTTTGGCCCCTGCTTCCTTGGCTTTAGAAATAGCCATGGTCATGCCTCTGTCTTTAAAACTACCAGTAGGATTTAGACCATCGTACTTAACATACACTTGCACTTGACGCCCAATACACGAACTAATCGTAGGCACGGGAATTAAGGGTGTATTGCCTTCTAGCAAAGTTACTACAGGAGTAGTCTCACTTACTGGAAGATAAGAACGATAGGTTTCAATTAACCCTTGCCAGTTATTAGCAGTTGTAG
The DNA here is from genome assembly GCA_964606015.1 of uncultured bacterium. Taxonomy (GTDB): domain Bacteria; phylum Cyanobacteriota; class Cyanobacteriia; order Cyanobacteriales; family Xenococcaceae; genus Hyella. Next base: position 8,424 of record CAZSEZ010000166.1, read on the forward strand.
CTATGGCAGGAGCTCTAGTATCAGCAGCAGTCGAAGTCACAGTGATTAGGTTAGTAAAATAAGGTTTTTTGCGTAGTTATTAAATTAACTCAGTTTGAGGTCAAGTTTTAAGCTTCAGCAATAACAAGAAACTCAAAACTCTAACCATCATGACCAATGACTATTTGTCACGAGTCACAAGTCCAGACCTCATTTTACCTCGGTATCCGTTCCGATTCCCAGATTTCCCTTGAAAACGATCTTTGCGATAACCACCACGTCCACGTTTTTTGATTAGAGGCTTGTTGAAGCTATCGTCAGGCACCTCCCAATCGCCTTTCATCCACTGAGGACAATTTTGGTCGTACACCATTTGCAATGCAGCAGCAGCGATCGCTTGGGGATCGTACTCATCGCTTAGTTCTTTAACTAGAGGCAAGAAAGAAGCAACTCTTTCATCAGCAAGGGTATTTTTAACTCTA
>CAZSEZ010000167.1:0-8857 GCA_964606015.1 uncultured bacterium
CAATTGGTTTGCCCACTGCTGCTACTGTCCCTCATAAACCTACAATCCGCTGTAAATTTAAGCAGCTAAAACTTCTTTCTCAAAAGCCTTCTTCAAAGCTTCTCTATTAACTTGAAACTGCTCATGTAAAAACCAAGGTGCATGAATAGAATAATGCCTCAAGACTTGCTTCCAATGGAGAAATCCAAAATCTTGTATTAGATTTTTTGGTAAAAACTGGCTGTGGTAGTTGAAAACAGCTTGAACTTGTCTCCATTCATAACATCGGGGTTCCCCAAAATCCCAGGGTTCTTCGCCAATATCACAAGAAATAAATAAAAAATGATTTTGATGGCATAAAATAAAATTTTGGACAAAAGGAAATAGTTCCTTGATGTAAGGCTGGTTAAGCTCAGAATTAGACAACATTTCTAGAATTTGCGAACTAGTCAAAGGTAAAAGAAATCGACTAGATAGATTCGGAAATCTTTTAGCTTGAAAATACTCATTAGAACCTGAAAGTGATCTATGATCAGCTATTAAACAATTTGCTAGATCTTTGGAAATACACCATTTATGTAGATCAATGAATTCCAAACAATCGCCACAAGCTAGAGAGAAATCAATCCCCATGAGAATGTACCTCAGTAAATCTTGTTTTACAAGACAGTAAGCAACAACTTAAATAACTAGTTTAAGCAATCGCCAATATATCTTAGCTATGTGATCGCATTAAGTAACTTTCCTAGAGCGATCGCCTGCTATACAAAAATTCAAGTCTGATTGATAACAACACCCAAATATTAGGGATTGCTAAAGCTCTTAAGATCGCAGTGTCGTTTTATGGCAATATTAATAGTCTCCGATAAACAGAATAAATACTCAAGGATACTATTATGGCAACTCTTAGATTGGGCGATCAGGTGCCCGACTTTACTCAGAAGTCCAGCATGGGCGACATCAACTTTTTTGAGTGGGCTGGCGATAGCTGGGTAGTTCTCTTCTCTCACCCTGCTGACTATACTCCCGTATGTACTACCGAACTTGGCGAAGTCTCCAAACTTAGAGCAGAATTTGACAAGCGTAACGTCAAAACAATCGCACTTAGCGTAGACGGTTCAGAGTCTCACCAAGGCTGGATTGGAGATATCAACGAAACTCAGTGCACTACTGTTGACTATCCCATCTTGGCGGACGAAGACAAAAAGGTTTCTGACCTTTACGACATGATCCATCCCAATGCCGACCCCAAAGTAACTATTAGAACTGTTTTTGTAATCGATCCTAATAAGAAACTCCGTTTAAGCTTGACTTATCCTCCTAGCACTGGACGTAACTTCCAAGAGATCTTGCGCGTAATCGATTCTTTGCAGCTAACTGATAACTACTCCGTAGCGACTCCTGTTAACTGGAAAGATGGTGAAGATGTAGTTGTTTCTCCCAAGATTTCCACTGCTGACGCTAAAGAAAAATTCCCCAAAGGTGTTACTGAAATCAAACCTTACCTACGCATGACTCCTCAGCCCAACAAATAGAACCAAAATTATTTGTACTGAGCCAAGGGTGGACTTTTTGTCTACCCTATTTTTTTGCTTACAAATATCTAAAGAAAAACCTAGTACCACTTCAAACCTAATTAGAATCAGGTATTCCTATCTTCTGTTTCAGGTGACAATCATGAGCCAGCAAGCAAAACATCAAATTCTGATTATCGGTGGTGGTGCAGCCGGGATTACCGTAGCGTCTCAATTGTTCGCAGTCCAGAACAACCTAGATATTGCGATTATCGAACCTTCAGACAAGCATTATTATCAGCCAGCTTGGACTCTTGTTGGAGGAGGAGCCTACAGTGCAGAAGCTACCGCCAAGACAGAAAAAGCAGTTATCCCTGATGGTGTCACCTGGATTCAAGATTATTGCGATCGCTTTATCCCCGAAAGTAATCAGGTAGTCACCAGATCGCAACAAACTATTACTTACGACTATCTGGTAGTTTGCCCAGGCATCCAAATAGATTGGCAAAAAATCCCTGGATTAACAGAAGCTCTTGGAAAAAATGGGGTTTGCAGCAACTACGCTTACGAACAAGCTCCCACAACTTGGTCAACGATTCAAAATTTCTCTGGTGGCACAGCTATTTTCACCTATCCCAATACACCGATCAAATGTGCTGGCGCGCCGCAAAAAATTATGTATTTAGCAGATGAGGCTTTTCGCAAGCAAGGAGTCCGAGATCAAGCCAAAATTCTCTACTGTACTGCCACGCCAGGCATCTTTGGAGTTGCTGCCTATGCCAAACCTCTCATGGAGATTGTCAATCGTAAAGATATTCAGCTCAAAGCCAAACATAATCTCAAAGCGATTGATGGCGAATCTAAAAAAGCTATATTTGATGTCACTACAGATAGCGGAACAGAAGAAGTCACCATCAAATACGACATGATCCATGTCACCCCTCCGATGAGTTCTCCCGACTTTATCAAGAATAGCCCCTTAGCTAATGACGCTGGTTGGGTGGATGTGGATAAATACACGTTGCAACACAATAAATATGCCAATGTCTTTTCTCTAGGAGATGCCTCCTCTTTACCCACTTCCAAAACTGCTGCTGCGGTGAGAGCGGAAGCTCCTGTCTTAGTCGAAAATCTTCTAGCAACGATGCAAGAGCAAAATCTCAACGCTACATATGATGGCTATGCTTGCTGTCCTCTAGTAACAGGCTATGGCAAGGTGATGTTGGCAGAGTTTGACTACGACAAAAATCCTAGTCCTTCTTTTCCGCTTGACCCAACCAAAGAACGCTACAGTATGTGGCTGCTAAAAAAATACGGCTTACCTTACCTCTATTGGAATCGAATGTTGGCAGGTAAACCTTTCGAACGAAATTTACTCAAAAAGTAGTTTACTAAGTTTGGTTTAAATGAGTCTGATTTAAAACTGGGCTTTAATGTATTCTCGGCGCATCATTGCGATCGCATCAATCGAGATCCCTTTGGGACAGACCGCTTCACATTCACCGTGATTTGAACAGTCTCCAAACCCTTCTGTGGTCATTTGCGCAGTCATTTTGAAGACACGTTGTTTGCGTTCGGGGGCACCTTGAGGCAACAAACCTAAGTGGGAAACTTTTGCTGCGGTAAACAAAGAAGCTGAAGCATTAGGACAGGCTGCGACGCAAGCTCCACAACCTATACAAGCTGCATAATCAAAAGCGCGATCACTATTTTCTTTGGCTACAGGAAGGCTATTTGCATCAGGAGCAGCACCTGTATTTACTGAGATATAACCGCCTGCGGAAATTATCCGATCCAAGGCAGAGCGATCAACAACCAAATCTTTGATTACAGGAAAAGCTTTAGCCCGCCAAGGCTCAATCGTGACAGTGTCGCCATCTTGAAAAGAGCGTAAGTGCAACTGACAGACTGCGGTTAATTTCTGTTGTCCGTGGGCAATACCATTGACCATCATGCCACAAGAGCCACAAATCCCCTCACGACAATCACTATCAAATTCCACAGGTTCTCGATCTTCCTGAACTAATTGTTCATTCAAAACATCCAACATTTCCAAGAAAGACATTTCAGGATTGAGGTCATCTAATTTATATTGTGCAAAGTTACCTTGACTTTGAGGATTGGCTTGTCGCCAGATATTAAGAGTAAGCTGCATGTTATGTCTGGAAAAAGCGATCGCAGTTATTAGTTGGTTCTTTACTTAGTATCTAACAAATTTACTAGTTCTGTCTTAATTAAGGAGAAAGTAACTTTTGCTGGATGCAATCAGTGCTTAAAAGATGAGTCTGCTCTGTCGTAGCCACAGAACAATCAACAACCAACGTAGGTAATACAAAGGCTGCTTGACGTTCAATTTGTGCGATCGCATCTTGAGTAATATCTTGCCAAGAACTGTATACTAACCACTTTTTACTAGCCAGATAGCCAGGAGTAAAAGCATGGCGGTCAAGTAAGATATAGTCCACACCGTAAGTCTGAATTAACTGGAGCAAAGGTTCTGGAGTCGTCGCATATTGAGCCAAAATAGTGGCTTTAGCTCGCTCAATTATTTCCTGGTGATAATAAGGATGATAGGGAAAGGCAAACTCCCTGCTAACTAAGACCGAGCGCAAACTAAAAGCAGGGATATTATTAGCTTGATTACTCAAAGAAGCGACTAAAGTATCCTTCGGTTGTTTTGCTAAATACTGATAAATTGCAACTTGCTTACTGCCACGCCAATTTTGCATCCAGCCGTTAACAGCTAGAGGAATTAACGGGAAAACTACAGCAATTGTCAAAAAGCTAACCAATACGATTATCAAGAGTTTAGCTTTGAGTCGAAAATTGTCTTGCTGCTTTAACCACTTAAAGAATATTTCCCCGCCAGAGGTCAAGACAATCGCAAAAGCGATCGCTAAGACAAATCTTAAGGTGTGATAGGTGTAACGACTGGGAAGATGAATTTTTAGTAACAATAGATGAGCAATTGCAAACATCAATAATGAAGCAATAACTGTTTGCCAGAGAATGACGATCTGAGGGTTAATAGCTTTAATAGTAGGCAAATGCTTTTTGTAAGCCCAGGGCAACGCAAACCCCAGCCAGATAATCGGCGGAAAGTTGGGCAAACATAAACCACTATCCCCAGCAAAGAAAAATCTTACCCAACCCATACCATAGAAATAAGAACGACCACCAGCATTAAATTCTGGCAAGTCACGCATTTGCTCTGCTGTGACCGTAACCCATTGGGGATCTCGTAACGTATAAGGGAACAAAGCGATCGCAGCGATAATTAGACCCCAACAAAGCCAATAGTATTTAGCTTTATCCCAACACAAATAAAACTTACTCTGACGATCAATCAATCTAATAGCTAAAATCGCAACTTCAACCAGCAAAACCTGGGGATAAAATAATCCCATTAACAGCATTGAGAGCAAACACGCTGGAAGATTTTTTTTCGTTAAATAGTAAAAAAATGCAGCTAATAAAGGATAAATAAAAGCACGAGGTGTAGCCGAAATCAAATCATCATTTGTCCAGATCAGTTGCGAGATCATCAAGCTACTGAGAAAAGCCGTAAAATGCCTGGGCAGAATAGCCAATGACCAAAAATAGGTATAAATAGCTGTCACTATGCCCAAAGGTGCTGGCAATACCTTAGCTAAGACCAATGGTTCAATTCCTAACTTTGCTCCCAACCAATAGGTTGCTTTTAGCCCCCAAGGAGCAAAATAAACAAAGTAATCCGCAATAAAATCATTGGGAAATAACTCTGGGTCGTTAAATCTTTGTAGCCAAACAAGATGAATCCGCACATCGTCTTGAACTAGATAATCCTGACTCAATCCGAAGTGTAAAGAGATTAGGGAATAGTAGAGAGCAAAAAGCAGACTTAAGCCAAACCAAGGATTGATCTTTAAATTTACTAGTTTCATCTAAGTTGGTCGGCATTCATCAACTCATTATCTAGGCCAAAAGTTAGGCATCACATTCAAGTTGATGCCCTAAAAAACTTTCTTCATCGCGGAGCATTGAGCATCATTCTTGAAAACCAGCTTTGTGTCGCTACCTGACAGTACAACTAACTTAACTACTAACTGATAGTTCCAGTTAACGGAGAACTGGCAGAAGCATATTGCTTGATAGGAATTCTACCCGCTAAATAAGCCAACCTACCTGCGGTTGCTGCCATCCCCATTGCTTGCGCCATTGCAGGAGCATTCTCTGCTAGAGCGATCGCACTATTAATCAAAAGCGCATCTGCCCCCATTTCCATTGCTTGGGCTGCCTCGCTAGGAGCACCAATCCCTGCATCCACGACTACAGGGATATTTGCTTGCTCAATAATAATCGCAATATTTGCTGTATTTTTGATGCCCTGTCCCGAGCCAATAGGAGAACCCAAAGGCATAACTGTGGCACAGCCAACTTCTTCGAGACGTTTGGCTAACAGAGGATCCGCATTGATATAGGGTAAAACGGCAAAGCCTTCTTTAACTAATTGCTCCGCTGCTTCTAAAGTACCAATAGGGTCGGGAAGTAAATATTTAGGATCGGGAATGACTTCGAGTTTGACAAAGTTGTTGTCCTCTTGACCGAGGAGTTTTGCCATCTCTCTACCCAAACGAGCTACTCTAATTGCTTCTTCAGCAGTTTTACAGCCTGCTGTGTTGGGCAACATCCAAATACGCTGCCAGTCAATCGCTTCAGCCAAGCCTTCGTGTCCTGCTGCTTTAGTCTGGACTCTTCTGACCGCGACAGTGACAATATCGCAACCGCTAGCGACAATACTTTGTTGCATTGCCGAGATGCTGCTGTATTTGCCAGTACCGGTCATCAAACGTGAGTTAAAAGTACGCCCTGCAATTACTAAAGGATTGGGATCGTTGATAGCTTGAGGAAAATTGAGGTCTAATTGAGGTTTGTGTCCATTGCCATTGCTGGTAGCTGGATTGTTAAAAAGAACCATATTATTTTTTCCTTGAAAATACTGGGGCAAATATTGAGAGCTGACAGTTTTGGGGGTTGCGGTACTGGTCGTAAAACGCTCGTAGCTAAAAGAATCTAGAATGCGATCGCTTTTCCCGTCGATAATTAGGTCAGCAAGTAAAGAAGCTGTCTTGGGTGCGAGCAAAATACCATTGCGATAGTGTCCTGTTGCCAGATAAAAATTCTTACAAGGACCTTGGCCAAGGATTGGCAATTCATCGGGAGTACCTGGTCGGAAACCCCACCAGAAATCTTCAATTTGCCAATCAGCAAGAGCAGGATAAAGCTCTATTGCCTGCTGCAAAAGATTTTGCATCCCCTGAGGATTATTATTAGGAGTCCAACCTACTTCTTCGACTGTGGCACCCACAATTAGTCTGCCATCCTGCCGAGGAACTAGATAAATATTGTCCCCATAAAGAACTTTATCCAGAAAATCCTTATTATCAGGCATTCTCAGGGATAGCATTTGCCCCTTTACAGGACGAGTGGGGATAGGCAAAAGTTTACTTGACCAGGATCCCGTTGCTAAAACATAGCAATTAGCGCTCAGCTCTCCTTCACTAGTCAAGATAGTTGTTACTTTGCTTTCTTTTTGCTGAATTGCATGGACAGTGACTCCTTCTTTAATGACAACTTGTAAGGCCTTAGCTGCTGCTAGCAAACACTTCATTAGAGAGCGATTATCTACTTGCCCATCTTCGGGATACCACCAACCACCAACAACTGATTCTCCTAAGCCAAGCTGATAGTTCTGAATTGCCTGACGATCTAGCCAAGTTCCAGCTGAAGGATTAGGAGTTGCTTGAGCACTGGTAACAGGGGCTAAAATACCACAGGGAAAATAATTAGTTGACAGTCCTGTAAGGCTTTCAAGTTTCTGCGCCCACTGAGGATAAACCCAACGAGATTCAAGGCAAAGCTCTAACATCGCCTCATTTTCGAGCTTTTCGGCATTAGGTGCGAGCATTCCTGCTGCTGCCCAACCAGCAGCCTCTTGGCAGTTACGACTGATGACTGTAACCCCCAAACCACGTAGTTTCAGCTCAATAGCGATCGCTAGGCCAATAACACCGCCACCAATTACGATTATTTCTCTGGTTGCCTGCATGCTTATCTATTTCCCTCTCTCCCTAAACAACCTTCTCAGTCCCTATATGATGCTACTACGTTAGTCGACTAATAGTTAGTGACTATCAACTTATAAATATTTCTGCACTACTGACCAACCTGTCCAAGATACGTAAGCTAAACTCAACAACAAGAGTAGATTGGCTCCCAAGTGAAGCGATCGCGCCCAAGTATTTTGTAAACTAATCTGATTAGCACTCCAAGCCGACACTGAGATCAACGCAACAACTAGCCAGCCGGCAAAGAAATGAGGAGAATGACCAAGATTTCCGTAATAGCCCACAGTCCCCACAATTCCAATCGCCAGAAGCAACAAAACTAAGGCAACACAGACAACTCCCATACCGTAGTGAAAAGGACGCAGCCAGTTAGGGCGTTCAGAGCGATACAATCTGCTATAAAGAATAGTACCTCCAGACCAAGCCAATATGGCATAAGACACAAGGGTTAAGCCCATCGCCCAAGCAGCAATCCGCCATAGCCAGATAAAAGAAGGTAAGTCCAAATCTGTTTCTTACTCCAACCCTTAATGCCCCCAAGCATAGATCGGTTGGTATAGTGATAGCCAAAAATTTTTCTGAAGAAATATTGCATTATGCTGGCATAGCTTTACCAAACAAAAAAAAGAAGTAGGGAAGATTGTTGTTTCCCTACTCCAGAACTTTGAGAGCTAATACCCTACGTTTACTAATATTCAAATAGTCACACCAAATAGCTAAACCTTGGCAGGAGCAAACTCGGAACCAGTAGATCCCTTTGATGGGGACTTAACACCTACCGGGACGGAGCTTGATACGATAGCCTGGGGAGCAGGTTGTGTTTCTGCAACCTCTTGAATTTCAAGCCGTCTACAAGGGATAGAATCTGATAGGATAGAACTAGCCATCATTCCAGAATGGATCTCTAGTATGCCGTCAAAAACTGCTTCAAAAACCAGTCTCTGACCTGGGAAAACTACGCGTTCAAAATACCAAGTAGCTATGTTGGTGATCCTAGCTACTTGGATTTGGTTAGTGACATTTATGTAGGAGCAGAGAATGCGATCTCTCTCTCCTCCGGGTACGGGATCAAGTATTTGAGGCATGACTTATTACTGAAGCGTTTTAAACTTGGTTTACTATTCCTTTATGAAAATAGGCTAACATTTTGCGAGTCCAGGTAGCTGTAGTGAATAATACCAAGTGCTCCCAGAAGCTAGATATCCCAGAGATCACAAGCTACAAAGTTTCTTTATTATTACTTAATAATTATCTTAT
>CAZSEZ010000168.1:0-8803 GCA_964606015.1 uncultured bacterium
CGTTCTGGCAGAACGATCTTCTCCATGAAGTAATCAATCGTTTGTTGCTTCACCCAGCCCCGCACTGCCACAATTTCTCCAAAGCGCAAGTCGGTCATGGCACGGTCATTCAGCGCGACCTGCACTTGGGCGGGGGTGAGCAGGCCCGCTTCTACAAGATAGTCGCCTAAGCGTTTGGCCTTTAGTAACTCTGCCAATGCAGGATCGGGTTCGAAGGGATTGAAGTCGTTCATAGCCACAATTTGGTTATCGAGCAAGGATTTGCTCCTGGATTGGTCGCGAGACGCAGCAAATCAGGAGTGAGGAAGTTGAGAGGTGGAAATGGTGGTGTTTCAGTTCTAGGATCGGCGGTGATGCAATTGGTATCGGTAGACCCGCGATCGCAATGAGAACCGGTTCCCAATTAGTAAGCGCCTAATTCAGGAAATCCCTAATAAGCAACGCCGCGATAGGTGAGGGTGAAATCGTCACATTGAGCAGGAATTTGGGCCTGGTAAATCGGATAAGTATTGCCAAGGAATTGACCATCCAGCCCCGTATCGACTTCAAGGATGGTAGTGGAAGGGGCGGTGTAGCGATGACCAAGATGGGAGAGCTGCATGGTAGGTTGCCTCTGATTGCTTGAGCGTCGAGGTGTTTTGTTCCTGACATTCTTACTATCGCAGTTTCCAGCCGAGAAAGAATTGATGGCGATTCCCCCGATCGGGTGAACCTTGTCAGACGATATCGGGATGGAGCGCAATGCTGTGCGCTGCAGCGGTCGCTGTTCCCCTGTGATGGAGATCGCCCCTCACTGCGATCGCAGATTGCCCTCATCAGCTTGCCTTGAGAAATGACTGGGCCGATTTCGGCAGCAAGATGATAAAGTTGCTGCCTTGGCTGACGGTACTCTGCACCTGGATGTAGCCTTGGTGTGGGTTCAGAGCGCAGGCAATGGACAAGCCCAATCCTGAACCGCCGCGATCGCAAAATAAATCCGCAGTACCTCACCTAGGGGTGCTCTTCTTCCAATAACAACAGCCGGACGCAGGGCATCAGCACCCGCGACAACACCTGAATGCCCGTCTGTAACTGGGAGCCAGAGAGGCGGCCCGTCCAGAATAGTCCTACCCCCGTCAGGCCAGCGCTCAGCCAGAGGGCCAGCGTTGCGTAAAGGAATCGTTGCTTAAGTGAGGGTTTTGGTTTGGGTCTCATGGGAGTGCCTTGGTTATCGACACTTCCATCCTTCTTGGTGGCCAACTGAGTTCGTTATTAGGCACAACCCGACTTGATGCATGACTTTTGTGCCGTTGTTTAGTTTGCCTGACTTTTATTGAGTTCGCCGATCTGGCAGAACCTTCTCAGTAAGATAGCGGTATCCAAAAACTGCTGTCCTGAGAGCGATCCATGCCTCGTTCCCTGAGAGTTTCCCCGCAATACATCCCCCAGGTAAAAGCTGCCGTCAGTCGCCAAGGCTTTGTCAAGCAACAGTTGCTCGCTGAGAAAGTCGGCGTATCCCTGTCCACCGTCAGCAACTTCCTCAACGGACGCCCCGTAGACTTCCTCAACTTTCTAGAACTGAGCCAGCTACTGGAACAAGACTGGGAAACCATTAGCCAGGTTGAAGCGCCACCTGAACCAGCAACATTCCCTGAAACACCGCCACCCGACAACGACGACCCCCTGATGGCAGAGTCCGCCCTTGAAGCCTTAGAACTGGACTGCCCCACCTACATTGAGCGGCCCCCGATCGAGACAAACAGCCGCCGCACCGTTGCGCAACCCGGTTCGCTGCTGCGGATCAAAGCCCCCCGACGCATGGGGAAAACCTGGCTGATCGATCGACTGTTGCACCAAGCCAGCCAGCAGGACTGTTGGCCAATCAAACTCAACCTACAGCAAGCCGATCAATTGCTGCTGCGCAGTTGCGAAGAATTCCTCCATTGGTTCTGCCGCATCCTTGGCCGCAAGCTCAACTTACCCAACTGCCTAGACGACTACTGGGAAGCCGACTTAGGCAGCAGCTACAACTGCACCCTCTACGTTGAAGAACACCTGTTGGCTCAACTAGATCGGCCTTTGGTATTAGCGCTGGACAACGTCGATCTGCTCTTCCCCCACCAACCCATTGCCCAGGACTTCTTCCCTATGCTGCGCACCTGGCACGAAGAAGCGAAGACGCGAGCCATTTGGCGCAAGTTGCGGTTGATCGTTGCACATTCCACCGAGGTGTATATCAAGCTGCGTGCCACCAACTCCCCCTTCAACGTTGGTACTGCCATTGAACTACCCGAGTTTACGGCTGCGCAGATTCAGCAACTAGTTCAACGTCAGGGATTGGACTGGGACGCGGGACAGGTGAACGCGCTGCAAGGCTGGATCGGGGGGCACCCTCACCTGGTACAACGCGCGATCTATGCCATCAAGCAAGAAGGGAAATCCTTAGACGAGATCCTGGCCAATGCCGCCACCGAGTCCGGCATTTATCGCAACCACTTACTCAGCTACTACGCCTTGCTGCAGGAATCGCCGCAACTGGCTGAGCGGCTGCAGCAGGTGGTGAGTGCGGCTGAACCCATTGCCTTGCCGCCAGCAGAAACCTTCCAACTGGAGAGTTTGGGGTTGCTAGCCACCCAAGGGAACCGCGTGGTACCCAGATATCGCCTCTATGCCGACTACTTCCGAGAACGGTTGATCCCCCTAACCCTCCTTCAATAAGAGGCACCACTATGCGTTCAGCTTTGCTCAACACCCAAGTCTTCCTACCCCCCTTTGATAAGGGGGGTGGCGCAGCCGGGGGGATCTTTCCGAGTCTTGGGCGAGAGTCAGCAGATCCCCCCAACCCCCCTTGCGGAAGGGGGGCAATGGACTTTGTCCGACCGTCGCTTAAATGGCCACCAGCATGACCAGCCTCTCTCCCGACTACTACGCTTACCAGTACGGCGGTAGCCTCCCCGTCGATGCACCCACCTATGTACAGCGGCAGGCCGATAGCGATCTCTATCGCTACCTGCAGGCGGGGGAATTTTGCTACGTACTCAACTCGCGGCAAATGGGCAAGTCCAGCTTGCGGGTGCGCACCATGCAGGAGTTGGAAAGAGAGGGGGTACGTTGCGCGGCCTTGGATCTCACCAACATTGGCAGCGAGAACGTCACCGCTGACGGCTGGTACAAGGCGTTGTTCTACGAACTGTCGCGTAAGTTTAGCCTCTCCAACCAAAAGCAACGTAAGGATTGGTGGCAGGAGCGGGACGGCTTACCGCCAGTACAGAAGTTGAACGAATTCCTAGAAACGGAGCTGCTGCCTGCCATTGACGGCCCCATCGTCATCTTCATTGACGAGATCGACAGCGTCCTCAGCTTGCCGTTCTCCATTGACGACTTCTTTGCCTTGATCCGCGCTTGCTACAACCAGCGGGTGGACAACCCAGCCTTCAAGCGGCTCACCTTTGCCTTGTTCGGTGTGGCCACCCCTTCAGACTTCATTCGCAACAAGGATCGCACCCCGTTCAACATTGGCACGGCGGTGCCGTTGGACGGCTTTCAACTGGAAGAAGCGGCCCCGCTAATTGCCGGGTTGCAGCAGGCCAATATTGCCAATGCCACAGAGGTAATGGACGCGATCCTCCACTGGACAGGGGGACAGCCGTTTTTGACTCAGAAGCTCTGTCAGCTTGTTGTGGCGGAGTGTGTCCCCGTCTCGGAATTGAGGAGAGTGGAGAGTGAGGTTCGAGATGATGGAGATGGAGAAGATAATGAGGATGATGAAGGTTTTAAACCACTTCCTTCATCACCTCCATCACCTCCATTAACTCCATCACCTAGCCCCCAGAATCGGGTGTTGGGCAATGCCCAACCTACCCCTCCATCACCCTCATCATCTCCATTACCTCTCGCAAACCCCGAAACCCTAATCGCTTCACTCGTACACCAGCATATCCTCGACAACTGGGAAGGCCAGGACAACCCAGAGCATTTGCGCACGATCCGAGATCGGGTGTTGGGGGACGAGAAGCAGGCCAGTTACCTGCTAGATCTGTATCAGCAAGTGTGGCAAGCGGGGGAATTGGAGAGCAATAACTCGCCAGAGGAAACCAAGCTGAAGCTGGCCAACCTGGTGGCAAAGCGCAATGGCAAGCTGCAGGTGTACAACCCGATCTATCGCGCTGTTTTTGACGTGAATTGGATCGAGAAGTCGCGGCAAGCCTTGCGGCCTTACTCGGAAGCGATACGCGGTTGGCTGGCCTCGGGCAAGCAAGACGATGCTTGGTTACTGGAAGGGACAGTGCTGGAACAGGCGCTGGACTGGGCAGCAGAGAAGGATCTGAATTTTGAAGATCGCGACTTCCTCGCAGCGAGTCAGGAAAAGGAACGAAAGGCGGAACTGATTCAAGAGGAGTTGGTGGCGCTGCAACGACGTAACGAGATCTTGGAAGAGGCGCATCGCGAAGCCAGTCGAAAAATGCGGCTTGGCACTATTGCTTTGGTAGCAACCTTGCTTGGGGTAACCATTTCAACGGTGTGGGCTGGCCACTCAATGCAACGAATTAAGACAGAGGTGCAAAATGCGCGCCTTCTATCTCAAGAACTGGCTAGCGAATTGGAGCAGCAGGGATTGACTGAAGCCCGTAATGAAGCCTTGCAACACGCAGGACTATTTTTCTCAATTGACGATCCAAATTTGAAGGAGGCCAAACAAGCGCTGCTCTTAGCCTCAATTGCAGATGCGTATTTGTCGCTTTACGAGCAAGCCGAGAGCAGCGAAGAAATTACTGTTTCAGAAGACTATTTTGTCAAAGCACAGAAAAAGATTGATGAGAGCCTGAGGTTACTGGAGGATAAGCCTACTGTAGGTACTTCGGAGGCATTACAGATTCGTGCCTTTGCCTATTCAGTGCGAGGCAAGATAAGCGCTAAACAAGTAGCTAAGTTTGTTGAGTGTAAAACCCTCAACGTCCTCGATCGCAATGATTTGCGCCATCCTTGCATCCAGTTCGATCGAACAGAAGACACTTATCAGCAAGCACTTGCGGATACCCAGCAAGCTTTTGAAATTCTGCAGCGTCACTCTCAGACAACCAGTCCGTTTAGAGACAAGACGGATAACACTTCCCTCATCCTGTCTGTTGAGCAAGTGGAAACGATCCACCAGCAGTTCATGGCACTGCTCTACGATGGCAACCAATCAGAGTTGTTGGAGCAAGCGAGACAGTCGCTATTCAACCATTACTTGAAAAATTTGGATCGGTTGCTGGCAGCACGTCAATGGTACGAGGCGGATATTGCAACAGATAAAGTAATGCTGCTGGTTGCAAAGCGAGAAAGGACTGGTTATTTCAGTGAACAGTCGCTAGAGCAGTTCAACTGCAAGCGCTTGCGAGACATTGATGGCTATTGGGTGAAGCACAGCAATGGACATTTTGGTTTTAGCATCCAGGCAAAGATCCTCAAGTCTGTCGGCTGGAAGCCAGGGGATTGGAGTGACGAAACCTGGTACGCTTACTGGGAGACAACCGGCTGGCATGACGGGAGAGATTTTTTGGATAGATCAGCCAACTCTTTCAACAACCCTTCAGATAAAAAGCGTGGATACCTCCCGTTTGTGGGTAGGGTAGGGCCTAACTTGAATTATGGGATCGGATCGATCTCTTCTCGCATTGAGGCTTGTAACCTGTAGCCTATAACAGCTTGGGCCAATTGAAAACCCTTTATTTTCAAGGTCTCTGCGACGAGTTTTCGTGGGTTTGCCGGATTCGGTACCCGATAAGAAACTGCGATTTGTCCCCCAGAAACCCGGTTTCTTCAACCACCGATAGGGCCATTGGCGAAGGTAGAAGAGAAACCGGGTTTCTAACCACCGCAGACCCAGCCATCCAGCCTTCTGAGGGTGCGATCGGGGTAAGGTGCGATCGGTCTCCCACTTCCACGGTGCTGGCCAAAATCTGCGATACCTATGAGATTCAAGCTGATTCTTGAAGGATGCTTTAACTTAAACGTTAAGGTTGTTACACCCACCCATCATGTGCTTTTCAGCCATCGCCAGCTTCACGGCCACAGCGCTACTCATACCCACTGGTCTGTATGCCTGCAAGCTTGCCTGGGATAAAGATACTCAATATTTGCCGCTTGCGTTGATTCCCTGTGCCTTTGGCATTCAACAAGGGCTGGAAGGGATTGAATGGTTAGGACTGACCCATCATCAAATAGCCCTGATTCGCCCAGCAGCATTAGGGTTCCTATTTTTCTCTCACTGGTTTTGGTTAACTTGGGTAGCCCTGGCTATTTTCTTCCTGGAGCAGCGAAGTTGGGTTAAACAACTCGTGCTGGCGATCATGGTTCTAGGCTTTCTCTTTGGGGCTTCCCTATACGAGCCATTTTTATTCAACACGGGGAGCTTTTCTCCTACAGTCGCGCATGGTTCTATCGATTACCAAACCCGTGTGGTTTATGACCGCTGGTTTCCACGCTACGTTTCACGATTGATCTATCTTCTCATTGTGGTTAGCCCACTCTGGCTATCCCAATCAGTTCAGCTAAAGCTGTTTGGCAGCTTGGTTGCCCTCTCCCTGGTTGGCACGTATCTGTTTTACAACTATGCCTTCGTTTCAGTCTGGTGTTTCTTTTCTGCTGTGTTATCTCTCTACGTTGTGTATGTCATTTACTCTTCAGCGACTGTAAGCGCTGATAGCGACTGATAGCTTATGAGCGGAGACGACAATAACCAATCGCTTATGCCGCGATCGCGCTAAGCTTCATTGATTATCCAATTGGTGCGATCTCAGTGGGGATGGGGTGAAGTGCGATCGCTTCTCCAAAATCGCCAAAAGTATTCTTTGATACCAAAAAGCGCCCTGGTCGGCCATTTAGACACACGACTCCCTTGTGGCTCCAAACTTATGGCGATGAGGCTACTTCGACACTCGTTTGAAATGTCTTTTTAGGGAGTCTTCAAGCTGCCTTACCCGCCAGTCAATGGCTGCAGGAAGAGATAAGAATGCCCCGTTTCGCTTTCTCAGATCTCTGCTTAACTCAATCAAAAGGGGCACAATTCGCTTGAACTCGCCGAAAGTCATGTCAGGCTGAGGATTGTATTGCCAGATTGTAGCGCCACAATCGTTTGGGCGATGGGAACCAGAAAAACTCATTGATAGCAACCGCTTAACCACTCTTAACAATGCACTGCTTAATAACTATGCATTGCTTAAGTGTTTATACTCCTAGTGTTTGTAAGCGAGTCCTTCAGGTTTTATGTTTTCTTAAAATTTCCAGCTATTTCTGTGGACGTAAGCGACGCTATCCCCGATGCTGCGTTCATCTTCTACTGGTCGCGAGGTAGGGTAAAGTCCCCCTGCCAAAGCCCGCGATCGCGCGATCGTGTGGTGCGATCGGTTTCTTGGTAATTGTGCGATTGCGTTGAGGTTGAGACAGGGTGCGATCGCGTTGAGGTTGAGACAGGGTGCGATCGCGATTTCATTGTTTCACAACTCCCCAACCGCCTTACGAAGACGCATTCAGCAACCCGAGGCCGCAGCTCACTAATGCTCCCACTGCCAGCAGCAACATCATCCCCGCTGGCATGAATTTGCGCGTTTTCATCGCCCGTTTGGCGAAGACAACGCTGAGCAGAATTGAAGCGGCTAAGCCGACACCCAACCCCAGCGCCAAATTCGTTTGGGTTAACGCCCAAGCTGCGAGCAAAACGATGCCGCTAGCAACGCCTGAGATCAAAGAAACCTTGCTCTTGGCTTTGAAATAGCCGATCGCACCGCCAAAGAGAACAATCAGGCCGTAGATGAGCAAGTACCCCACAGCAAAGTCGGCAAGGTTATTCATAGTCGGGATCTCGGACAAAGGATAGTAGGTTCAAACCGATGCGATCGCGCGATCGTAACGGAAATGAGAGAGCAGCGGATCGGCTGCTTGGTTGAGAATCCAATCCGCTACCAAGTTGGCCGTAATCGGGGCCAGCAGAATGCCATTACGGTAATGGCCCGTTGCCAGCACCAAGTTTTCGTAAGGACTGGCCCCCAGGATAGGGAAGGTATCCGCAGTGGCTGGTCGGAAGCCCCACCATAGCTCCTCAATTGGGAACGAGCGTAGAGGAGGATACAAGTGCATCGCGCCAGTGAGAAGAGTGGCAATTCCTTCCGGCGTATTGTGGGGGGTGAAGTCCACATCTTCGCTAGTGGCCCCAATGACGATGCGACCATCCTGACGCGGAATCAAGTACAGGTTGTGGCCAAAGAGCACTTGCCGCAGCGGCAGTGCGTCGTTGGTTGCGCCGTCACATCCCTGCTGGATAGGGACTCGCAAGGACAGCATTTGCCCCTTGCGCGGCACGACAGAGATCGGCAACAGTTCCTGAACCCAAGCCCCTGTGGCTAATATGTAGCGATCGGCTTGCCAACGATCGCCCTGAGTCGTCAGGGCCGCCTGAATGCGATCGCCTTGGCGCTCTAGTTGGGTCACCGTCACCCCTTCGCAAACCTCAACCCCGATTGCGATCGCGGCAGCTAGCAATGCCTTCGCCAGCAGGCGATTGTCTACCTGGGCGTCCTTAGGAAACCACCATCCCCCTTGAATGCTATCTCCAACACCCGGTTGCCGTTGCCGAATCGCGTCGTAGTCGAGCCAAATTGCGGGGCCAATTTCTTGGCCTTCTGCCTCTGAATAGGGTAAGGGTAGCGGCTCGGCTGTTTCGCTGGGGGCGAGAATGCCGCAGGGCCAGTACCCGGTAGACAGCCCACTGAGCTGTTCGAGCTTGCCCGTCCAGTCTGAATACAAAGAACGCGATCGCACCCCTAGCTCCAGCATTAGGCCCAGC
>CAZSEZ010000169.1:0-8611 GCA_964606015.1 uncultured bacterium
GCGATCGGCTGTTAACCGATTGGTCGTAGGTTCGAATCCCACCCGGGGAGTTTAATTAAACGAAACCCATATCGATTGAAAATTAGTCAATCACCTTTTTGAGTTGTCACTAATTTGCTAGGCGGTAGTTAAATGAGTTTAGGGTTTTGTATTACTGCAATACTTTGACTACGATCTCCTTACCATGATTATGGAAGCGATTATTCAAACCCATAGTTAGAGCTTTCAGCTTCTCGAACATTAATCAGGCACTTCTTAAGGACGATTTAAGAAAATAATCGGTAGTTAGTAATTAATCTATTAAAAACAGCGGCTCTACTTTCAGAATTATTGCGATCGCGGAGAAATAACTTATGTGGACAGAACTTATGCAGAAGAGTAGGTGCATACATCAATGAGCCCACTACTCAAGTAACTCATACAGATCAACCTAC
The DNA here is from genome assembly GCA_964606015.1 of uncultured bacterium. GTDB lineage: Bacteria > Cyanobacteriota > Cyanobacteriia > Cyanobacteriales > Xenococcaceae > Hyella. The sequence continues at coordinate 435 of CAZSEZ010000169.1, forward strand.
ATCAAACACATTCAAACAATAAACCTCTTTCATCGATCAAAAGCCAACTAGTTTAGAGCCAGATTCAGACAAACTCGTAAGATTTTCCCAAAAATCATGGTGACTTTAGCTCAGACTCTCCGTAATCATCTAACTTATATCGCCAGAGAGCGCGACCCTTTTATTGCTTCTGGAGGTCATTTTTTTGTCAGAGAATATATCAGAGAGCAACTAGCTCAATGGGGAGAGGTCATAAATCATGAGTTTATCTACCGAGATCAACAACACCAAAACATAATCCTCGATCTTCCTGGAAACCAACCCAACTTACCCCCGATTCTTATTGGGGCGCATTATGACGGAGTACCAGGCACAGTAGCAGCAGACGATAATGGTACAGGAGTTGCTGTATTACTAGAATTAGCAGCAAATTTTGCGAAGAATCCGCTGAAATATCCCATAAGAATAGTTGCGTTCGACTTAGAAGAATATGGCTTAGTTGGTAGTGCAGCCTATGCTGCCTATCTAAAGAAAAAGCAGCAGTCTTTGCGCTTGATGATTTCCCTAGAAATGCTTGGTTACTGCGACCCCAGACCCAATTCTCAAAGTTATCCTGCCGATATATTGCAATATTTTTATCCCAATTGCGGTAACTTCTTAGCTTTAGTTGGCAACTTAAGGACAATTCCTGACTTGCTAAAAATGCAACGCCAAATTAGTTCGCAGCTTCCATGTTGGTGGTTAAGCGTACCTAATAACGGTAAGTGGATTCAAGGAACTGGTTTTAGCGACCATAGTCCCTTCTGGTTACAAGGCTACAAAGCAATTATGGCAACAGATACAGCTTTTTTAAGAAATCCACACTACCACAAAGCAACAGATACAATTGATACTATTGATTTTGACTTTATGCGCTTCAGCTATCTGGGACTAGTCAAAGCATTGAGAACCTTGAGATAAAAAACTAACTGACTTAATTAAAACCGAAACAGATCTAAATTTATTCAACTATGACGGATTGTCTTTTGACCTCAAATTAGCAGAATTGCTAGGTTTAAGTGTTAAAGCTTAAATGATAAATATTTTCAACTGTGAATAAAAGACTTTCTCTAATCATGGTCAGCACATTATTCTGCTTCTTTGGCAGTAATTTGCTTGCAGAACCAGGAAAACACCACCACTCTACAACTGAAACAACACACTCCGAAGGAGGGCATCATCACGGAACCATTGTAATCTCAAAAGATCAACTGGTTCCCCAAGTGAATTTAGTAGTTCATCAAGATGTAGTTAAAGGATGGAATCTTGAGATTAAACTAACCAATTTTGCACTTGCTCCAGAGCGAGTCAATCAAGCTAATCAGCCTAATGAAGGACATGCTCACCTATATATTAATGGGAAAAAAGTAACTCGTATTTATAGTGATTGGTACTACCTATCAGAGCTTCCTCCAGGAAATAATGAAATCAAAATCAGTCTTAATACTAACAGTCACGAATTTTTGATCTTTGAAGGAAAAACTATCGAAGATGCCGAAACCATTACTGTAGAGTAGTCACAACAACTCGACTTTTGATCTTTGTGCGTTAGAATAGGAATTCATTTGGTAACTTTCATTTACAGATGAGAGTTTTTTTTTATTAGATATTTATTAGTAAAATCAGCTATTACTTTATAAGTTATCAATACAGGTTTACTTCTGATTAAATTTAAATTTTTATTTGTCCATGCCATTTCGGTTGTTAGCGATCGCAATAATAACTGCTGTTTTTAGTTCTTCTACAGCCCATGCAGAAGATATCAAGCCTAAAATCACAAGTTGTAGCCAGGTGGTTAGTGATAGTCCTTATCAGGTTGCCCAAAATACTTTAGCCAATACGATTGATACGGACGATTTAGGACAAGCTCCTTCGAGAAAGGACATTACTATGGCCGGAATCGGACAACCCAGCTTGTGGTGGGCACAGCAGCAATTTGATCCTTTCGGCGGAAGGCTAGTTAGTGATTGGTTGAGCAATCCTCAGGTTAGACAAATCGATCTGACTGTTAATTGGCAGCTATGGACTTTACTTGACTATCTAGCTCGCTATCGTTTTATCAATCAATTTGGAACCGTAGCTCGGCAGTATGGCTACAATTTGCGTATCTTTAATCAACAACAGCAGTGTTTGGCTATTTATCATTACAACTCTCAGAGTAATCCCCCTAAGTGGGAAATTCAGTTAGAAGGCTTGGGACAAGATAGCTTGCCTGTAGTTCCAGCGGGGCAATAGTCAGTCAGAGTCAGTGGAGCCTAATGCTATCAGAGTATTTTTTTGCGTTTTACTTAAACCTTTAGCATCTTTGAGATTTAATCCTTCGTAAAGACCTTGAGCTTTGAGAGTCTTTTGACAAGTTCCAGTCTCGATATCCCAAATTTTGACAGTTTCATCGTGACTACCAGTAGCTATCACTTGAGATTGAGGATTAAAAGTAACCCCAAATACTGAGTCTTGATGTCCCTTGAGCATTGTTAGACATTTCCTTGTCGAAACGTTCCATACTATGGAAGTACAATCATTGCTCCCACTAGCCAGTAAGCGACCATCTTTACTCCAATCAAGAGAGATCACAAGGTGGCTGTGCCCCTCCAGAGTAGTAATAAGTCCACCTTGAGCTAAATCCCAAAGTCTTATAATTCCATCTTCACTACCCGTCGCTAAGACATTTGTCAGTTGATTATAAGCAACGGACCAAACGACATTAGGATGTCGCAGAACCCGCAAACACTCTCCTGTGGAAATATTCCACACCTTAACGGTCTTATCAGAACTAGTTGTGGCAACAGTTTCACTGTCATGAAGAAAAACTGCATCTAGGGTTATGTCTTGATGTCCTGTTAGAGTACTAATTAAATTCCCTGTACTGATATCCCAGCAATAAACTACCTCAGTACCACCAGCGGTAACTAAGTACTTACTATTAGGGCTAAAAGCGATCGCCCAACTCCAACTACTATCTCCTTGGAATGTCTTGAGACACCTGTAACTGCTAAGACACCAAAGTTTGATTTGATAGTTATAGTTGATACTAGCTAATAGTTTGCCATCTGGACTAAATGAGATAGATTTAACACGATCTCCATGGATTAAATCTTGAGAGATTCCTGCTTGCCAATCCCAAAGCCGAATAAGACCAGTTTCACTACTACTAGCTAAAATATTGCCATCATAACTAAACTGAACCGACCAAATACGCGCATTGTATCCAGATATCGTTTTCAAGCAACGACCAGTATCTATTTCCCAAAGCTTAAAGCTACCATCTTCACTACCACTAACGAGTATTTGATCATCTGGTGTTAGAGAAATTGAGGTTATTCGAGATCTATGGCCTCGAAGTACTTTGACACAACGACCTTCTGCAAGACTCCAAAGTCGAATCAAGCAATCTGAACTTGCACCTGCGATCATTTGTCTGTTTTCAGCAAAACGCAAACTCATTAACTGAAGACTATTAATAGGCAAAGCCAGCTCCCAAGTTTGATGCTCGATATCCCAGAGCTTAATTGCTTCTCCTACAAAACTAACTGCGAGAAAACGACCCTCTGGACCAAAAGCAATCGACCCATTTTGCGCCGATTCTACAGGAATCGTTTGTAGACATTGCAAAGGATTAAGTTGCCAAATTTGGATCCCTGCTTTTTGGGTACTGGCAGCAAGCAAACTCCCATCTAGACTAAAACATAACGTATCTCGCAGAGGAGGATTTGTAACTGGCAAAGAGGCAATTTCAATACCTTGACTAGTATCCCACAACTTAATAGTTCCATCACCACTTGCGCTTGCCAGGGTTTTCCCGTCAGAACTAAATGCTAAAGACCAAATAGAAGCTTGGTGACTTAGCAATGTTTCTACGCATTTACCTGTAGCAATTTCCCATATTTTGATATCTCGGTCAGAGCTACCACTAGCCAACATTCGACCATCTGGACTCAATGCCAAAGCTAATACAGGAGGGTTTTCATGACCGAATAAAGTTAGAACATGTTTGCATTCAGGCATTTGCCAGATTCTAATTTGACCGTTGTCTCCTGTAGCTAAAATTTTGCCATCTGCACTAAGCTCTAAAGCCAAAATACTACCCATCCTTTCTGCAAAGAGAGATTTGGCAAGATCACTCCGAGAAAAATTAACTTTTTGTAGACTGATTTCTCTTAAATCTGCTTGCCATAGTGGAAGTTCAGAAAAGTCCCAACCTGTTAAATCTGTTTGCAAATACTTCAACAAGTTGAGAATATTTCCTCCTGCATATCCTGCTGTAAATGCCTTAGAGCGTAATTGTCCTAAAAGCTGCCTCAATCTAGCTTCGACCTGAGTTCGTGTTTCCAAACAAACCATAAGCTGAGTCATTAAAGGCTCTAATACAAGGCGCATTTGCATTTCTCTTAAATACTCAAAAGATTCAGTTTTTAAAACCGCATGAGTTTTTAGTAAATTAGTTTGGCCTACAATAATTTCTCCTGCCATCAGCTCAATTAATTTTGAGGTGACATATTCCATGATTACTGGTTGTTGAGTAAAGCCAAAACTTTTGGTTTCAATCAGCGATCTCTTCTGGAGAGATTCTATAGTTTCTAGTAACTGGCGAATATCTACGACAGGGAAAACATCTTGCTTGAGTTGAGTTAAAGTAATTTCCTCGCGATTAACTGCTAGCCAGAACATTACAGTTTGTTCCAAAGGAGACAGACGTTGAAATTGCTGCTCTAACAAGTCCCAAATATCACCAAAAACTCTCACCCCTTCAGTTAAAAAATTTTCAACATTACCAGCGAAGATAGATTTAATTGTTGTTGCTGCAATCCTTATAGCTAGAGGGTTTCCTCGATACTGTTGAATTAATTCTTGAGAATCGTTGACGCCCTTTTCTTGGAGAAGTATTTGCGCCGCTTCGATTGATAATCCTGACAGTTTTAGCGATCGCACAGTAGAAGAACTATCTCTTGGGCTAATACCTTGAGGTTGTTCACGAGAGGTCAAGAGTAAACAGCTTTGATGATTACAATCAGCTAGCTGGCGAAATAATTGCCCATAGCCTTCGTAACCATCCCTGAAGTAACCACCACTCTGACCACTTACTAAAATCGGTTCTACATTATCTAAAACTAGTAAGCAACGCGACTCGGCTAGATATTTAAGTAAGATATTTAATTTAGCATCAAGAGAATCTGGTAGGGAAGCTTCCTCCTGCCGAGAAATAAATAAAATTAATTCTGCCAAAAATTCATCAAAAACTGGTGCATTCCGCAAACTACGCCAAAAAACGAACTCAAATTCTCCAGCTACTTTTCTAGCTAATTGAGAAGCGATCGCCGTTTTACCAATACCGCCCATTCCTAAGATGCTGATAAGACGACATCTGTCATCTAGGAACCATGCTGTTAACGAATCTAATTCTGATTCTCGTCCGACAAAATTTTTGACTGCGATTGCGTCACTCCAATCCTGAAGCCTAGAACCTTTAGATGAGTTCCCCGAAACAGAATCTTCCTGATTAGCACTATCCAACGGCAGAAGATTATTTTCTTCAAGATACTGCCTAAATACAGATTGGAGGGTTTTCTTAGTTACTTTACGCGCCAAATAATCAGAGAGAGAACGCCATAGTTTTGAGCCTATTTGCTTAATGTATTCTGCATCATACCCAGAAGCTTCAGCTATTTCTTGATAAGAAAGTCCTACCCAGCTTTGACATAAGACTAATTCTTGAATATCCGAAATACCATAATCTACGTCATTATTTTTAATAATTATTCCTAAGATATAAAGTGCTTCCTTCTCTTCCACTGATCTTAAATTAATTAGTACCAAACGATTAGACTTCAGATACTACATCGTATTGACCTAAACAGAATCATTTATTAATTAAATTTTCAATAATCTTCACTTAATGCCCCATAAATCAATGGTTGACGAACCAAGTAGCTTACTTTTTTGTAGCATTTGCTACAAATAGTTAATTTAACCTATTGGGTTACTTTTTCTCACTTTTTCTCACAGACAAAAAATATCTGGGGATCGTACGCTCTTCTTAGGTCAGCTGGTGCTCAAAGACAATTTCAGAAGAAAATCATGGATTCAAACAATAACCCGTCGGAGCCGGTAAAAGTCATAACTGCCAACCAATTTGATGAAATAGTAACTGCAATTCTATCAGGAAAATATTCTTGGGCTTGCGTACTTACTCTCCGCTTTTTTGGGTATGATCCTTCCCAATACATTCCCACCCGAACCTACAGGAGACTGATTAAAGATAATCAAGATCCAAAGCTTTGATTCTCGGTATAAAAGTTTACTTCAATCGAAGATTAAATAGTAATTTCTTCGGAGAAAATCTTTTCCTACTCTTCAATAATTTATAGCCAATTTGTAAAAAAAAATTTGATTTAGTCAAGACACATATAGACATTAATTTATAATTTCCATTGATAGATTTAGCTCTTAAAGTTACCTGATGATTTTTAGTTCTCTGGATTACTAGTACCTAGAGATTTGCACCAAACATGTTGCATTTTTTACAAACTAAACTAATTTGAATCAGAGATTGGAGGAAATTTAATATCTTAGTTCAAGTGAAATAGGCTAACCTAGCAAGCACAACGACAGAATCAGGAAAATCCAGAATATTGTTGATGTTAAATTTGGCTCAGTTTTTTGCTTACTACAAAAATCGCAGTTTAGCGATCGCACTTGCTTTATTGGGCACAATTAGTCCCCTGGCAGGCCTCCAAAAATTCTATCTGGGACAGCCGCTTTGGGGGGTTATCTATTTATTACTGTGGTCTACCCCCATCCCCAGAATTGCTTGTGCTATCGATTTAGTTTGGTATGTTATTCAAGATGGGGCACAGTTTGACTATCGTTTTAACGGCATTGCCACAGGCCAATATGCAGTAGACGAAGCAGAGCAGGTTAATGCGATCGCAGAAGCCTTGAGAAAGCTAGACAGCCTGCGAGAAGACGGCTTATTAACTGAATATGAGTTTGAGCAGAAACGACGCCAACTACTAGAGAAAGTAGGATAAATTTAGGGTAGTTGTCTTGGCTCAAGAATGTTGAACTTTAAGCGTATGGCAATCGCCAGTAAAATTCGCAATGATCCTTTTTATCGTTTCCAATCAACCACCGAAATTGCGATCGCAGCAGAGTTAGGCATTAAAATCGATGTCAACCAAGCTGACATTGACGATTGGTTGCGTCTACCAGGGATTTCTATTCATCAAGCAAAAATCCTGACCGAATTAGTCCGTCGCGGAATCCCTCTGGTTTGCTTAGAGGACATTGCAGGAGCTATCAATGTTTCTGCTGTCAGGCTATTACCTCTAGAGCCAATTTTGTATTTTGCTTACTATGAGCCAACAAGTTCTCTTAGCCCCCAAAGATTAAACATCAATCAAGCAGAGTTACCAGAAATCAAAAAACTACCCCTGGGCAATAATCGTCTACCGCGTAAGATTCTCAAAGAGCGAGCAGTCAATGGCAAGTTTCAAAATATCCTTGATTTTCAATCTAGGCTCAAACTAGATAACGAGTTAATTGCTAACTTACTTTATTACTTACGGTTTTAGGTTTTAGCAAATTGCTCTAAATAATTTGTGCCAAAAAAAAAGAGCCGACGACTTGCCTTGTTTCGTCTCGGCTCTTTTTCTTCGTTCGCTCCTCACACATTACAGAGAATAATAACAGGATTAAGAAATGTCAAGCAAGAAGGATAGCGTACATAAGCTGAAAAACCACAGCAATTATGCGTAATCTTGAGATCGCAATTTCTGGTTTTTCCTGAGCTATGGCACCACAAAAATTACAATGAGCCACATAGTCCAGCCAAGCTGAGCTTATTTGTTGCTTGAGTTGTCGCAATTTACGAGGTTCCAAAGTCTGTTCGCTAACTATGAGATCACATAGATGGCAGATTTGCCAGAGCATTTTTCTAGCTGCCGATGATAGTAAGTGAAGCGTGTTTTTGCCATGACTTTCCCCCAGCAGTGAAGTAATTTCCCAGGTAGATCCAGATTTAACCAGTACGATCAAGCCTTCTCGTTCTGCTAGTGCCAATAAAGTAGCACAACGCTCGCGAATATACCAAAACGGAAATAAATCCTCCTGAAGAGGATCCTTGTCTTGGTCAATTTTTAAATTAAATGCGGAAAAGTCTT
>CAZSEZ010000170.1:0-8578 GCA_964606015.1 uncultured bacterium
AAAAAAATTGCTACACTGGAGAAAAAAATTGGGTGCTCATGAAAAAACAAAGTATATTACTGAGTTTAGGCTCTAAATCTTTATATTATCTTTTAAAATTAAAATAGAACTGAAACTGATATGAATTTGCTGAATAATAACGTGAGCCAAGGTTTATTACTTGATACAACTAAGGATTCAGATAGTATAGGTACAAATTATGTTTTTGTGATAGCACAAGGAAGAAGTGGAAGTACACTCTTATTGAGGATTTTAAACTCAATCGATGGTTACAACATTTGTGGAGAAAATTATGGTGCAACTAAATTTTTATCTCAATTCTATAAGTCCATTATAGAAACTTATGAAACTACTCCCAAAGACGATGGAAATTTTCTTTCGTATAATGAAATTTCAAGTATGGAACAAACCAAAAAACATTTATCTGGATTTGAATTTTACAATGTTTTCCAATTATCAGTGATTGAAGATCAGCTCAGGTCTCTAATCCTTAAAATGTTAAATCCAGAAGGACAATTCAAAGTCTGTGGCTTTAAGGAAATAAGATTTGGTAGTGATGGAGTTTCCCAGAAGTTCTGGAAATTCAAAGTAGAACTTGATTTTCTCAAAAAAATGTTCCCTACATCTAAGTTCATTTTTTTAACAAGAGATATTGAGCAAGTAGTAAAGAGTTCTTGGTGGGCTAAAAATCCAGATCGTAGTAGAACCATCTTGAAAAGACAGAAAGACTGTTTTGACAAGTATGCTCTGCAATATCCTGATTTTACATTCTCGATAAGATATAGTGACCTATTATCTAGTACTTCTAGATTGCAAGAAATGTATGATTTTTTAGGTGAAGATTTTGATCTGAATACCTATAATCAAATCATGAGTAGACGTTAGAAAAAACAGTTAGATTTATATTGATTATCCAGATAACTATTATAGTATTTATCATTTAAAAGTATGACAACCAATCAATCTTCCGAGATCAAATTAACTAGCATAGATTTCAACACAAGCGAAGATAAATCTAGCCACCTGAATCAGTCAATTGCTAGAATTGAAAATGACTATATTGATTCACTAAGAGAATTGTCAGAGATATATGAGTCTCAAGAGAATTGGAAAGGTTTAATTCGTTGCTATAAGCAACTTATTGCTGTTGCTCCTGATAATACCAGTAGTATCGATGTATACCTCAAGCTTGCCAAGCTATACAAAAGAAGAGGGGAGATATACAGAGAAATCGCAACTTACCAAGATCTGATTGAGATTGAACCAGATTCCCCTGCAAGTGTTTATCGAGAACTAGGTAATTTGTTATCTCAAAAACGCAATAATACTTTAGAAGCCTTACATGTCTATAAGAAAGCTGAAACCTTAAAAGAAGAATGGCAGCCTGGATTTTATATCAGAATTGCAGACTTGCTGATCAAACAAGCTGAGTACGAACAGGCAATTGATTACTTGAATAAAGCGATCGCAATCAACCCAGACATGCCATACTGCTACATGCTAATGGGAAATGCCTATGCTCAAATGAAATCTTTTAATGAAGCAATCCAGAATTATACCCGAGCCATTCAGATAAAACCGGATCACTTCAACGCTTACAAAAGAATCGGTGATATTCTTTGCCAGAAAAATGAACTAACTACTGCTGCTCGATGCTATCTAAAGGCATTACAAATCAATCCGCAAGCGACGCATATTAATCGCTTATTAGGAGATATTTTTCTCAAACAGGGAAAATCCGCTGAAGCACAACACTATTATCAACAAGTAAATGCCTAGATGACTCATTAATCTAGGATCAAATTTCAATCTCTGTTTCATCTATACTAAGAGAGAATTACTTTAATTAAGTATTTTTACACTCCTAGAGAGCTATGAGACAGAGATTTTTATCATCATTCGGTACATTTACTTCAACAATTATGTTAGTAGTATCTGGTGCCTTACTTTATGGTTGCAATCAGACTAGTTCTAACGCTAGGAGTATAGCGGAGCAAAATCCAGCTCTTGCCAGCACAACTCAAGAGTATTCCAACGAAAAGCCTAGAGGTTTATTTCTCAACACAGCCAATCTTCCAACTCAGGAATGGTCAAGAATTGAAAAATTTATTTTAAACGACCCTACTGTAACTGGAGCAAATATAGTCGTTCCCTGGTCTACAGTTGATTTAGGTGAAACCGCATCTCTTCAGTACGACTGGAGCTACGTTTACAAACAAGCAGCCCCCTGGATCAAAGCAGGCAAGAAAGTCAATTTACTACTGTGGGGCGTAGCGCAAAAAGCAGAGCAAGAATTTAATGGCAAACCGATTACGCCAGCATATGTACTGGCAAAGACTGATACTGTCAGCTGTCAATGCAAAATAGGAAAAGGTTGCGAAATCGATCCACCAAAAACCCCAGTATTTTGGGATGAGGACTACCAGGAAAGCTATCGCAAAGTAATTCAGGCCGCAGTTACCGAATTTAGCGATAAACCTTGGGTAGGTTACTTTCGCTTTGGTATTGGGGTAGGTGCAGAGTCCTATCCTGGGAACGGTGTGTCCTATGCGAAAAATCCTTGTACCAAGGAATGGGAACAACCAAGTATTGGCCTAAGTGAGGAAGTTTGGCGCAACCATAGCTTTAATTTCTTGGGTTTTCTGTCTACCCTAAAGCTGCAAACGGACAAAACTATTCTGGTAACGATCAATAATTACGGAAAGTCCAAAGATATAGCCAGAGAAATCGCAGCTTACGCCGCACAAGAAGGCTTCGGAATCGGCACACAAGGTCTAACGGAAAGAGCGATCGCATTGGATGAGTCAGATAAAATTTGTTATGCAGACTGGTGCAACCTCTTTCCCAAATACGACTCACAGGTGCCCTTAGAAGTTCAAACCGCGGCCCAATCTAACCCAGCAGGCAAAGGCAGAGTTGGCCCTTTACCGCCGCTACTTGATTTCGGCCTCACTAAAGGGGTTGATATTTTTGAACTTTACCAAGCAGAATGGTTTGTTGCTAATGACCCTAATCACCATCTCCATAAAAAGTACGGAAAACAGTATCGCCAAGCTTTGGATAAAGCAGCAGCAGCTTTGAAATCAGACTAAATTCTGCTGATTCCTCAATTTGCATCATGGCAATGCCAATACCTCATCATTATCTACGATGAACATCACTAAATAAAATTAAGTGTTGTCAATCATACATTTTACTGTTAGATTTTAGTGGTATTTTCATGTGGTGAAAGTATAGATGCTAAATGCTTTAGTTCATTTTATTGAACTATGTTTGAGTGTTTAAGCCTTTATACTGTTTTTTCATTTTTTTAGGTGTGAGGAAGAATTAAATATGTTCTCCAAGTTAAGAACTTCTTTATTAAGCAGTTCCGCTTTTTTTGGTGTAGCTCTAATGGGTTTAGCTAACCCTGGTTTGGCACAGGAAGCTGGTTCTTCTGCTTACGACGATTCTCTACAATACAGTGACCCCATTCTAGTTGGTGAAGCTGATAGTCTTGATCAAGACTCCATGAGCCAGGTAACTAACGTTAATCAGCTACGCGACGTTTCTCCTGCTGATTGGGCTTATGAAGCATTACGCTCCTTGGTAGACCGTTACGGTTGTATCGCAGGTTATCCTGATCAAACTTACCGTGGTAACAAATCTCTTTCTCGTTACGAATTTGCTGCTGGTCTGAATGCTTGCTTAAGTCAAATCGAACGTTTGATTGCTTCTTCTGAAGCTGTTATTCGCGAAGATATCGATACATTAAACCGCTTAGTTCAAGAATTTGAAGCAGAACTTGCAGCTCTCGGTGGTAGAGTTGACGATCTAGAAGGTCGTACTGCTTTCTTAGAAGACAATCAGTTTTCAACCACAACTAAGTTAGTCGGGGAAGTAGTTTTCAACCTCGCTCAGGCTTTTGGTGATGATGTTGATGCACAGGTTGTTTTCACCGATAGAGTTCGCCTCCAGTTTGTAAGCAGTTTCACAGGTAAAGATAAGCTGTTCACTCGTTTGACTGGTGGTAACATTGCAAACTCTTTCCAGGATGAAACTGGCACTAGAGAAGGGCGTTTTGCTTTTGATGTTGCAGCTGGCAACAACATCGTAATCGACCGTTTACACTACGTTTTTCCTGTAGGGGACGATCTCAAAGTTACAGCGATGGCTGGACTAGGTGCTCACCACTTCTACGCAGATGTTTTCAACGATGGCTTGAACGCTGGCGGTGGCGCTAACAATGCTTTGAGTGCTTTCGCTGAACGTAATCCTCTATATCGTCAAGGTATCGGTCGTTTAACTACAGGTGTAGGTCTCACCTACGATCTAGGAGATAAAATTGACATTGCTGCTGGTTACTTAGCACCTAATGGTTCTGATCCATCTGATGGAAACGGTTTGTTCAATGGTAGCTACTCTGCAATGGGTCAGATTGGCTTCAAACCAATAGATGATTTGCGTTTTGGGGTCAACTACGTTCGTACTTTTGACACCCAAGCTGGTGGTTTATTTGCCAACACAGGTACAAATCTTGGAAATTTAAATGGACTAGATGGTGTAAGTGGAATTACCCTAGCAGGCAATAGTTCCACCAGTGACTCTATCGGTGCACAATTCCAGTGGGACCTTCTTCCTGGAGTAAGTCTTCGCGGTTGGTTTAGCTACACTGATGTAGAAATCGCTGGACAGGGTGATGGTGAAATCCTTAACTACGCAGGGGTACTTGCTTTCCCAGATTTGGGTAAAGAAGGAAACTTGGGTGCCATCATTGTTGGTGCTGAGCCTTACCTAACTAGCTTCGACCTTGATGGTGGTGGTGAAGCTGACTTTGAAGACGATGTTCCTTTCAGAGTAGAAGCTTTCTATAGATACCAAATCAACAGCAATGTTTCTCTAACTCCTGGTGTTATTTGGCTAAGTAGCCCTAATCAAGATAACGATAATTCCGATATCTTCATCGGTGCATTGAGAACCACTTTCAGATTCTAATAATTCACGACCAAAAGTCTTTAGGTATTTAGAATGCAAAAGTGATGTATCCCCTCTGGTTAATTTTAGCCAGAGGTTTTTTTATTTAACTTTGTTCAATCTGACGTAACTTTTGCCGTGCTGAATCACCCATGAAACGAGCATCTTGCTCAACAGTAGTTCCTGATTGTACTTTTTCTAGTTCAATCAAAATATCTCTGATTTGACGAATAGTCCTTTGTTTGTTGGATGTATTTACCTCTGCTGGCATTTGTCTAAACTTATTCTGTGCCAATTTATAAGCCCTGATCGACTCAGTTTCTCTAGCAGCAAAAGATTTAACTTTACTTAGCTGGCGTTCATACTCAATCAGAAGATTATCTGCTGTAGTGTAACTGGGATCCTCTATGGGTATTTTCTTTAAAAAGACAATTGCCTTTTCCCACAATTGAACACAATCTCGCCACTGTTCTTCTGATAAAGGAGTGTTATTACAGTTTTCCTTGGCTTCGATAGCACGTCGCTGAGCTGCGCCCATTGTCTTATTAGTGATGTCATTACCGGCAACTAAACCAGAAACAGCTTTAAAATCTCGATAATAAGCTTTGAGCTTGGTTTTAGCTTGTTTTGCGGCCAAAGTTCTGGACGGTAGTTCCTCCAGACCATCCATCCCAATTTGCCAACTACTAAGTGAACTTTGCTTAGTAGCCTCATCGGTTGCATTTTGATAAGTCTGTTTTGCTTCAGCAATAGTTTCCTCAGCTCTAACAAGTTCATTCATCGCATTGGTTTCCTGGAAAACTACTGCCTCCATTCTGCCGATATCTTCTCTGGCAGCTCTGTACTCATCAAGGGTAAACATAAATCCAACGCGAAAAAAATTCATGTACACCCTTGGCTCATAGCCAACAAACCAGACAGGTAATTTGTCTAAATGCCCTTGTGCTTCGCTAACTTTTTTCTGCCCTAGCTCCAAATCTGCCATGCTGGTTGCCCTATTTACCAACTGATCTGCCTGCTCTACTTTGGCAGTAGCAGCACGATAGTTACGATCCATACTGATAAAGCTTGGTAAAAGTAAGATAGGTGCAGTTCTAGCTACAGGACGACGAATCATCGGATAGGGTAGATTCAAAACCCAAATTCCCCCTGATAAAGCAGCCATTGCTACTGCTACTTTCGGCAATAACCACAACTTACTTTTTGATCGATTAGCCTTAGCTGCCTGTCTAATGACGCGATCGCTAAAATCAGGTAAGACATCTTGGAGCAGTTCTCGAAGTTCGGCTTCGTCTGCTGGATTACCCTTTTGAGAACGTAATCTATCCAAACGTTTTAGGGCAAGATCTTGAGCAGTTTCACCTGCAATGGGATCTTGCAAAGCTACTTTTTTAAGCTCAGCTACCAAGATCTTATATGCTTTAGAAGAAAGGCGGGACATAACTAGAAATACAAGATTTATTTAAGACATCTAGCTTAAATATTCCCTAACACTTAAACTTACCTAGCACAGCCCCGCAAAATATCGACCACCGAAAAAGTCAATATCACAATCACATCCAGCTTTACTTCACAATTACTTTGGTAAACTAAGAGTTACTTAAATCATGTACTCCTAGCAAAGCTAGACAAATAGACAATGGGAACTAGCGACCATAATTTTAGTTCAGTAGTCAGTTTTTTGAATCGTAACCTACGTAAAACTAGCGTCCAACTCGCCGAAACGCCTTGCTATTTCCATGTGGGAAAAGAAGCAAAACTAGAAGTAACCGTCTTTGCTAATCCTGGGATCGCCTCGATAGATGTCAGGATGATCAAAATCAATAACTTTGATCGCGATCCCTATTTTGAACGCAGTTACGACCTACATAAAATATCGGTGGCTTCATTTCAAAGAGATATAGAAGACTTAATTTACAGGACTAACACTAAGGAAAAGTAAGCTATCCCATCTAAATATAACCAACCAAGTCCAAATCAAACTAACAAAAATAATGGGATAATTCTCAAATACAGCGTGTAACGCAAAGAGATATGAATTAAAATTACTGCTAGTAAACAAAAGTAGCTTGACAAATAAAGCAGGAATTAAAATTAGATCAAAGTCATAAGGGGATTCAAAATATTACTTATGCATTTAGTCGAGAAATAACTGTTTCCTCTTTTATTAACCTCACTTTAAAGGAGCTACTAAGCTATGGATGGTATTTTTATCTTGCTACTCTTGGTCTTAGGTTTATTTAGCTTATCCTGGTTTTTTGAAACTCTGATTTATGAAGATAAGCCTCAAAAGAATCACTAAAAGCAAATTGCTAATAGTAGCCCGCAGCTTCCCAATCTACTAGCTGGAAGCTGCGGGTTTTTAGTATCACCTAAATTACACAATTCAGAACAGTTACATACAATAACTAACTTAAGCTAATACTAGTCCATTGATTTTTTGACATCATCAATATATTCCATATCGATGGTCTGTTTATCTCCAGAAAAAGGATGATCCTGAGTTAGAAAAAGCAAACAATGACATTCTCTGCGTTCGCGCATCGGAACACAAGGGCAATTCCAGAAAGAACTTTTGACCTCTGCCTCTTTATCTTCATAATGGCGACAAGGACAGAGGGGAGAGCCTAATTGATCCTTATGTCTAGCTAACCCCTCCAAAACCACAGCAGTTACCGAAGGATCACTACAGAAATAAGTCCCAGTACGTTGAGCATACTGTTCAGCAAATTTCTTCATGGATTCTAAGGTTTGTTCTTGGTTGTCAGTTTTTGCCGTAGTCATAAATATATTTAGTGATGCGTTGATGTACGGGGAGTCAAACGGATGAATGATTAGATGTTTATTCTACAACTCGACACTCCAGTTTTGAAACAGAGGAAAGAGCTTGATGAAATTCAGCTCACCATAGCTCTCAGCATCATTCGGGTTAAGAAAAGACCTAATTTATTTGTAGTTAGCTGTTAGGTACAGAATTAACTGAACTTGCACCCTCTACACCTTTTGCAACCTTCTCAGCACGAGAGAGAACTCCTTCAGCATCAGGGTTGTACTTAAGGACAACAGTGCTTCCAGTTTGAGCCACCCAAAGTCCGATATTGTCGGAAATCCCTGCATCATCTAGGGCTTGAGCAACACGCTTTGCTAAACCACTTTCATCAAAGTTTCCATCTAAGCCTACTTTCTCAGGGGGAATAGAATTTTGCTTAGAAGCTGCTGCAACATTAACTTTACCAGCTGCTGCTTTTTGTTCTTCTTTTTTGCCAAATAGTTTACCTAAAAGACCCATAAGAATAATGTTCCTTATAATCAGTGTGTTTTTTTGAAGCAATCACAATATATTGACAATTGCTTTTGGGAGTATAACGAGTGGTTTGTTGAGTTTGCTCTAACGATCGAGAATAATTTAGAATCTCCTAACTCGTCTCCAAATCTTTTCAGATCTGTTTTGCTCCAGCACAAGAACATATCAGACCAGCAATCTTTAAAAAAGATTAAGATTGGTATTGGGCTGCAAACTATCTTATTTCTTCTGTAAAACAACGCTTAAATCGATTCAACCCCAATTACGCTAGATTAGAATTCCTAGTTGGAGAACGAGCCAATATTAATTTAAATAAATCAG
>CAZSEZ010000171.1:0-8559 GCA_964606015.1 uncultured bacterium
GTTTTAGATGACATATTTAGAACTTGTCATAATATATTAAAAATCAGATCTGCTAAAAATTAGCAACAATGAACTTTAGTGTCTATCTCAAAGATGAATTAGCCCATAAGCTAGAAGCGATCGCTAAACGGGAAAAAGTGTCCCGCAACAACCTAATTAATGAGGCGGTAGAACGTCTCATCAAAGAGCACGAAGCTAGTGATTGGGGAGAAGAAATCTTGAATTGGCAAGGTTGTCCAGAGTTTGAACTTCCTGACAATGAAGATCTAATTGCTCCTTCAGAAGAGATTTTTTAGATGGCTTATTTACTGGATACTTGCGCTCTATCTGATTACTTAAAAGGCGACCCTAATACCATTAGGCGATTCCATCAAACTCAACCTCACGATGTTTTTCTCTCCAGCATTACTGTTTTTGAAATTGACTATGGCTTACAGCTCAAGCCAAGTTTGAGCAAACAACTCAACCCGCAGCTTCAAGCTATTTATCGTAAAGTACAAATAATTGATTTTTCTCCTACTGAAGCGAAGGTTGCAGCGAAGATTAGAAGCGATTTGAAACAGGCAGGGACTCCCATCGGCTATTACGATCTTTTGATTGCTGCTACAGCAAAGGTTCACAGTTTAACTGTTGTCACTAGCAACACTAAAGAATTTTCCAGAGTTAGTGGTCTGGAGTTAGAAAATTGGCGATTGTAAATAGTTGAAAAAATGCGATCTCTTCAGTTCGTACAATTTGGTTTCACTCTAACTTAAATTTTTAATTTTTCTTCAACTCATCAGCAGAAAGTTATAGAAACTAATACGCCCTGAATAAATAGCACTTTAAGTATTCAAATCCTAATCTGCTGGTTTGGCATCTGATCCTATCTGAATTGAACGAGTGTAAATTGCTCCACCTTCTGAATACTTGAAATCAAATTGCACATCATGGATAGTTTTACCTTCTGGTAACAGTGTAGTGTCACCTTCGGTTGTCAAACATTCATTTGAGTCAAAAAGCGTAACATCGCAAACTCTTATAGCAATGGCAGGGTGATCGTACCATTGTCTTGTTCCCCAAAATTTATTCTCAATATTTGTAGCATGGCGTATTTTAACTTCCTGATTATCAATCAGAGTAACCACAACCCATTCTTCCCTATCTTTATCCCCTGGTGAAAAAATACCTCCTTGACGAATATTCCCAGTTGCAGCGTCTCTAAGACGAATTTTATAAACTAATTCTGTTCCTCTATTTCTAGATTGCTCAAAAGCTTTATTTTTTACCTGCCATTCTTCACACTGTTCCTCATTAAAACCGTAAGAGTTACAAGCATTTTCATAATCAATATTAGAAGCCCTAGAAATATTACTAAATCCAGTCACTATGCAGATACAAGCTAATAAAAAAGTATTTTTCAATTTCATATCGGTAAAAAAATATAGATCCATATTTGTTTATCTTTGTAAAAAAAATTGAGGATGTCTGTGATTTGGATCTTGCATAAATCTTGCTACCTTACTTGTGCCCACAATCCATTTTCGATTAGCACATCAAATAATTTTTTTTGCTATTGAGAGTATCCATAATCTAGCTCATAAAAAAAGGTAGGCAAAATACCTACCTCAAATATTATTTAGTTACGAATTAACTGAGTTATTAAATCTCAGACAAAACCTCTTTAGCTGCTGCTAGAGTAGCGTCGATGTCTGCTTCAGTGTGAGCTAGGGAAGTAAAGCCAGCTTCAAACTGAGAAGGAGCTAGGTAAATACCGCGCTCTAACATTCCACGGTGGAAACGACCAAATTTCTCTAGGTCAGAAGTTTTTGCATCATCGTAGTTATGAACAGGAGTGTTGGTAAAGAACATACCGAACATCGCACTGATTTGACCACCGACAACGTCATGTCCAGCATCTTTAGCAGTTTGCAACATACCGGTTGCTAGCTTGCTAGT
Organism: uncultured bacterium; assembly: GCA_964606015.1. Lineage (GTDB taxonomy): Bacteria > Cyanobacteriota > Cyanobacteriia > Cyanobacteriales > Xenococcaceae > Hyella. The sequence continues at coordinate 1,939 of CAZSEZ010000171.1, forward strand.
GATTTTATCTAGCTGTTCGTAAGTACCAGGTTTTTTGAGTAGTTCGAGAGTTTTGATTCCTGCGGTCATTGCCAAAGGATTTCCAGAAAGCGTACCTGCTTGATACATAGGGCCAGCAGGAGCAACCATAGCCATAATGTCAGCTCTACCACCGTAAGCACCTACAGGTAGACCACCACCGATTACTTTACCCAAAGTTGTTAGGTCGGGAGTTACGCCAAATTTTGCTTGTGCACCACCGTAGGAGATGCGGAAACCAGTCATAACCTCGTCGAATACTAGCAATGCGCCGTATTCTTTGGTGATTTCTCTCAAACCTTCAAGGAAACCAGCATCGGGAGTTACAAAACCAGAGTTACCAACTACAGGCTCTAGGATTACCCCAGCGATTGAATCGGGATTAGCAGCAAAAAGAGCTTTAACTGCTTCAAGGTCGTTGTAGGGAGCAGTTAAAGTGCTATTAGTAGTGGATTTAGGAACTCCAGGAGAGTCGGGCAGACCTAGAGTAGCAACCCCAGAACCAGCTTTGACCAAGAACATATCTGCATGCCCGTGGTAGCAACCCTCAAATTTGATGATTTTTTCTCTGCCAGTAAAAGCTCGCATCAAGCGCAAGACAGACATACAAGCTTCTGTCCCAGAGTTGACGAAACGTACCATCTCGATACTGGGTACAGCTTCGATTACCATCTCTGCTAGAACATTCTCGAGTAAACAAGGTGCGCCAAAGCTAGTTCCTTTTTGCAAAGCTTCTTGTAGAGCAGCCAGCACTTCAGGATGAGCGTGTCCGCAAATTGCAGGGCCCCAAGTACCGACAAAATCAATGTATTTATTGCCATCTACATCCCAAGCATAAGCGCCTTTAACGTGATCAAATACTACAGGTTGTCCACCCACAGATTTGAAAGCACGCACAGGAGAACTTACGCCACCAGGCATTAGCTTTTGGGCTGCAGCAAAAATTTCTTCTGATTTAGCAGTGTTAAAAGAAGTTGTAGTAACCAATACTTGCTCCTTATATATTGATGTGTATGTATCTTTGGATAAAAATTAAGAGTGAATCAAAGAATACGTGTAACTAGATGAACTCTCATTATCCTATGTCTAGCGAGTTTTAGGTTACCGATATGTGAAGATTCCTGAATTTATTTAACGACTAATTCCCTTAAACAAAGCACCAAGAGATTGGCTAGCTCTGGCAACCAGAGAATTTTGCTGAGAAAGTAGCACCTGAGCGCAGTTTCGTCCTGGCATCCCTGAAATAGAACCTCCTGGATGAGTTCCTGCTCCAGTCAAGTAGAGGTTTTTGATTGGTGTAGTATAGTTGGCAATCTCTGGTAAGGGACGTAAAAAGATCATTTGATCTAAAGTCATGTCCAAATGATAGTAGTTGCCTTTGTAAGAACCCAATCTAGCTCCCAGTTCAGCTGGACTTTCTACTCGGCGGGCAATTACTGAATCTTTGATGTTGGGGGCATATTCGGCTAGTTTTGCCATAACATTATCTGCCACTTTATTTTTTAGCTCATCTGTCCAGCCCGTACCATTCAAGCCTGTACCTTCTTTGCCTGCAATTTGGTATGGAGCAAAAAATTCGATCCACAGAGTATGTTTGCCATCAGGAGCTAAAGTCGGATCCAATACCGAGGGGATATCAAGATACATGGAAGGATCGCTATCGGGAATTTGTCCCATAGCAGCTAAACTATGGGCCTGCTCCACATGAGCCATCGAATCGGCGATGAGAACTGTACCAATTAGATGATTGAGATCTTCTTGGTGATAAGCACTGAACTTCGGGGCTTCAGAGAGAGCGCAGTCTATTTTGAGGATAGTTTCGTTGTTGTTAACAATCCGACGGGCTATGCGATCGCGCAATTGCGTTTCAATAGCATTCTCTTCTACTAATCCTAGAAAGAGTCTTTGAACATCAATATTGGAGATTACGGCTTTATTAGCGCGATATTCTTTGCCTCCTGCTCTAACTCCTACGGCTTGAGAGTTATTATCAATCAAGACTTCTTCTACCATTTGCTCGGTAAGAATTTTGCCGCCTAAAGAAGTGACTAATTTCACTAAGGCTTGAGTCAGCGCTCCAGTTCCGCCTTTGGGTCTCGCCATACCTGGTTGGTGCCGCATTGCCAACATCATCAAGCCTGCGGTGATTCCTTTCTGGGAGGGAGGTGCACCAATTTCTGCTGCCAGACGAGCTAGGGGAGCTTTGACAATCTCCGTATCGAACCACTCATTAATTAAGTCTTCAGGAGAAGTAATCATGTTGCGAATAAAGTCGAGAGCTTTATTTTTGCCCCCTGCAACCGCTAGAACATCAAGAATATTCTGTTTACTGTAGTTTTTGGCTAGACGAATAATATCTTGAGGTGGAGCATTAAACCAAGGTGCGATCGCACTCATTAACTGCGCCCAATACTGAACAAATTCAACATACTTATCAGAATCATGCTGGCTGTATCTGGCAATCTCTGCGTGAGTTTGCTTAAGTGATTTGTGAGCGAGGAAATATTTACCATCAGGATGGGGACAGAAAGTATGAGGATCACAATGGAGATATTCCAAGCCATATTTAGCTAATTCAAGTTCTTCGATGACAGGCGCATGGAAAATAAACTCGTGGTCAATGGCACAAAGATTAAACTTAAAACCAGGGGCGCGATCAGGAATTGCCTCTTCTGTAGTGGCAGCACCACCAGGTACTGGACGTTTTTCTAACAGTAAAACGCTATAACCCGCTTTTAGTAGGTATGCTGCACAAACTAAACCGTTGTGTCCTGCACCAATTACAATCGCATCGTATGCTTCCATTCTTTCCCCTGGTTTTTACTTGTCTCAAGAACTATATTCTCACCTTTAAGTCACGCACCAAATAAAGCTAGCTCCTTTGCTATACTGGCTGAATAATTCGATTTTTTTTAACTAAACCATATATGAACTCGAATATTAAGGTTATTGCACCCAAGGGCATCTTGGATGGCACTAAAGCAATTGATTTTCGTTCTGAGGTAAATCTTAGTGTTCAAGAAAACACTGAAATAATTTTGGTTGATTTCAGTGAGGTTACTTTCATGGATAGTTCTGGTTTAGGAGCTTTAGTTTTAGCTTTAAAAACTATTCGTAGCGCAGGAAAAAAAATGTGCTTGTGCTCTGTTAATGAGCAGATCAAGATGTTATTTGAGCTTACCAGCATGGATCGAGTATTTGATATTTTTCGCGATCGAGCTGAGTTCGAACAAAAATCACTCTAGAGAATCGTAATTAACTATCAGTGGAAATCAATTTGTAAAATCGAGAGATCATCTTCAAACTGAAAACAAGGATGCCAATTTCGAACAAACTGCAGCAGACTGTCAAGATTGCGTTCTGATGTCTGTTGATACTTTTTCAAAACCGTTACAAATTTTTCCAAACCCCAAAAACTCCCATTTTCCTCTTCAATCTCATAAATCCCATCACTAAATATGTAGAGACTAGAACCCTTCTCAACTGCAAGAGAACTGTCTTGATATTTAGCATTAGGGAACATCCCTACAGGCACTCCAACTGTTTTCAACCTTTGTTCGCTAATCTGATCAGCTTCTTGATGCCCTAATAGTATTCCTGGCGGATGCCCCGCACTTGAATACTGAAGCTGACGATTCTTAGTGTTATAAACTCCATACCAGATAGTAAAGTACTTATCATTGCGATCATCTATTTGAAAAGCTTGATTGAGACTTGAGATCACACTACTAGGTTGATAAAAGTTCGCATCTTTGAGAGTACGCGATCGCAAAAGGTTGATTACCGACAAAGAAGGTAACGAAGCACGCAGGCCATGGCCTGCCACATCCAAAAGATAAAAAACTAAATGATCATCATCTAGCCAGAAATAATCATAGCTATCGCCTCCCAGTTGCCTAGAAGGAATAAAGCGAGTATCAATATTTAGAGCACAATGCTGCATTGGCTCCGGCAAAATCGAAGTAACGTATTCAGCTGCTTCTGATAATTCTGCTTCTAAAAGTTGCTTTTGCTGCTGGAGATCGCGCGATAACTGATGCAGTCGTAAGCCAGAACGAACTCTTGCCTCCAGTTCACTCATTTGAATAGGCTTACATAAAAAATCATCTGAGCCAGCATCTAAGCCTTCAATTCGCGCTTCTACCGAATCTAAAGAAGTTAGTAAGATAAAAAAAGTAGTAGAAAGTTGACTAATAGCTTTAAGCTGACGACAAACTTCTAATCCGCTCAAGTGGGGCATAATCCAATCACAGATAATTAGAGCAGGAGTAGTTTCTAAAGCTTTCTCTAGACCCTCTTTACCATTATTAGCCACAATAATCTCATAGCCCTGCTTCTCTAAACTCCGCTTCAGAAGTAGTTGAGTTGCAAAATCATCATCAATAACTAAGATTAGAGCCATATTTAACTATCATCGCGATCACATAAAGTAAGAAGTTCCCCCAAATACAAATATAGAGCAATTAGGGTCACATTACTTACTGTTTGGAGCGAACAGCATCTTTAACTGGCTCACTTTTTGGAGATACATCACTAAATGCTTTATGGACCAAAGGAACTGCCAGTAAAATTAGCAAAATAAAGATTAAAGGTAGTAAAGATTTTTTCTTGTGACCTTGCACCACCAAAGATTTCTCTTTTATGGAGACTTTAGGGGTTACCGGTCCAAGATTATTTGGCATGGGCTGATTAAATTCCCAGCCTTTGCCAGTGTTAGGAGTAACTTGCTGAAGAGTCACTGGATGAGAAGCAATTTGTGCTAACTGTCTTTCTATCCATTGTGAGTCCAACACTGCTTGGTAAATACGATTACTAATCCTGAGACACCCATGACGTAACTTAAGCAAACCCATTCGTAATAGCTCTTGCTGAACAGTTTCCCCCTTGTACTTAACTTCTTTTAGCTGCCAAATTTTTTTGTAAGTTTTCAACAGGGATATAGCAGAACAGTACTCATTTTTCTTAATGCGATCGCTAATGCGTAAAAAATGCTCCGCAGCCACTCCTTGCTGCCAATTATCGATAATCTTACAGTAAGCCAACTCTTCTACAGTTTGTTCCTCATGACCAGGGCTAATGGGGTCAGTCAGTTCCTGAACCAGTAAATAGAGTTTTTGAGTTAAAAAAGGCTGATGATCGCACCAATAGTTAATCGCATTAGTTACTTTGTATGGCGTATCTACCTTATCTCTAAGGGCAAACATTCTAAAACGAATTTGATTATAAGGTTGCAAATTTGCCAGCTCTTTTTCCAGCCATTCTTGATCAAAAGTTTTACGATAGCTTGATTTTGCAATATGTAAATTACTTTTTTTAAGAATTACAATTCCACTAGCTAACAACTCTTGTTCAATCTCATCTCCTGTCGCCACGATAGATTCCTGCTGATGGATTGACCGATACTTCTGTAGAAGATCGATTGGGTGACATCGTTGATTATCCAATAGGTAAGTTTCGATGCGATCTATTTCCAAAGCAGTTGATTCAGAATATGCAGTAATCTCAATACCAGTTTTTAGAAAATACAAATGTTCTAAAAAATATTCTAGGGTTGTTTGAGAAATAAAACCCTGTTCAACCGCAACTTTGCCAAACTTAGCAGAATCTCTCTGCTGAATTTGCAAGATACACTTGATTTGCTGAGGATCTAGCAACTTAGCTGCCTGAAGATACCACCCTAAAGGCCTGACAATTTTAGCTGAAAACCCTTGGATACTTTTTGGGATGCTGGATTGCTGACTAGTTGCCAATGACCATCTTTCCTGAGATTTTATTCGAGACTGGGATTCAGCTAAATCCTCTGAGAACCCGACTTTGCCTGGTCCGAACAAAACACGAGGCCAAATTTCTGCAAAAAAATCGGCAGTTTGAGGATGAATCCAGCCTCGAATTGCCAAAATCTCCCCAATTCGACACTGGGGTAAATTAAGAGACTCCTGTAAAGCTTGTTCTACCTGCTGTGAAGAGACCAAACCAGCTTTTCGTAAAACTAACCCTAAAGGTTTGATCGCTACATTTTTCGCCATTTTCCCTTCAATTTATTTTTAATACCCAAAACAGGCAATCAATTAAGGAAAAGACAGCCCTTTAAAGGATTTTGACTAGATATCAAGCAAAAAAATACTTTGAATAGCAAAGCAACATAAGTATTGATTTAACGCCATAAATTCATCTAAAAATCAAGGCAGGCTCTTAAATTCATAAAAATCAGTTTAGATGCCCCAGTGTACGATAAACGTTATCTTAGTGGGTCTAAAAATATTCTTCACTATTCTAAGCTTTTTCACTAAGTCACATCTAAAAAATTCAGAAAAGCTACAGAAATCCCTGCCCTGTCACTTCCCTATTAATATGATAAGATTCACATCCTAAACTTTGATAACCCAGCTGTCATCATGCAATTTATCGATCTAGCAAAAATAGAGATCCAAGCAGGCAAGGGAGGCGATGGCATAGTAGCATTCCGTAGGGAAAAGTATGTTCCTGCTGGTGGCCCTGCCGGAGGAAATGGTGGTTGGGGAGGCTCCGTGATCATCAGTGCAACAGAAAAGTTACAGACTTTATTAGATTTCCGCTACTCTCGCCTGTTCAAAGCAGAAGATG
>CAZSEZ010000172.1:0-8532 GCA_964606015.1 uncultured bacterium
TACTTTGCGTTTTGGTCGTGAGTCGGGAAATGATGTGGCTTTTAATATTTTGCATAGTAATGGAGATGCTGAGGAATTAACTCAAGATATTTTTATTTCCTTATGGCAAAAAGATAGCTATCAAGCTGGTAGAGGAAGTTTAAAAAGTTTTTTGGCTTTGCTAGCTCGCCATAGAGCTATAGATAAACTAAGGAAACGTAAAACCGCCCAAAATTTCTTGGATCGCTGGCAACTATATCTCCATGAAAGTTCTGCTGAACTGATGCCCCTAGAAGATGCTCAAGATCGAGAACAGCAGGAGAAATTACAACAAGCATTAAGTCAGCTTTCTCCAGAGCAGCGCGAAATCTTAACGCTGAATTTTTTTGAGGGATTAAGTAGGGCACAAATTGCCGAAAGGCTCGATCTCCCCGTGGGAACGGTCAAAAGTAGGGTGAGATTGGCATTTGTCAAACTCAAGCGGCTTTTACTAGAGCAGAATCAACAATAATTAAACGAAAGAACATGAACACATTCAACGCAGACGAATTAGAGTTATTGGCAGCGGGCTATGTTTTAGATGATTTAGATGAAGCAGAAAAGCTACAAGTAGAAGAACTGCTCAAATCTTCTCCTGAGATGCGCGAGCAAATTCGTCAATCTATGGCCGTCATGGGTATTCTCTCGACAGACGCTGAGCCGATATCTCCTCCTCTAGCTCTCAAGGATAAAGTTAGCTCTGCTTTTGCAGTGGCCAATCCATCTATTGCGCAATCTGCTCAAAAGAGTTTAATTCAGCTAGATAATTGGTTTCAGCAACTATTTGATCAAGGTTGGCAAACAGTCTCAGAATTATTGGGTACTTCTCAGATTGCTCCTGCGTTTAGAAATTCTGGAGCTGAAGGTGCCAGATTAGTTTCTCTTGGTTCTGAAGCGAGTCCTGTTGTTTTGGTGGTAAGAGTCAAAGAAGCTCAGAACTGCGATCGCGATGTAACAGTAGAAATTTTACCCCAATTAAAACAAGGTTATCTACCAACTGGATTAAGACTAATGTTGCTCGACGAAGATGAAGATATAGTCATGGAAGCCACTACTCGTTTAGAGAATAAAAATCTGAAATTTGATTTTGAAGGGGCTTGTGAAGAGTCTTTTAGTATTAAGCTAGAACTAGCTAATGACTGTTTTCGAGAAGATTTTATTCTTTAAAAGCTGATGGGTAAAGTAGTAGAACTAAAACTAGATGGAAGTTTAGAGCAAGGTTTGCAAGTTAACCTAGCTATTGCTCCTGAGGCAAGCACCAGAGAAGTAGAAATATCTGGTAGTTTACCCCCAGCACCACAATTAAAAGAAACTTATATTTTATGGCAACAAAAATATCAAAATATTAATTCTACCAGTCGTATTAGTGCTAAAAAAATTACCTATAATGGCTCGATTCAAAAAAATATTGATGAATCACGCTTTTTAGTAAATAAACTAAAAAAACAGTTAAATGAATGGTTGAATTCACCACGATTTCAACCTATCTGGCGAAAACTTATTGAGAAAGTTGCTAGTAGTGAAACAATTAGAATTCTAATTCGGACTACAGATAATCAATTACGCAAATTGCCTTGGCACTTATGGGAATTGTTAGATAGATATCCTCATGCAGAAATTGCTTTAGCCACTAATAATTATGAAAAAGTTGCTAGTGGTGAAAGACCAACTCTAGAAGCCAAAAAAATCTCAGTTTTAGCTATCTTAGGTGATAGTCAAGGTATTAATCTTAAAGAAGATCAACAAATATTGACTGATACTTTAGCTAATACTGAGTTGGTATTTTTGTATGAGCCAAAACCAGAAGAAATTAGTGCCCAGCTATGGGAGCGTGAATGGGATATTTTATTCTTTGCTGGACATAGTCAGACGAAACTGGAAACAGGCTATCTACATATAAATTCTGAAGATAAGATTAGTTTAGAAGAATTATCTTACTCCTTAAAAAGAGCTGTAGAACAAGGAGGCTTGAAATTAGCTATTTTTAACTCTTGTGATGGCTTAGGTTTAGCGAGTTTTCTAGAGCAGCTTAATCTGCCACAGGTTATTGTGATGCGTGAGCCTGTGCCTGATTTAGTAGCACAACAGTTTTTAAAGTATTTTTTAACTAATTTTGCTAATGGACAACATTTCTACCTAGCTGTTAGAGAAGCTAGAGAAAGATTGCAAGAGTTGGATATTAAGTATCCTGGCGCAAGCTGGCAGCCGATTATTATCCAAAACCCAGGAATGAATCTGCCGACTTGGAATACTCTGGCAGGTATGAATGAGCAAGATACAACTCTCATATCAAATCCACAACCTGAAGAACATCGAAGTTTGAGCAATACTTCGAGGCGAAAATTTTTAAAATATGCTGGTTTGGCTTTAGGGGGACTTTCTTTAACTACATTTGTTTCTACTAGACCTAAACAACAACTTGATGTTCCGAAAGTAAAGGTTGATCTTAAATTAATTCAAGATATTAGAATTGCTGAGAATTCGGAAGTATGGTCTTTAGCAGTTTCCCCCAATGGACAGTGGATAGCTAGTGGTAAGAATACTGGTAGTATTGAATTTTTTAATCGTCAAACAGGTGATATTGCCAAGGTACTAGACCAACATCAGAATGTAACTCGTGCTTTGATTTTTAATCCACAAACTAATCAGTTAATTTCTGGTGATGGTGATGGCAATATTAAAATTTGGAGTCCAGATAATAGTGAGATGGAACTTAAATTACAAGGACATTCAGCTAGTATATGGTCATTAGCTATTAGCCCTGATGCTAAAACTTTAGTCAGTAGTAGTGAAGATGAAACCGTTAAAACCTGGAACTTAGAAACTGGTGAGAAAAATGCAATTATTTTTTCCCATGATACGGTTGTTTATGCTGTCGCTTTTAGTCCTGATAATTTAGTATTTGCTAGTGCTGGAAAAGATCGTGTAATTAAAGTCTGGGATGCTAATAGTAGGACGTTGTTATTGTCTCTTATAGGACATCAGGATACTATCAGAGCGATCGCAATTAGTCCTGATGGTCAATATTTAGTTAGTGGTAGTTGGGACAAAACCGTTAAAGTTTGGAAATTAAAAACAGGGGAATTAGTGACGACTTTTACTGGTCACGAAGATCGAGTTGTAACTGTTGCTGTAGCTAGTGATTCTAATACTATTTTTAGTGGTTCTACTGATAACACCATCAAAGTCTGGAGTATAGATGGTAATCAGCTAATCACAACCTTGCCGCAGCACGAAAATTGGGTTTTAGCTTTGGCTACTAGTAAGCAAGAAAATTTATTAGTTAGTGGTGGTAAAGATAGCACGATTCGTCTTTGGGAATACTCTCAGCATTCCTAGGCGACTACTACACAGCCTTTATTCTAGGAAAAGTTGCTTACTCCTTAATTAGCTATTTATTTTCTGCTTTTTGAGTAAGGTTTCTACTTGAGCTAATATATCTTCGATCAAAGTAACTCTTTCTTGTAAAGGGACACTCTCAGGACTATCTAGGTATTTAGCTAATGCCCCGACAACAACATCAGTCTTAGAAGTATTGTTGTTTGTGACGTAGTCATTCAGTCTAGCCAGTAGTTCATCGGGTACTCTCACTCCTAATTGGCTTTTTCCCATTGTTCTCTTCCTTACTGTTGAGTTTATGCTAGCAAAAGTCAAACATTATCAAACAAATAATGCTTTAAAGGGCGCTGATTAAGGCATTTTTGAATGAAAGAGCATCCTGAAAATACAAATCGCGATCGTCATCAAGAGCTAAATCGATTACCTGAGCCAAAGATTTGGGGATAGAGCTATTGCGTTCTCTGATCGGTACAGGTTTGGTATGCAAAACGGCAAACAGATCGTTCCGGAAACTTGTGGGGATATCTCTAGGATATGCTTGGGTCAACATAAAATAAAAAGTCGCAGCTACGGCCCAAACATCGACATCGGGTTTGGCGTACTTAAAATCGATTACTTGTTGTTTCGGCACAAAAGTAGGAGTACCCATTTTGGCTCCAGTAGCAGTTTGACCACTCAAACCGGATAAATCAAAAGATTTTGCTAAACCATAATCTCCTAATTTCGCTATCAGCTCACCATTTTGTTCGGTTAAAAAAATATTGCTTGGTTTGATATCTCGATGGATGACGCCTTTTTTCTGGTGAGCGTAATGCAATCCGTCTAGTACTTGAAAGATTAGTTTGCTAGTTTCTTCGATGCTTAAAGCTCCTTGTCTGGATTTGATCAAGTTTGCTACTGAACCGCGATCGCAGAACTCCATTACGAAGTAGAACTTACTATCTCTAAAGTCGCAATCGATAAACTTGACTAGATTGGGATGGTTTAATTTCTGAATGACTAAAATTTCTCTTAGAAAAAGATCTCTTATATATGGTTTGACTGCTATTTGAGGTAGCAAAGTTTTAATGGCAACTAATTCTTCTGTCTTCTTGTGACGTGCGAGGTGTACTTTGCCAAAACCACCATGGCCTAACTCTTCTAGCTTTAAGTAGTCGTTGAAAATTCCGAGATTTTCATCATATTTGAGATTAATTTCAGGAATTATGGGGTCTATTTCTGATTTATTTGTGGTGGGCGATGGTAGTTCTTCTGTTATTTTGACTTCAAAGATAGTATTGCCTAAAGTAATTAAATCACCATCTTTTAAATCTAATTCTTCAAGTTCAAAATTTTCTCCTTGTGAGGGGGGTTGATCTTTACCTCTTCTGCCAATACAACGATTATTCACATAAGTACCATTTTTACTACCAGAATCGCGGATTCTGATATGGGGAGGATTGATATCGAGTAAGCAATGATAACGAGAGATAGTACTGTGATCCTTATCGTCAGGAATTTTGATTTGGCATTTTTTGTTACGACCAATTAGGCAAGTATCACGAGAGTTAAAGATAAAAGTCTTGCCTATTAGTTTTCCTTGAATGATCTTGAGTGTGACTTCTGGAAGCATAATTTAAATCGATTTTTATAAATTGGCTACCTGTTAATACTTAAAGAGATGAAAGAACCAAATATCTACTATAGTTAAGACATCAGATAAGGTCACAAAAAGTTAAAAAATATTTGGGGAAACACAAACCACACGAAAGCCAATATCATTACCGCGATATTCTTTGGAGATGTGTTGACGGTAAGTAGAACGACAGCAGACAGGATCGGAGTACCATGAGCCTCCACGGGCTATTTTGTAACTACTATCCTCTACAGTCATTGTATTGGTTCTGTGTTGATGATTGTCCTCTACATCATCGCTACACCACTCCCAAACATTGCCATGCATATCGTGCAAACCGAAAGCGTTAGGTAGAAATGAGTCTACTGGTGTTGTCCGTTCACGATGTTTTCCTTTCGGCTCATTAGCGTAGTTAAAAATTCCGTTGTAATTGGCTAAATCAGTGGTCAAAGTTTGACCAAAATAAAAAGGAGTTTTAGTTCCTGCTCGACAAGCATATTCCCATTCATGTTCTGATGGTAGTCTATATTCTTTGCCTGTTTTTTCTGATAATTTTTGGCAAAATTCTACTGCATTATTCCAAGATACTCTTTCTACTGGTAAATTATTTCCTTGAAAACAAGAGGGATTATCGCTCATTATTGCTCGATATTGGGCTTGAGTAATTGGAAATTTTCCTAAATAGAATTCTGGTAATTTTTCTTTGTCAGATTGCTGTTCTTGATTGAAATAGTTTGTATTATATTTTTGATTTAATTTAGTAATTTCTTCCGGATTAGTACCCATGAGAAAACTCTCAGTAGGAATATAGACCATCTCTAAATCGATACTGTTATTTAATTTTTCAATAAAATAATTTACTTGTTTTTTTGCTTTATCTAAAATAACTTTTTTGTCTTTACTTAGACCTAAAAAGCTATTGACTTTGATTTTATTAATTTGAACTGTCTCAAACTCAAAAATTTGTAAGCTGACGGTAAAGTCGTCTAGATAGACTGGATTTTGCTTGTGGCTTAATGTATCCAACCACCTTTGTACTGTTCGAGGGCGATCGCTTATTTTAATCGCCATGCCTCGTAAAATTGCCTCTTGCAGTTTGTCACTAAGATCGGGGTTAAAGTACTGAGGAGCAACTAATAAATCCGAGGGTGAATCTTGGCGTGCATCTGCTGGAATTGGTGCTCTTCCAGTCACCATTGAGTATAGAGTTGCAGCCAAAGCGTAGACATCTGTCCAGGCTCCAAAATTGCCTCTTCTCTGATACTGCTCAATAGGTGCATAACCTATAGTTTTTGAGTCAGTCATACTCTTGATGGTGCCTGGAGTATACTCTCTTGCCAAACCAAAATCGATTAATACTGGCTCTAAATCAGCCTGTCTGAGCAAAATATTATCTGGTTTGATATCTCGATGTAATAAACCTTGCTGGTGGATGTGGGCTAAGGCCCTGCCAACTTTAGTAATTAGCGCGATCGCCTCTGGTTCTGAAAACTTCCCATTCGTATCAATATATTCTGCTAAATCTACTCCCTCTATATATTCCATTACCATGCAGAGCAATCCCGAATCCATAAAAGTTCGAGGATAGACGCGGACTATATTGGGGTGTGTACAGTTAGCTAAGGCAATTATTTCGTTGAAGAACTTGGTTTGTTGTTCCTGAAAGTTAGCTTGTTTGCGACGTTCTTCTTTAAGCTTTTTAACCGCAAGATATCTTCCAGTACTGGTTTCTCGTACCTTATAAGTGACACCATAACCACCATTGCCTAATACTTTCTCGACGATAAGCTTTCCGTTTTGCAACTGCTTGCCCTCATGCCAGAATTGCATCTGTCTAGCCCCGTATTTTCTCGGATGTAGCTATGCTAGCAAATGTTTAACTTAGTGAAACAAGTTAGATTATTCTTAAGCTCGAATTTTAAACTGAACTGGTGAGCTTAAAAATTGAGCAAATTTAAAATATTAAAATCTTTGTTTATTACTTCTAATTAGGGAGTAGACATTCTAGAAATTTATTGTCTATTTTTTTATCAATATTTTTTGTATTCCAATGCCTCAGCATCCAATTGAGGCATTACTTGCTGCGTTTATTGGTTGATTTTTGGTTGTCTTAGCTTGGTTGGTATTTCTAAAACACAATAAGAAGAAAGTAGTAGAGTAAAACACATGAATTAGTGATGTCACCGTCACTTTTGACTCGTCCTCAGACTATTGTCTCCTTTGTACGATTTGGTCTAATCGCATTAATATTAGTCAGCGTAAAGTATGATATCTGGAACGTTTGCAACTTCTTCAGAACTAGGATCGTTGTTGACCACCATGACTACGTCTTGTAAATCATAAGCAAAAGAAGTGCTATCAGTAGTACCTAGTTCGACTAAAAATAGGTCCTCATAGTCTTCTAGTCCGGCTAATAGGTCAGCAATATTTTCTTGGTCGTAAGCTCCAGGTAAATCAGGAATTTCGGACTCTTGGCTAACTATTCTCTCAGTTGGAGTATCTAGAGAGCAGTTTGCATCTAGAGATGAATAAACCAAAACGACATCATCTATGTTGGAGACCATGACAGAATCATTGATGCCCATATTTTCGGCCACTAACTCTCCATTATCGTAAACATCCACACTAATTTCCACCATAGATGAGTCTTCACCACATTGATACTGAGATGCTCTGTAAGTTAGTTCTACAGAAGCATGTGCAGATGTCGTAGTAAGTAAACATGCAGTAGTAGTTAGTAGTTGTCTAAATAGTTTCATGACTGTTAGAGATTAGTCTGATTATTCTTTCTTTGCTACTTCTATAATACTGAGAACTCCGTAAATACTACATCAGGGTTTATACGTAATTTGTGTATGAAATTACGTGTATTAGAGATTAAAGTTGGATTTCTTAATGGGAGCTTTAAGCTAAATATTTAGGACTTGATAGGGTTTTCATGAAATTCTTATGAACTTACTGGATAGTCATTTCAAGCAAAAGCCTATTATCTGTCACTTGTGTTTTGAGTTTAGCTCTGCAACATTGACTTTCAGATTTCAGATGTAAAAACAAGCTTGTAGAACCTAACTCTGACCTAGAGTCTGTAAATGTTCTCACTACTTTAATTTTTACAATAGGTATCTGAGCAAGTTATATATCTTCTCAGTTGATGGTTTTAGACAAAATCCCTCAGTGGACTGATTTGATTGAAGGTTTAGGAAATTGGTTATAACTCCTACAATGCACTCAACTCCTAATAAAGCTTGCAACTAGGAATAGTCTGTTGCTGAATTGAATCCTCAATCAAGCGATACGAAAGAGCTGAGTGACAAGTTAGCACGACTATATTTGTGCAGTTTGGATTTGATAGAGAACAAAGCTGTTGTTCGTGTCAGAATACTTAACTTCTTTTGTCCAGAGGTCAAGTTGGATGGTAACTGGGCGATCTGTTGCTTGAAGATAGACAGACCATTCATCACGGTTTACTTCCTTGAACTTGTAAGTACCGTTAAAGTTTCTTTCAACCCACTCTTTCCCGTTGGCTTGAACAAAGGCTCCACCTTGGTATTTAACTTGAG